>DATMNH010000001.1:0-8905 GCA_035568975.1 Casimicrobiaceae bacterium
AATCCCACCCTCTCCGCCATCAAACCGCGCATTTGCGCGGATCGCCTCACGGAGAGGTGGATGAGCGGTTTAAGTCGCACGCCTGGAAAGCGTGTTTAGGGTAACACCCTAACGCGGGTTCGAATCCCGCCCTCTCCGCCATTTATTAGTCTAAATCAATAATATACGAGCAAGTTGTCATTCTCTATTGGCAATTACCACAGTTATTTTGAAAGGAATTTTGGGCCGTTCTTGGTGCTGCTTCAGTCAATTCTTGGCCACAAAGCTGCCTAAGTTTTAAGCATCGTTCATTGTGGTGAACCGCCGCTTCTTGCCAGCCCGGGCGGCCGCCCAAAATCTCCGGTTGCAGATGGCGACGATGGTGTTGTCGCCACGAAGGTCGAGCGCGACGACTTTCACCGCGACACCGAGCAGGGTGGTTTCAAACGGCAGCGCAAGGTCTTCCACGAGCATCGTGTACCAACCGGTCGTCTGCCCCGAGTCGCCGTGCGCGTCGACCGTGACCTCTTCGATCATGGCGGCGAGCTGGGCCTTGCTGATCGCCTGTGTCTTTACACTCACCGTGAAGCGTACGGGACCAAGCTGCATTTGGGTGATGGGATGGCGCCCATCGCGGCGCTGGGGCGTCGCGGTCAGCCCGACGAATGTAACGCGCCTTCGCCGAAGCCAGCACGCGCTCGAACGAGATCGCCGGGAGAAATTGTCTACGAGTTCTTCAGCAATGGCGAGAGCACCTAGGGATGGCGGTGAGGTCACGCGAATGGATCCAGTACCTTCACGTGCGCTTTTCTGAAGTCGTGCGTGTTTCTGGTGACGACGATGAAGTCGTGAACGAGCGCGGTCGCTGCAATCAGACTGTCCTTTATCGGCATCGATTTACCGGACTTGCGCAGTTCAGCCAGAAGCTTTACCCATCGAAGGCCCGTCACCGCATCCCATGAAACGCAGACGATTTTCGCGACTCCCTCATCGAACCAGGTTTCGAGTCGACGACGTTGCCTCCCCGCAGGTAGGAGATGAATGCCGAAGCGAATCTCACCCAGAATGATGGGGTCTACCGCTATTGCACGCTCGTTGTGCCGCAACCACTGGATTGCATTGGAATTGGGCGCAGGCTTGGTGGCCTCGCTGAGGACATTAGCGTCGACCAGATAGGTCACAGGGTATCGGTCGATTCGGATTCGATAGGAACGAAATAACCTTTTTCCGGGCTGGGCAGGGCGCTGCGTTGAAACTGCGGCCACCGAGGGCGACTGAACGGACGCACCGCGGCAGTAGTTGCCGGCGACGAGGCATGAGTCGCCGGCAAATCGTGGCGCCGGCCTGTCGTACTTGCCCATGCATCCCTACGTCTGACGTGCTTGGCCCGCAAATTGCGGTTGGCAGTTAGTCTAGCCTCAGCGGGTAACCACTATGGATAGCAAGACTCTGACCTACAGAGAGGACGCTGGCTGGTCGTGCGCCTTGCCGACCGAGCTCGACGGGCCGAATACGCTGGTCATCGCGTTTGGCGCCGCGAGCTATATCGATTCGCCGGCGGCATTGACCGAATTGATGGCTGCCTTCCCCCGCAGCAAGGTGATCGGGTGCTCGAGCGCAGGCGAGATCCACGCCGATCTGGTCGCCGACGACACGCTGGTCGTCGCCGTCGCGCGATTCGAGCACGCGACCGTGGCGTACGCGGCGGCACCGATTGACGCCATGGCCGATTCGGCGCAGGCCGGCTCCTGCATCGGCGCCGAACTCGCCGGAATCCATCCTCGCTTGGTTCTCGTGCTCTCGGACGGACTACGCGTCAATGGCAGCGAGCTGGTGAAAGGAATGGCCCGGATGCTTCCGCCAGACACGATCATCAGCGGCGGGCTCGCCGGCGACGGTGATCGCTTCGCGCGGACGTGGGTTATCGTCGACGGGCAACCGCGCAGCGGTTACGTGACTGCGGTCGGACTCTCGGGCGCAGTCGAGGTAACCACGGGCTCCAAGGGCGGCTGGGACATCTTTGGTCCTGAGCGGCGTGTAACTCGCTCGGAGGGCAATGTGCTTTACGAACTGGACGGCAAGCCGGCGCTGGCGCTTTACAAGACCTATCTCGGCGAATTGGCGAAAGGGCTGCCGGCGACGGCGCTCCTGTTTCCGCTCGCGATCCGCGACGGTGTCGAAGACAGCCACGCGGTGGTACGAACGATCCTGGCGATTGACGAGCCCGCGCAGTCGATGACCTTCGCGGGCGACGTGCCGCAAGGGTGGCGTGCTCGGCTGATGCGCGCCACTGACGATCGCCTGATCGAAGGCGCCGCGTTGGCCGCGGCGAGCGCCATGGTCGGCGGCTCCGGCGACCCTGTGTTGTCGCTCGCAATCAGCTGCGTCGGTCGCCGGTTGGTGCTCGGGCAGCGGGTCGAGGAGGAGACTGAGGCTGTGCTGCACGCGCTGCCTGCCGGTTCGCAGCAGATCGGCTTCTATTCGTACGGTGAGATTTCGCCGAATGGATTTTCCGGTTGTGATCTGCACAACCAGACGATGACGCTTACCACATTGCGTGAAGTCGTTGCATAACCTGCTGTCGCGCCAGCTCCGACGGCTCGGTCTCGAGACCGACCAGGCGCCTTCCACGTCGGCGTGGCGCGAATTCCTGACCAAAGTCAGCCAGTCCTACGCTGGCGTGGATCAGGAACGGTATCTGTCGCAGCGCTCGCTGGAGATCTCGTCGGCCGAGATGCAGGAACTCTTCGAGGCGTTGGAGAAAGAACGCGACATCCTCGAAACGCGCGTCGACGAACGCACCGCCGAGCTGCAGAAAAGCGAGGGCCGGTTTCGCAGCCTGACCTCGCTCAGCTCAGATTGGTTCTGGGAGCAGGACGCGGAGTTGCGGTTCACGTCGATTGCGGGCCGCTTCCGCGAGTCGACCGGCGTCTCGGAAGAGGAGCACATCGGCAAAACCCGCTGGGAGCTGCCCCGTGTGGAACCGCCCGTCGAAGGCTGGGCGGCGCATCGTGTTCGCCTCGCGGCGCGCATGACGTTCCACGACCTGCAGTTGCGGCGGCGCCTGCCTGACGGCTCGTATTCGTATTCTTGGGTCAGCGGCGAGCCGGTGTTCGGCGATGACGGGCAATTTGAGGGCTATCGAGGCGTAGGCCGCGACATCACGCAGCAGAAGATGGCCGAAGAAAAACTGACCTGCCTTGCGCGCTTCGACACGTTGACCAGCCTGTTCAACCGATCGACGTTTTTTGACTGCTTCGATCATGCGCTCGCCAGGGCGGGCCGGGACAGCCACCAGTTCGCCGTGATGTTCATCGATCTGGACCGATTCAAGGACCTCAACGATACGCTGGGCCACCTCGTCGGCGACGAGGTGCTGAAGGTGATGGCGCAGCGGTTGCAGAAGGCGGTGCGCGGTGCGGACACGCTGGCGCGCCTGGGCGGCGACGAATTCGTGCTTCTGGCGGAGAGCGCGGTGTCGACTAAGAGCGTCGCTGACTTGGCGCGGCGGGTCGTGGAAACACTTGCCGAACCGTTGCTCGTGCGCGGTGAGGAATGCCGGCTCGGCGCGAGCGTGGGCATCGCGATGTATCCGGCCGACGGCGAAGACGCTCCCACGCTGCTCAGGAATGCGGACATTGCGATGTACCACGCGAAAGGATCGGGGCGCAACGGCTTCGCCTTTTTCTCCGAAGCGCTCGATCAACCCCAGAAGGCACGCATGCTGCTCGGCGCGAGCCTTCATCGCGCGCTCGAGCTGAACCAGTTGCTGCTGCTGTATCAGCCCAAAGTCTCCGTCGCGACCGGTGCGATGGTCGGGGTCGAAGCGCTGATCCGCTGGCAGCACCCGGAGCACGGCTTGGTGCCACCCGGCGCGTTCATTCCATTGGCCGAGGAATCAGGGCTCATACTGCCCTTTGGCCGCTGGGTGCTGCGCAGCGCCTGCAGCCAGGCCATGGCATGGCAGGCGCTGGGGTTGCCGCCGTTCAGCGTCGCCGTAAACCTGTCGGCGCGGCAATTCAACGACCCGCAGCTTGCTGCCGACATCCATGCAACCCTGAGTGAAACGGGACTCGATCCCCGGCTTCTGGAATTGGAAATCACCGAGAGCGTGATGGTCGACCGGCACGAGCGCGCATTGGAGACGCTGCGCCAGGTTAAGGCGATGGGAGTACAGGTATCGATCGACGATTTCGGGACCGGCTACTCCTCGCTCGCTCGGCTGCGGAAGTTCCCGATCGATGCGCTCAAGATCGATCGCTCATTCATCGGCGACATTGCGGTCGACCCGGATGATGCGGCGATCACCACGGCGATCATTGCGATGGCGCGCAGCCTGCGGCTGCGAGTCGTCGCCGAGGGCGTGGAAACGCGCGAGCAGGCGCAATTCCTGCGTCAGCGCGGCTGTGACGAAATGCAGGGCTACTACATCAGCCGGCCGGTGCTGCCGGTGGAGATCGTCGCCTTCGTGCGCCACAGGGCGCAGACCCGTTTCGGCATTCTCGGCGCCGCGCGGTGACGGCGTAAGGTTCGGTCAACTTGCCGACGAGGCTTGCAAGAAAACTCGTCAAGCCAGCAGGAGGGCCGACATTCGAACGGGGTCGCTGATCAGATCCCGGGCTGCAGACCCACAAAGATCCGCCGGGTGTTGTCGTGGGTCGGTGGGTGCCACTCAGATGTCGATCACCACGTCATCCTGCGGCCGGGAGCAGCAGATCAGGACATTTCCCTCTGCGGGTGAATCGAGCGGATCAGGCTGGTAGGTGACGGACCCAGAAATCAAACCGCTCTCACAGTTGTGACAGACGCCGGTGCGGCACGACCACCGAACAGGCACGTCACACGCCTCTGCGAGCTCCAAAATGCTTTGGTAGGCCGACGCCTTCCAGTGTGCGGCGAGGCCACTGCGCGCGAACGATACCAGCGGACCGGTGCTGGCGTCGTCCTTGGGCAGATGCGGAGCTCGCGTCGCTGCACCGACGACCCCAGGAGTCCTCGACTCACCGCCGTTGAAGATTTCGACGTGAATCTGCTCCGGCGCAACGCCCAACGCTGCGAGCGCCTCTTTCATCTCTGCCATGAAGCGAGTCGGCCCGCAGAGGTAGACATCCGCCTCTCGTGGGACGCCCACCTCGTCGAAGACCGAGCGCGAGAGGTGACCGGCAGCGTCGAAATCCTCACCCATATTGTCGCGCGACCCCGGGCTGCTGTAACAAACATAGCTGCGGGCGTGCGGAAGCGCGACCATGAGCCGGCGGACTTCGGCGGCAAATGGATGATGCTGCCGATCGCGAGCCCCGTGGAGCCACAAGACCTGCCGTGTCGACCGGGCAGCCGCCAGCGCGTGCAGAATCGCCAGAACCGGTGTCGCCCCGATTCCCGCGCTCACCAGCACCACCGGCCGCTCTCCGGGCTGCAGAATGAAGCTTCCGCGCGGCGAGCTGACGTCGAGAACATCGTCCACCCGGACATGCTCCCTCAGGTAGGTTCCAGCCGCCCCATTCGACTCGATCTTCACGCTGATTCGATAGCGCTCCGTCGAGAGGGGACCCGAAAGCGAGTAGCTGCGAAAGAGCGGCGGGTCGCCGGCGCCCCGTTGAAGACGCAAGACCACGTACTGGCCGGGCATCGCCGTTGGCAGCGGCTGAGCGTTCGGGCTCTGCATCGTCAGCGAGAGGACGTCCGCGGACTCCTGATCGATCGCTGCCACCGCAAGTGGCCGAAATCCTGGGGCAGCCGGATGCGCAGCCGCATCCGGCACGAGCCCCGCATTACCGCTCGTGTGGCTCTGCAGCAAGGCCTCGAACGATGAGCGCCATCCAGGCGAAAGCGCCTCGATCCGCAACGCCCGCTCCAGTCGATCGCGCGCATGATCGGGCGAATAGAGGAGCGCGTTGATCTCCGCGACGGTCATTCGCTCCTTCGCCTCTCCCACCTTGACGATTTCGTCGCCGGCGCCCACCGCGCCTTCCTGCAGGACGCGGAAGTAGAACCCTGGCCGCCCGCTGGATGTCAGCAATGCCGGCATCCGGGGCTCGTTCATCCGAATGCCGACGCGATAGCAGGTCACGCGAGGTTGCGTGACCTCGAACAGCGCGCCGCCGATCTGATAGCGGTCGCCGATGCACACGGCATCGTCGGGCAATCCTTCGATCGTGAAGTTCTCTCCGAACTGTCCGTGGACGAAATCAGTTCTGTTCAGCTGCTCCTGCCAATGGCGATACGACTCGATCTGGTAGACGAAGACGGCGCGCTGCTCGCCACCGTGCCCGGCCAGGTCGCCTTGACCGTCTCCGTCCAGGTTCAACCGGCCGACCCGACAGCGGCCACGCACTGGATCCTTCCAGATGGCGGTGTGCACTGTGCGACCCTTCCACTCGATGTCGCGCGGAAGTCCGACGTTCACCGACAGGAGTCGAGCCATGTCGCTCCGCTCTCTTGGTGATCGGAAACCTTAGGGCGGGCTGGGCCGTTACCCAGATCCAGGATTTCGTCGGGATCCAGGCCTCGGTCGATTCCGTGCGGCATGACGCCCTGACCCGGCTCGAGGGCGAGTTTCTTGTTGTCGAGGAAGACCTCGATGTCGTCCGGCTCGAAGGAGACTAGGTTGGAGACGCGTGCGACCTCGGGCCACGCCTGCGTATAGAACCACGCCGCCCTTTTGTGGCCGCCGACATCGTAGTAGCTGGCAAGCCCCTTATAGGGAAAGAATGTCTGTCCTTCGACCGCGATCAATGCGTTCTCGTCGATGTCCTCGCGCGCCACGTAGCTTAGTAACCAGTCGCTTCGAGTTCTTGTAGTTATCATATCTTACTAAGCCCGCCGGCTTTCACCCGTTGGCGGAAGCGTCGAACGGATACAACCCTGATTCCCATGACCGCACAAAAGACATCGAAGGCGCTGCATGGATTTACGGCAATCGAATTGATCGCGCTCCTGCGGACAAACGAATGTTCAGCACGAGAGGTGACAGAGAGTTGCCTTGCGAGAATCGCCGAGCTGGATCCGATTGTGCGCGCATTCGTCGACATTGATGTCGATGGCGCTTTGCGGCAGGCCAGCGAGCTCGACGAAAAGAGTCCGTCCGGTCCGCTTCACGGAATTCCGATCGCCGTGAAGGAAACCGTCGATGTTGCCGGTCTCAAATGCACGCTCGGGACCCAGGTGCACCGATCGCGAATACCCGCACGCGATGCGATTGTGGTACAGCGGCTTCGAGAAGCCGGGGCGATCATCGTCGGTACGACGGTCTCCACGGAGTACGCGATTGCGCGCGCCGGCCCCACGACCAATCCCCATAATTTTGCGCATACGCCCGGCGGATCATCGAGCGGCTCGGCGGCGGCTGTCGCGGCGGGCATGGTACCCATTGCGGTGGCCACGCAAACCGTCGGGTCGATCATTCGTCCTTCGACGTATTGCGGAATATTTGGGTTGAAGCCGACCAAAGGCGCAATCAACACGAGTGGTGCAATGCCTTTATCGCGCTACCTCGATCACATTGGTCCGATGGCACGAACCGTGGCGGACATTTCGCTTGTTTGCCGAGTCATGTTCGATAAAGATGCGACGCAGACGGCGACTATCTCGCCGGAGAAGACGCCGACCCGCGCTTTGCGCATTGAAGGACCGATGCAGGAACGCATCGAGCCACCCACGCGAGAAGCATTGAACAGGGCTCAGGCCTTGCTCGAAGGTAACGGAATCCGGGTAGAAGGAGGCAGGCTGCCATCGAGTTTCGCAAATGTCGTGTCGTGTTACGAAACGATTCTTTTCCGAGACATTGCGATGAACCACGGGCACGATCGAGATACGTTCGGCAATGCCATGAGCGATCGCCTGCGCAGGATCATTGACGATGGCCGAGCGGTGTCCGAGCGCGAGTACAACGAAGCGATAGCGGAAGCACAAGTGTATCGGCAGGAACTGCAGAAACTGCTTGCGGGAGGCACCATCATTCTCGCTCCCGCGACGGACGGCACCGCGCCGGTGTACTCGGAGGAAACAGGACCCTCCAGTCTGCAGGGGCTGTGGACACTTGCGGGGCTTCCCACTCTCGCCGTACCGTGCGGAAAGGTCGACGGACTCCCGGTTGGAGTACAGCTCATCGCAGCGCCCGATCGTGTCGATCTCGTGCTGAGCGCGGGCGGCCTCTTCAAGGCCGACTGGCCGACGGGAACCGGTCATTCACTCGTCGGTTCTACGAAGCAATGAAATCTGCCCGGAGGGAGGGGATCCCTCGCCCGGATCGTGTTCCGAATTGGGACAAGCCGGGCGCGCCACCTCATCAATTTGGTGCCTTGTCTGGCCTTTGCGGACCATATTGGTGCATGATCGAGGTGGAAGGAAGCCGTCCATCAATGCAACGCGCCGGGGCCCTGCCTGCGCGCACAGCAGATTTGTAGCACCTGCGACGGTGGCACAAATACTGCAGGACCCGCGGCACGTGCGATCCTGTGCCGAACCCTCGCGCGGCAGCAGGTCGGCGCCGGAGCACGCGAACTTTCGCGGCAGTCCTTCCCGCGACGTGGAACCTCTGACTAGGGAGATCGAGATGACCATCATTGTGCACGTCGTCAATGCACTCCAGCGCGCCCGGATCTTGCATTGGCTCTCAGTTGTATTCGTGGCAGCGGTCGTGTGCGCCTGTGGGGCGCCATACGCCACGGGAGCCACGCTCGACGAAATCAAGAAGCGCGGCTACATGATCGTCGCGACCGAAGACGATTACCCGCCATTCGAGTATGTGGTCAACGGTAAACCGATGGGTTACGACCATGCGCTTCTGGCGATACTGAAAAAGTCGGCGCCGTTTGAAATCCGACAGGAGATCCTGCCATGGCAGGGAATCCTTCCCGGCGTTGCATCGGGCAAATACGATGTGGCGCTCAGCGCCGCTGTCATCACCGACGAGCGCGCCAAGTCA
>DATMNH010000002.1:0-5348 GCA_035568975.1 Casimicrobiaceae bacterium
CGGAGACGCCGAAGCGGTGCTGGCGAGATTTGCAAAGGCCGGGATCGATACCGACGCGCTCGCCGCTCAACTGCAGCGCGACGGCGCGCAGGCGTTCACGAAGTCCTGGAAAGAGCTGATGACGCGCATCGCGGACAAGAGTGACGCGCTCGCCCATGCCGGCTAGCGCGGCGGGACATGGCTTTAGATACGTGGCTGACATGGGCAATCCCGCTTCGCCGACAAGGCAGCCTCTGACAGTGCGCCCTCAGTGGCGCGCACTCGTGGAGCATCACGGACAGATCGAGCGCTTGCACCTGCGCGAGCTCTTTGCCGCCGATCCATCGCGGGGCGAACGGCTGGTTGCGGAGGCGGCCGGGCTCTACCTGGACTATTCGAAGAACCGCATCAGCGACGAGACGCTGCGCTTGCTGCTGGCGCTTGCCGAAGCTTGTCGCTTGCGCGATCGCATCGACGCCATGTTCCGTGGCGACAGGATCAACGCCACCGAGCAACGCGCTGTCCTGCACGTTGCCCTGCGCGCGCCGCCGAGCGAACGCATTTTCGTCGATGGCAAGGACGTGGTGCCGGACGTGCATGCGGTGCTCGACCGCATGGCGGCATTTGCCGCGAGCGTGCGCAGCGGCGAGTGGACCGGTCACAGCGGCAGGCGCATCCGCAATGTCATTAACATCGGCATCGGCGGGTCGGACCTGGGTCCGGTGATGGCGTACGAGGCACTGCGCCATTACAGCCAGCGCGACATGAGCTTCCGTTTTGTCTCCAACGTGGATGGCACCGATTTTTCCGAGGCAGTGCGCGACCTCGAGCCCGGCGAGACGCTGTTTATCATCTGCTCCAAGACCTTCACCACGCTGGAGACGCTCACCAACGCGCGTGCCGCGCGCGCCTGGTGTCTGCGCGGACTCGGCGACGAAAAGGCCGTGGCTCGGCATTTCGTCGCCGTCTCGACCAACGCCGACGAGGTTGCCAAGTTCGGCATCGATCTCGACAACATGTTCGGGTTCTGGGACTGGGTCGGCGGCCGCTACTCCATGGATTCGGCGATCGGGCTTTCGACCATGCTCGCGATCGGTGGCGACAACTTCCGCGCGATGCTGTCCGGGTTTCGCGCGATGGACGAACATTTCCGCACCGCGCCGCCGAATCGCAACCTGCCGCTGCTGCTCGGGCTGCTTGCGATCTGGAATAACGATTTTCTGGACGCGCCGACCGTCGCGGTCCTGCCTTACGACCAATATCTCAAGCGCTTCCCGGCGTATCTGCAGCAGCTCACGATGGAGAGCAACGGCAAGCACGTCACGCTTGACGGCGAGCGCGTGGATTACCAGACCGGGCCGATCTACTGGGGCGAGCCCGGCACCAACGGCCAGCATTCCTTCTTCCAATTGATCCATCAGGGAACGCGGCGCATCGCTTGCGACTTCATCGGCTTCTGCCAGGCGCTCAATCCCCTCGGCGACCAGCACGACCTGCTGATGGCCAATCTGTTTGCACAGGGCGAGGCGCTGGCGTTCGGAAAGACCGCCGAGGAAGTGAAGGCCGAGGGAACGCCCGACAACCTGGTTCCACATCGCACTTTTGAGGGCAATCGTCCCAGCAACACCATACTTGCCGAACGGCTTACGCCAAGCACGCTCGGCGCGCTGGTCGCACTCTACGAGCATAGCGTGTTCGTGCAGGGCGCGATCTGGAACATCGACTCCTTCGATCAATGGGGCGTCGAGCTTGGCAAGGCATTGGCCAAGCGCACTGCCGCCGAAATCTCCAGCATCAACGAGCCCATTCTCGAACATGACAGCTCGACCAATGCGCTGATCCGGCGCTATCGCGCATTGCGCGAGTGACGAAGGTGAGCACGCATATCAGTCCGCTGGCCGGACAGCCCGCGAAAGGCCCTCAACTCGTAGATGTGGCGAAGCTGGTCGCTGCCTACTTCAGCCTGCGGCCCGATCCCTCGGTGCCGACACAGCGAGTATCCTTCGGCACCTCCGGCCATCGCGGCACATCGTTCGACAGGAGCTTCAACGAGGCGCACGTGCTCGCCATGACGCAGGCAATCTGTCTTTACCGCCAGGGGCAGGGGATCGACGGTCCGCTGTTCATCGGTATCGACACCCATGCCTTGTCGGTGCCGGCGTTCGAGAGCGCTCTCGAGGTACTGGCCGCCAACGGCGTCGAAACCCTGATCTCGAAGGGCGGCGAATACACGCCGACGCCGGCGGTGTCGCACGCCATTCTCGTTTACAACCGTGGGCGCGAAAAAGGACTGGCCGACGGCATCGTGGTGACGCCTTCGCATAATCCGCCCGACAACGGCGGCTTCAAATACAACCCGTCGAATGGCGGTCCGGCCGATACCGACGCCACCGGCTGGATCGAAGCGACGGCGAACGCGCTGCTGGAATCAAGCTTGAAAGAAGTGAAACGCGTCTCGTTCGATCGTGCGCGGTGCGCTCCAAGCACGCGCGAGCACGATTTTCTGAATGCCTATATCGCCGATCTCGACAGCGTGATCGACTTCGATGTCATCCGCGGTTCCGGCATTCGCATGGGCGTCGATCCCATGGGCGGCGCCGGCGTTCATTACTGGGCGAGGATCGCCGAGCACTACAAGCTCGATCTGACCGTGGTCAGCGAAGTGGTCGACCCGACATTCGGCTTCATGACTCTGGACTGGGACGGGCGCATCCGTATGGACCCGTCGTCGCCGTACGCGATGCGGCGTCTGATCGGCCTCAAGGATCGCTACGATATCGCGTTCGCCTGCGACACCGATCACGATCGCCACGGCATCGTGACGCCAAGCGGGGGCTTGATGCCTTCGAATCACTATCTCTCGGTGGCGATCGACTACTTGTTCCAAAACCGCGTCCGCTGGAAACAGGCGGCGGCGGTGGGAAAGACGGTAGTCAGCAGCGCGATGATCGACCGGGTGACCGCGAGATTGGGCCGCAAGCTCTACGAGATCCCGGTCGGTTTTAAATGGTTCGTCGATGGGCTGCTCGGCGGCTCGCTCGGTTTCGGCGGTGAAGAAAGCGCCGGAGCTTCTTTTTTGCGCATCGACGGGACAGCCTGGACCACGGACAAGGACGGGATCGTGCCGGCACTGCTTGCGGCGGAAATGACTGCGCGCAGCCGCCGCGATCCCGCCGAGCTGTATCGCGATCTGACGCGCGAGCTCGGTGCGCCGGCGGCGGACCGTGTCGAGGCGCCGGCAACGCCCAAGCAGAAACAAAAGCTCGCGAAGCTCTCGCCGCGACAGATCCAGATCACCGAGTTGGCCGGCGAACCGATCGATAAGATACTCGATCGCGCGCCGGGTAACGGCGCACCCATCGGCGGCATCAAGGTGATCGCCGCGAGCGGGTGGTTTGCCGCGCGCCCGTCCGGCACCGAGGACATCTACAAGATCTACGCCGAGAGTTTCCGCGGCGGCGACCATTTGCGCATTCTGGTGCGAGACGCGCAGGACGTCGTCGACCGCGCGTTGAAGGAACCTTGACGCGAATCCCAATCGCCGGTACGACGCTCGATGTGTTTTATTGAGGTTTTCCGAAGCAAGTGACAGGACTCAATCGTCAGCCCCGCGAACGCGGGGATCCATTTTCGCCAGAGACCAAATGTAAATGGATTCCCGCTTGCGCGGGAATGGCGGAACCTCGTCACGCAGCTTAAGCAAGGGTCAGTACTTATCGCCAAGGAGTCACGATGTCGGATCAAATCGATCAGCTATGCATCAACACCATCCGCTTCCTCTCGGTCGACGCGGTGCAAAAAGCGAAGAGCGGGCATCCGGGCATGCCGATGGGCGCAGCGCCGATGGCGTATGTGCTGTGGACGCGCCTGCTCAAGCACAATCCGCGGAATCCGGAATGGTTCGATCGCGATCGCTTCGTGCTTTCTGCGGGACACGGTTCGATGCTGCTCTACAGTCTGCTGTATCTCACCGGCTATGAGCTTTCGTTGGACGACATCAAACAGTTTCGCCAGTTCGGCAGCAAGGCGCCGGGGCACCCGGAGCGCGGACACACGCCCGGCGTGGAGACCACCACGGGACCGCTCGGCCAGGGATTCGCCAACGCGGTGGGCATGGCGATCGCCGAAGCGCAGCTCGCGGCGCGCTACAACCGTCCCGGATTCGAGGTGATCGATCACGCCACCTACGCTATCGTCAGTGACGGTGACCTCATGGAGGGCGTGGCTTCTGAGGCAGCTTCGCTGGCCGGCCATTTGCGCCTCGGCAAGCTGACTTTTCTCTACGACGACAACTACGTCACTCTGGCTGCCGGCACCGACATCACGTTCTCGGAAGATCGCGCGCGGCGTTTCGAGGCTTACGGCTGGCATACCGTGTCGGTGGCGGACGGCAATGACCTTGCTGCAATCGACGCCGCGCTGCGCGCCGCCCGTGCGGAAACCGCGCGACCGTCGCTGATTCTGGTCCGCACCCACATTGGCTTCGGCTCGCCGAACAAGCACGACAGCTTCGAGGCACACGGTTCCCCGCTCGGCGTCGAGGAGGTTCGCCTGACCAAGCAAAACCTCCACTGGCCGGTCGAGCCGCCGTTTCTGGTTCCCGAAGCGGCGCTCTCGCACTTCCGCGACGCGGTGACGCGTGGCGCGCGCGATGAAGCGGCAAGCAGCGAACGCATGGCGGCGTATGCGCAGGCGTTCCCCGACCTGGCCGAGGAGCTCGCGCGGACGCTTCGCGGCGAGCTGCCGCGCGACTGGGATGCGGAGGTGCCGGTGTTTCCCGCCGACGCGAAGGGTATGGCGACGCGCGTGGCTTCGGGCAAGGTGATGAATGCCATCGCGCCGCGACTGGCCGCATTGACAGGCGGCTCCGCGGATCTCGACCCCTCGACCCACACCGCCCTCAAGGGACTCGGAGACTTCAATCCGCCGGCAGGCAAGGGCGTCGACACTCAGGGCTCCGGCGGCGGTGGGTGGGGTTACGCCGGTCGCAACCTTCACTTCGGCGTGCGCGAGCATGCGATGGGCGCGATCGTCAACGGCATGGCGGCGCACGGAGGAATGCTTCCGTACGGCTCGACCTTCCTCATCTTCTCCGATTACATGCGTCCGCCCATCCGATTGGCGGCGCTGATGGGCCTGCACGTCATCCACGTGTTCACCCACGACAGCATCGCGCTCGGCGAGGACGGCC
Source organism: Casimicrobiaceae bacterium (assembly GCA_035568975.1). Lineage (GTDB taxonomy): Bacteria > Pseudomonadota > Gammaproteobacteria > Burkholderiales > Casimicrobiaceae > PALSA-1003. Next base: position 5,171 of record DATMNH010000002.1, read on the forward strand.
CCACCCATCAGCCGGTGGAGCAGCTGGCAGCGCTGCGCGCCATTCCGAACCTCACCGTGATCCGTCCCGGCGACGCCAACGAAACCGCGATCGCGTGGCGCGTCGCCGTGGAGACGCGCGATCGTCCGGTGCTGCTGGTCTTGAGCCGTCAGGACGTGCCGACGCTGGATCGCAGCCG
>DATMNH010000003.1:0-4991 GCA_035568975.1 Casimicrobiaceae bacterium
GTTCAGCCTGCAAATTGACGATCGCCAGGGCGCGATGCTTGCCGTGCGGCACCTGACCGAGATTGGGCACCGCAAGATCGCCTTCATCACCGGATCCGAAAATCATCCCGACGCGATCGAAAGGTTCGAGGGATACAAGACAGCGCTCAAAGAAGCCGGAATTGATTTCGATCCGAGGCTGGTGGCGGTCGGCGATTGGCACGAGGAAGGCGGGTTGCGCGCGACGATCGAATTGCTCGGCTCGCCCACTAAATTCACCGCGCTTTTTTGCGTGAACGACCAAACGGCCTACGGCGCTTGCCTCGCCCTTTACCGCAAAGGACTGTCAGTGCCAGGCGATGTGTCGGTGATCGGATTCGACGATCTGCCCTCGTCCGCATACCGGCTTCCGCCGCTGACCAGCGTACGCCAATCGATCGGAGAGCTCGGCGATCGATCCGCGCAGGCCATTCTTCAGCTCCTCGACGGAAATCGACCGCGATTCGCTCCTCCCCCCGTCGAGCTGGTGATCCGCGAGTCAACCGATCGCAACGGGCGGCGCGGGCGTAGTTAAAGCAACCGAGCGGCAAGACTCGATCTTTTTCAAGAAAAACATCACGAAAGCCAAGCAATGAACTATCGTAAATCTCTCGATGAACTCTCCAATCGCTTCCCGGCGACTTTCATATGGGGAGTTGCCAGTAGTGCGTTTCAAATCGAGGGTGCCTCGACCGCCGAGGGCAAAGGCGCTTCCATTTGGGATGAGTTCTGCCGGCTTCCCGGCGCCATCGCAGACGGCTCCGATGGCAGCATCGCATGCGATCATTACAAGCGACTCGAGTCGGACCTCGACTTGATCGCCGCGCTCGGCGTGGGAGCCTATCGCTTCTCGATCTCCTGGCCGCGAGTCCAGCCGACAGGATCGGGCGAAGTGGCCGGACCCGGCATCGATTTCTATAACCGCCTGGTCGACGGACTGCTCGAGCGCGACATTGAGCCATTTGCGACGCTCTATCACTGGGACCTGCCCGCGGCGCTGCAGCGCGAGCACCATGGCTGGGCCGACCGGGACACGGCCTATCGATTCGCGGAATACGCCGCGGTGGTGGCAGAGCGGCTCGGCGATCGCGTGCGTTCGTTCGCGACTCATAACGAACCGTGGGTCACGGCGACGATCGGCCACGAATTAGGCCACTTCGCGCCCGGCATTAAAGATCGCGCCGTGGCCATGCAAGTCTCGCATCACTGCCTGTTGAGCCACGGACTGGCCGCGAAAGCGATGCGCAGCGCGCGCAGCAATCTCGACGTTGGCATTGTGCTCAATCTCTCGCCGGTCTATTCCGCGAGCGAGTCGCGGGCCGATCAGATTCTCGCCTCGCGCGAGGATGGTCTGCTGGTTCGCTGGTACATGGACGCGTTGCTGCGCGGCGAGTATCCGCAGGATATTCTGGAATTTCTCGGCGCCGATGCACCCCGCGCCCAGGATGGGGACCTGCAGTTGATTTCCGAACCTCTCGACTTTCTCGGCGTGAATTACTACTACCCGATCGTTTCGATGGCGGGACGCCCCTTTTCTCCTGGCCGCGAAGGCGTCCCTGTCACCGATATGGGTTGGGAGGTGGCGCCGGCGAAGTTTACCGACCTGCTGTTGCGCCTGGATCGCGACTACGACCTACCGCCCCTGTTCATCACCGAAAATGGCGCGGCTTATCCGGATCTGCTCATTGACGGCGGCGTCAGGGATGAGGATCGGCGCGCCTATATCGAGACTCACATACAGGCGACCGCGGACGCCATCGATCGGGGTGTGGATGTGCGCGGCTACTTCGTATGGTCGCTGCTCGACAACTTCGAATGGTCCTTGGGATACACCAAGCGCTTTGGAATCTACTATGTCGACTATCCGACGCAGGCCCGCATTTTGAAGCGCAGCGGGTTTTGGTACAAAGGTTTGGCCGCGGCATTCAATCGAGCGCACCGAGGCGCGGTGGCAACCTGAGTTCGCGGTCAATCGCTAGGAGCCGTGGCCGGTGGTCCCGCTAGGATTTCACCCGTCGCACTGAGCGATCAACTTTTCGTCCAGCGTGCCACTGCCCTTGCCAACGCGGGTCCCACGAGCAGCACGAGAACGAACCGCGCCATCTGCATGGCCATCACGAATGGCACATCGACATTGGAGGAGGCCGCAATGATCGCGACCGAATCAGCGCCGCCGGGACTGGTGGCAAGGTAGGCCGTCAGGGGGTCGGTGCCGACGATGAGGTGCAGGAGCGCCGCCAAACCACCGCACAGCGCGATCAGCGTTAAGGTCGAGGCGGCGATCTTCGGAAAGACCCGCGCGGCGTAGATGACGATTTCGCGCGAGAATCGGAGGCCGATGGACCAGCCGATCAGGGCGTAGCAGCCAGCCATCAGCCAGGGCGGCAGGGTGATCGTCATGACGTGCGTGCAGGAGAGCGCAATGCCGGCGAAAAGCGGGACGAGCAGCGCGCCGGCGGGGATCTTGGATTTGGCGCCGGCGATCGCGCCGAACACGGCGAGCGCCATCGTCTCCCCCAAGGGCAGCGCAGCGACCGTTGGAAACCAGTCGATCGCAGCTCTGGCGAGGCCGCCGGGCGCGACCCAGAGGCGTGCAACGATCGAGGCCACGAGGGCCACGAGCATCACGCGCAGAAACTGCATATAGGCGACGAGCCGCGGGTCGCCGCCGAAGCCTTCGGACATCAACACCATGACCGTGGCCGCACCGGGCGACGAACCCCAGACCGCGGTCGTTCCCGGCAAGACCTTCCAGCGGGCGAGCATCGCGCCAAGCGAGGTACTGATGAGCAGCACCGAGCAAACACCGGCGAGAAACAGCGGCCATTGCCGCACCATCGTCACCAGGATCGCGGGACCGATGCTGCGTGCCACGAGGCAGCCGATCAGACCTTGTGCGAGGACGTAGGGCCAGTGCGGCACCGCGAGCTTGCCGTCGAACACCGCGACCACGATCGCCGCCGCCATCGCGCCCAGAAGCAGGGCCGCCGGGAGGTGCATCAGCTCGAGCGGTACGATGAAGGCGAGCGATACCACGAGCAGGATGGTCCACTTCAGCGGAGCTTCGATGCCGCGCAAAGTCAATGCGGTTTGCTTGGTCGGCTGATCCATTATGCTGATGAGGAGGCGGGTTCGATCGATCGGCTATGCACGGGTCAGCGTGATGTCGCTGCTTTGAACGATGCGGCCGAGTCGGGGCATGATGTGCTTCATCGACATTTCATGGCCCTCGGCGCCAGAACTGGTTATCGCATCCTTGACGAGTAGCAGCTCGTAACCGTGCTCGTAGGCCTGACGTGCCGTCGATTCCACGCCAATCTGAGTCGCGACCCCGCCCAGTACAATCGTGCGGATACCGCGTCGACGCAGTTGCAGGTCCAACTCGGTGCCGTAGAACGCGCCCCATTGTCGTTTCGTAATTTGCAGGTCACCTGATTGCATCAGACCGGGCGGAAATTCGTTCCAGCCGGCCGGAAAGCCACCCGCCGGGACCGGCGATGCCTCATCCACCTGTTGGCGCAGCATGTCGGCGCCGTCCTGCGAGAAGGCGACGTTGACCAGCACGACGGTGGCCTTCGAGACGCGAAAGCGCTCGGCCAGGGCCTGCCCGCGCGCCAGCAGCGCTTGACTCGTGATGGGCGTGAGCGCGTAGCCAAGAATGCCTTTTTGCAGGTCGATCAGAACGAGGGCAGAGGTTTGCGGATCGAGTTCGATCATGATCTTGGGCTCCTAAGGTGTGCGAGGCACGGGCAGAGCCGCGGGCCTTGTGTGAAAACTATTTATGAGGGAAACTCATAAATATAATTTTATGAGGGATCCTCACAAATGTCAATCGCACCGATAGCCAAAGCACCCACGCGCGCCCGCGGTGTGCAGCGGGTGGCCGAGCTGCTGGACGCGGGCGCCGCGTTGTTTGTGGAAAATGGCTATGAAACCACCACGATGACGCAAATCGCAAAGCGCGCGGGCGCCTCGATCGGCTCGCTGTATCAGTTCTTTCCATCGAAGGAGGTGCTCGCGGAAGCGCTGTTTGCGCGCTACGTGGAGCGCGTGGCCTCAATGCTCGAGGACCTTGCGAAGCGCGCACCGGGCCTGTCGCCGCAGCGCCTTGCGGACAGACTCACCGACCTGATGCTGGATATCCGCTCGGAGCGCGACTCTACCGCGGCGCTTTCGGGTTCCATTTCCGGTATCGTCGAGCGGCGCCAATCGCTTCGCGGCGCCACCCGCCGCCAGATCGGCGCGATCCTACGCGCCGCCAATCCCAAGCTGCGCGAGAAGGCGGCCGCAGAGGCCGCCGCGATGATTGGCCATGTTTTGAAGCTCGTGCCGATGCTGGCCAAGGAGCAAGAGGACGGCGGGCAGCCGCTCGTTGCACAGGTACGGAAAATGCTGGCGGCGTACATCGAGTGTGTCGTCAAGCACTGACGGCAAACTGCTAGAATCACCGCCCGGCCAGCAACCATCCTGCGCGATGATTGCTGGCTACCGTAACGAGTTCGATTTCATGACGTTTGCCGATCTGTCGCTGCCACCCGATCTCATCGCTGCGCTCGCGAAGCAACAGATATTCGATCCCAGCCCAATTCAAATCGCCGCAATTCCGCCGCTCGCTGCCGGGAAGGACGCATATTTGCGAGCGGAGACCGGTACCGGTAAAACACTGGCTTATCTGCTGCCCCTCTTTACACGCATCGATCCTTCGCAAGCGGCGACCCAGGTCGTGATCGTGGCGCCAACCCACGAATTGGCCATTCAGATCCATCGTCAATCCTGTGAACTGGCGCTAAACGCTGCGCGCGCCATTCGCTCGGTGCTGCTCATCGGTGGTACGGCCACCGACCGACAGATCGACAAGCTCAAAGCCAAGCCGCACGTCGTGGTGGGCTCGCCCGGACGCATCGTGGAACTCATCGAGCGTGGCAAGCTGAAGACCGCGCACATCCGCGCCGTCGTCATCGATGAGGCCGACC
>DATMNH010000004.1:0-10954 GCA_035568975.1 Casimicrobiaceae bacterium
CGGTTTCTCTTTGGCCACCGGTTCGCTCAGTGCCGGCCGCCACAGAATCAGCAGCTTGCCTATGTGCTGCACCGGAGCCGCGGCGAGCTTGGCGCAGATCTGTCCCAGCATCGCATCGCGCTCGCCGCGGATATCGCTGAACGCGCGCACCTTGATCAGCTCGTGCGCGCGTAGGTTGACGTCGATCTCGCGAATCACGGAAGGTGTCAGACCGTGCTGGCCGATCGTGACCACGGGGTGCAGGTGATGGGCGCGGGCGCGTAGCGCGCGACGTTCGGCGGAAGTTATGGTGAGCACCGGCGAAGTGTAATGGATGGCGGCTTGGGCGACGACTGCTTCGCACGCGTTCGCTATCGCCTTGACGTATCGCGGAACATCCGACTTCGCGTTGCTAAGGAGCGGCGATGTTCTTGCTCATCCGCACCACCGGCATGGTGAGCGTGCCGACCAGCGGGATCTCGAAGTGTTCGACCGCGGCAAACCCGGACGCCGCATACAGGGGCTGGCCGGCAAGTGTGGCCACCAGTTCCATGGTCTTGAATCCGGCGTTTGCTGCCGCCTGCTCGCAATGACGCATCAGGGCCGCGCCGATGCCGCGGCGCGCGCACGCGGGATGGACGAAAAAGGCGCGGATCCGCGCCGGATCGCGCGCGGGGTCCAGCACGCTGTCGGCATCGGACGCGTGGCCCCGGCCGGCGCCGAAAAGGGTCTTGCGCCGGCTCCAGCCGCCGCATCCCACAATGATCGGACCCTCCCCGGCGACGAAATAAGTACCGTCTTCGATGAGCTGCGTGTCGACGGCGAAAACCGATCCGACCGCAGCGTGGATCTGCGCCGGTGAATACCATGGCGCAAGCAAGGTGCGCGCCGCGACCGCGATCAACGACTCGAGGTCGTTGACATCCTCGAGGGATGCCGCGCGCAGCGCGAATGTCATCTTGACGCTGGTGACATCGCGTCAAGCGAGCGTGGCTCGGGACCGTTCACCCGCCGGCGGGCGAGCCTTGCACCGAAAGCAGGCTCACACCCAAGTGCCGCGCGAGACCGCGTCCGCCCTCCGCCATGACCTGATTGTGGTTCCAGCGGAACGCAGGTCGCAGCAGTGGCGCGACAACATTCATCCACGGCTTGGTGGTGACTACGGTCCAGTCGTAGCGCACGTGGGTGGTCCCGGCCTCGGGATGAAGATGCCAGCGCCCGGTGCCGCTGAGATCTCCGTCCGCGACGCCTTCCAGCGACGAAGGGCGCTCAACCCGTGTCACACGCATGGCAAAGGAAAGCCGATACGGCAGCTTGCTCGACCACGTATAGCGACGCAGCGCGCCGCAACCGTCGGCATCGCCCTTGGTCAGCTCCTCGACCCTACGCACATAGCGCCACCATCGAGGCCAATCCTCGACCGCGACGATGGCCTCCCAGACGCGATCGATGTGCGCATCGAGGTGCCAATGGGTAACAAGCGAAAACTGTCTCACGGCCCGAGTGCGTCAATCATGCGGGTATCCGGTGCGGCACGAGGGCTCCCGCCGTCGCGCTTCTGCTACGTCGGCGCGGCAGTGACACAGTTGGCGACCTCGACGAGATTAAGATCCGGATCGCGAAAATAGAATGACCGCAGTTTGCCGGTCGCGCCCGTACGATCCACCGGGCCCAGCAGGATTTGCACACCCTGGGCCCGAACGTACGCGATGCAGGTTTCGAGCGGCAGCGAAGTAATGAAACAGAAGTCCGCCGAACCGGGAACCGGATGCTGCGCACGGGGCGTGTGTTCGCGGCCGGCAAGGTGCAGGTTGATCTTCTGGCTGCCAAAAGCCACTGCCTTGCGTCCATCGCCGAAGGAAACGGTGGTCATACCCAGGACGCGCTCGTAAAAGGCGCAAGTCTCCTCGATGCTGGCCACTGTCAACACAAAATGATCGATGGTGTCGACGCGCATCATCGGGCCTTCGGTTTACGCATCGGACTTCGCGGCGTTCGCGTGGGGTTCATTCTACTTCGTGGACATGGGTGCTCGTGTCGCGAACTCCTCGTCCTGCGGCGTGGCCGGCAATTTGCCGGTGGTTTTCGCCTCGCGGATGACGCGCACGAGCAAGTCCAGCCCCATCGGTGCAAGCGCGCGCTCCCATAGTTCCCGCGCGGTTTCTCCCTTGCGCACGAAGCACCAGTCCTGGGCAGCGATGGCGCCGGCATCCATCTTTTCCGCAAGATGGTAGATCGTGCCTCCCGCGATGGGGTCGCCTTCCTGGATCGTCCACTCGACGGCGGCGATCCCGCGGTGGCGCGGCAGAAGCGAAGGGTGAAATCCGATGCCTCCCAGTCGCGAGCGGGCGAGCGCGTCGCTGCTGACACGCGCATGACTGTGCGCTGCCACGATCAGATCGGTTCTGTCGGCGATGGCCTCCGCGGGAACCATCGACGGGTCGTCGAGCACGACGACTTCCAGGCCCGCAGCCTTTGCCGCTGCGCCAAGCCTGTCATCGGCGGCGGGCACGATCACGCGAGCGATCTCGACTCCTTCTTTGAGCAAGCGCTCGAGCGCGGCCGCGCCGAAATAACGCGATCCGACAAGCGTCAACTTCATCCGACTCATTCCGGGATTGTTATCGGCGACGATCCGCTATGTTGGCTGGTGGCGGTCAGGCTGCCGTGCGCTCTTTGTCCGCGGCAGTGCGCAAGACGCTGGTCGCAAGCCACGCGCCGACCACCGCGCCTACGCATGATACGACGTATTGACCGTAGATCCAGGCATGGACATTCCATGCCAGCGAAGCGGAAAAATGATGCTGCGTGATTGCGAAGTTAGTGGCACCGTAGGCGATGCCTGCTGCCGCCGCCCACCACAACGCGCTCGATGAGCGCAAGACGGTGCCGAGCATGGCGCCGAGAACAATGGACCAGACGAAGTCGAAGCCCCAGGTCATACCCAGCATCCAGGTGATCGGCGAGGCGAAGCTTCGGCTGTCGAGGAAGGCATCGAAGACATTGCGCAGCGGCCAGACGATGAGGCCGGCCAATACGATCAGCGCCAGAGGGGCGAAAATGTGACGAAGGTTTTGCATGGGGCAACGCGCCGCGCGTTTCGGGCGTGGACGCAGTCGCTTTCTAGCGTATCAGCTCGACTGCGGCGAAACCCGCAGCTCCCATTGCAACGATCAGCGCAAGCCCCAGCAGCAGCGAGCGGGAACTCGCCTTGGCCCCACCCCGACGCCGATTATTGGCGATGATAAACGGGATGACGATCAGAATCGGAAGAAAATAAAAGAACCACATTGCGCCTCCTAAGCCGCACCGGCGGCTGGCAACAATTGCGAGACGAACCGCTCGCCCCGCCGAGTTCGACCGCTATCGCCGGCGAATGAATGGTAGGTGCACTCACGGAGGAAGTCAAAGAAGCTCGAGGCGACTGGCTAGCTTGGGCGCGCGGCAAACGCGGCGAGATCTCCCGGCTTCCTGAGCATCTTGTCGACTTCCGCGGCATGCAACTCCTCGGCCAGAACCATCTGCCGCGCGAACTCCTCGAGCGCGACTGACCGCGTCTCGACGAGTGCCAGCAATTCTCGATATAAGTCGAGGGCCTTTCCTTCGGACTCGAGCGATTCGCGAAGAATCGCCGCGATGTCATGCTTGTGCGAGTCGAGAAGGGGGCCGATGGCCAGCGAAGGATAAGCGCCGAGCGTGGTGATCCACTCGCCGACTTGTTGCGCATGCAGCAGCGATTCGTCAGCCTGTTGGCGCAGCCATGAAACGATAGGAATGCGGCCGAAACCGAAGACCAGAAACGAATAATGGGTGTAGCGAACGATACCCGCGAGTTCCGCCTCGAGAATGCGATTCAATACCCCGACGACCTTGTCCTTATCGATGTCCGACATGCGCTTCACCTGTGCCGATACAAGATCCCCGTGTCGACAAGCGGCTAGGCATCGCTGGTCGAGTGCAAGGCGATCCGATTTCCTTCACTGTCCAGGATCACGGCGCGAAAGCCGTGCTGACCGATCGGATGGACAGGCTTTAGGATCTTACCACCGTGTTTCGCTGCTTCGATGACGGCATCCTGAATCCGACCGTCGACGTTCATATACAAGAGGATTCCTGCAGTTCCACTGATTTCGGATTCGTTGGGGACGAGGCAGCCACCGTTGCCAATGTTGTGATCGAGCACGGAAAACTTGAATTTGTCGAACTCCGTCTTGTGCACGGGTATGCCGAGAGTCGCGGCGTAAAACGCAGATGCGCGGTCGAGATTCGCCACTGGGATATCGAACCATACTGCGCGATTGTGCAAGGAATTCATGTCGCTCATGAGTGCGCCTCCTTCCGTTGCGACTTCATCTTGATCCTTGCGCGCTCGCGTGGCTTCGGATTCAGCGCCGCCGCGTATCACGCAATGCCGGATTGAGCCTGTCGATATCTGCCTGGACTTGCACGCGACTGCGCTCATAAACGATTTCGCGCCCTCCCACACTGCCAACGTAGGCCAGTTCGTTTCGGGTCGGGCTCAAGGTGCATCGGACGCTGTGGACACCTTCACCGAGAACCACTTCGATTCGTTCCGCGCGCTTGTTCAGAACGACGAGGTCCATGGTTTGTCCGCTTTCGGTGACGCGCACGGTAATTTTTTCGTTGTCCATCGGACTGCCCTGTTTCGCGAAAACGTGAAGCGCTTCGCCGTCGCTGCGGCGCTTTGCTTGGGACTCCTACAGTATTCGATTGAACCAGACCAGGGAAAGCAAAGCCGAGAGCAAGGCAAACACGGCTCCCGCGGCCGCAAACAAAGCCGTGACCTCGGTCGCTTTTTTCTCCAGGACGAGGTGCGAATTCAGCGTCTTGTAGATCTTGGTCAGGTCGGTCGCGGTGCCGGCGTAGAAATACTCCGCCTTGGTCAGACTGGCGATAGTCTTGAGCGCTTCCTCGTCGAGCCGCACCCGCATCGACCAGCCTTCGGCGCCCAGGATCTCGCCATTGACGGTGCCGATTCCCACGGTAAAGACACGCACACCATGCTCGGCTGCCATCTTCGACGCCTCGATCGGATCCGGCCCGGCGGTGGTTTGTCCGTCGCTGAGGAGGATGATGGCGGCCGAGCCGTAGGAGCCGGGCGGCACCGGCTGGGAATCCGCTGGCGTTCCCTTGGCGGGAGCGTCGATCGGGTTGCCGCGCGAAGCCTCGCGCGCGCCGCCCGGGCGCGGATTCGACGAGCGCAAGTCGAATTCGAGGTCGGGGAAGATGATTTTCAGCGATACCAGGATACCGCTGCCGATCGCAGTTCCGCGCTGTAGCTGGATGCGATCGAGCGCGGCAAGGACATCTTCGCGATTGAGCGTCGGAGCCTGCACCACCGACGCGGTGGCGGCAAACGATACCACCGCCAGGCGGGTGCTGCGCGGCTGGTCGGCAACGAAGCTGCGTGCCGCAGCCTGCGCCGCGGCAATGCGCGTCGGCGAAACATCGGTCGCCCGCATGCTGCCCGACGCGTCGATGGCGAGGATCACGGTCTCGTACTGATAGGGAAGTGTCACGACGGCGGCGGGTCTGGCGATGGCGGCGATCATCGAGATCAGCGCCAGGAGGAAAATCAGCGGCGGAACATGGCGCCGGAATCTCCGCGATGCGCCCATGGCGTCCTGCACCATGGAAAGGCTCGCATAGCGCAGCGCAAGCTTTTTCTTTCGGCGCAGCACCAGTAGATACGCGCCGATCACGACCGGCACCGCGAGCATCAGCCAGAGCATCTCGGGCCACAGTAAAGTCATGCCGGCTCCAGATGCTGAGGAAGCGAGCCGCCCGCGGCGAGCTGGCTTCGACGCTTGCGAAGATCGGCAAAGCGCAGGATCGCGTCGACGAGATTGTCGTCGGTCGCCAACTCCAGTGCGTCGACGCCGGCTTTCCGAAACGACGTGCGTACGTCGGTCTCGCGGCGCTCGGCGGCGGCGGCAAAGCGCTTTCGGAACCGGCGGTCGTGGGTGTCGACCAGGAGCTGATCGCCCGTCTCGGCGTCCTGCATCACCACCAGTCCGAGATCGGGAAGCTCCATTTCGAGGCGGTCATAAAGGCGCACCGCGACGACCTCGTGGCGTCGCGCAAGCTGCGCGAGAGGCTTCTCCCATCCGGGCAAACTGATAAAGTCCGACACGACGAAAACCAGCGATCGCCTCGGCATGACTTGATAGGCGCTGCGCAGCAATTCCCGCAGATCGGTCGCCGCCGACCGCGCGAGCTCGGGACGCGAGAGCATCTTGTGCACGATATGGAGCACGTGTCGCCGGCCTGTGCGCGCCGGTATCACCGTGTCGACGCTGCCACCATAGAACAGCGCGCCGATGCGATTGCCGTGGCGGCTGAAGGCGCGGGCGAGCACCGCGACCAGCTCCGTCGCGACCGCCCGTTTCCTGATTTTCTGCGAGCCGAAATCGACCGAGGGGCTCAAGTCGAGCAAGAACCACGCCGTGAGCTCGCGCTCCTCGTTGTAGACCCTCACATACGGCGTCTGCAGGCGCGCGGTGACGTTCCAATCGATGTGACGCACGTCATCGTGATACTGATACTCGCGCAGGTCCGCCAGATCGACGCCAAAACCTCGAAACAGGGTGCGGTAGTCGCCGTAGAGTAATCCGTCGAGGCGACGCAATACCGTCCACTCGAGGCGGCGGAGGATCGCCTCAGGCGTTTGCGCCCACTCTGACATGGGTCTCGAGCGGCCTCTCGGGCGCCGGCAGATGCTTCATGATTCGCAGGATGAGCTGATCCGGCGTGAGAGCGTCGGAGAGCGCTTCGTAGGAAAGCACCAGCCGATGGCGCAGAACATCGGGCGCGATATCGGTCAGGTCTTCCGGCAGGACATAGCTTCGTCCGCGAAGGAAGGCGAGCGCGCGTGCGCCTTCCACCAGATGTATCGTTGCCCGGGGGCTGGCGCCGTAGGTCAGATATTGCGCCACCTTGGGGACTCCGAAGCGCTCCGGCTTGCGCGTGGCCGTGACCAGCCGCACCGCGTACTGTACCAGCGACGGATCGACGTATCCGGTGCGGCATCGACGTTGCAGCGCCAGGAGCTCCTCCGTGCTCGCCACCGCGGCGACCGCCGCGCCCGCGCCGGTCACCCGATTGACGATGACGAACTCCTCTTCTTCGCTGGGATAGCCAACCAGCACTTTCATCATGAATCGATCGACTTGCGCCTCGGGCAACGGATAGGTCCCTTCGGTCTCGATCGGATTCTGGGTCGCCATGACCAGAAACGGCTCGGGTACGCGATGACTCTCGCCGGCGATGGTTACCTGGTATTCCTGCATCACCTCGAGCAGTGCACTTTGCACCTTGGCCGGCGCGCGGTTGATTTCGTCGGCAAGCAGAAGATTGGTGAAGACCGGGCCGAACGAGGTCGTGAATTCGCCGGTCTTCTGGTTGTAGATTCGCGTTCCGACCAGATCCGCCGGAACGAGATCGGGCGTGAACTGAATCCGTCGGAACGTACCGCGAACGGTCCGGGCCAGCGTTTTGACGGTGAGCGTCTTGGCGAGCCCCGGCACGCCTTCGACCAGCAGGTGACCCTGCGCCAGGATAGCAACCAGCACTCGCTCCAGAAAATGGTCCTGACCGACGACGACCTTCTTTACTTCATAGAGAATGCGCTCCATTTCCCGCGAAGCTTCGCTGCCGGCGCCGAGTGCTTGGTCGTTCATGGGTATTTGCTCGCTCGTGATACGGGTTAGAACGGCGACACGCCTACCGCCGCCGCGGCGTTTTCGATAGGCACCGCGAATCCGATGCCGATGAAGACACCCTGGTCGCTCGGGTTCAGTATCGCGGTAACGATGCCCACCACCTCGCCATCCATGGTCGCCAGCGGTCCGCCGGAGTTTCCGGGGTTGGCCGCGGCATCGAACTGAATCAGATTGGTCAACAGACGCTTGCCTTCCGGCGAGCGGTATTCGCGCCTCAAGCCGGATACCACGCCTGCCGATACCGATGGGCCGATGCCGAACGGAAAGCCGACGGCGATGACCTCGTCGCCCATGGCCAGATCGCGGGTCGAGCGCAGCGTCGCCGGAACCAGATCGTCCGGAATGGTTTTCGCCTGCAGCACGGCGAGATCGTTCTCCGGCTGGAGTCCGATCACCGTCGCGTCCGATTCCGTCCCATCGGCAAACACCACCTGGATGTGCTCGGCGCCGTTGACCACGTGCAGGTTGGTTAGGATGACGCCCTTGTCGACGATCACCACGCCGCTGCCGACACCCCTGACGCGGTCGTCCTCCTCGTCCTTCATGTGCTCCAGCCGGCGGACACGCACCACCGATTGCTGAACAATTTCGAACGCCTTGGCCGCGGCCGAGGGCAGCACATTGCTGTCCAGGGTATGAAGCACCGCTGCATCGATGTCGTGCTGGGTGATCTGGCGCACAGGTGGCCTGGTCGCGGTGTAGCCGACGACGAGCAACAGGCTCAGCAGCACGGAAAAGACAACGAGCGCGATCCGTTCGTGCCGCGCCATAAATGCTCGAGCGCGAGCGCTAAGAGCTGGACGAGCCGCGAGTTGGCTCCCGACGTTTTGACCGGCACCGTCTGGTTTCGTGGCCGGTGCCGGGACACGACGATCGTCGCGGCCGTCGGCAGTGTGCGACCGGCTCGACTTGCTATAGAGCGTTATGCGTTTCATGGGGGTTGTTCAGACTCATGTGCTCGCGCTTCAGTGCAACATTAGCATGCCCGGAACCTGACCCGTGACTTCCGTCACGTTCAAGTCCTGGGCTTGACGAATTTAAGGACGAACTCGTCTTTGGGCTGTGGGGGGTCAGGCGTGTTTTTGTCGCGCGGGTCGGACGGATTGCGCATGAAATTGCCTTCATCGGCGAGCTTGAACCCTGCCGCTTCGACCTCCTGGCGCAGAAATGATTCTTCGATCCGATGTAGAGTGCCGGATTCGGAGATGCCGGTGCCGGGCCGGCCCGAGTGGTCGGCGATCACATACATTCCCCCCGGTTTCAGCGCGGCAAACACGGCCTTGTTCATTTGCGCTCGATCGACGCCGAGGAAGCCAAGATCGTGGTAGTTGAACATCAACGTGACCAGGTCGAGCGCATTCGATGCAACTTCGGCGGGAATCGGTGACTCGAAAGGCTGAACGACGGCAATGATGTTGCCGGCCGCGGGATTCTTGGATCGTTCGGCCAGCGCCTGCGGAGAAGTGCGGCGACCCGCGGGACTCGGCGCGGCGGCCACCGCCGGCGTTTGGGCCATAGCAATCGGCGGGAACGCTGCCCCTTCAGGCGCGGCTGGCCCCGGCGGCGACCTGCTGGAATCGCGTGGCGCACTCTGTCCGTACACGCGCCCCGTGGGGCCGACTGCGCGCGCAACGAGCTCGGTGGTATAACCGCCGCTGGCGCTCAAATCCAGCGCCACCATGCCCGGCCGCACGCCGATAAACGAGAGCATCTGGTCGGGCTTGCGGCGGATGTCGTTGGTGCGATCAGCCACACTGCGATCCGGACTGGCGAGAATTTCGGCAATGCGTTCCTTGGAAAGCGTGGCGGCTCGGTCCTCGGTCGCGGTCGCCGTTCGACTCTCGGGTGCCGTCGCGCAGGCGCCAAGCATCGACGCGATCGCCGCGAGCGTCGCCAGCAAAAAACACGGCTTTAGAATGTCGCGCGTCGCGATGACAGATTCCACGGCGTCTCCCTACAAGCGCTGATCAAGGCTACACAGGACCCGCTTCAAATTTGCCGGCGAGGGCGGGCGATCGCGGCACGGTCCGGACGGCCCGGGACGAACGCGCCCCTTTCGCGACGGCGACCCACGCCCGAGTGTCCGGTCAGAGGTTCTTCTTCGGGTCCTGGCGCCGCTTTGCATACCAGAGTTCCATGCCTTCACGCTGCTTCACCGCTTGCGACCCGAGCAGCGCCAAGCGGGTGAGGATCTTGAACACTTCGACGCCGGAATGGGTGCGTAGTTTCCTGCCGGAGGTGGTGACGGCTTCTCGCAGGACAACGAACCGGCCGTGATTCCGCAGGGCGCGGCTCATGACGATCTCCTCCGCGCCAAAGAATGCTTCGTCGAAGCCCCCGACCATCACGAAGGCGTCGCGGGTGCAGAACAGAAAGCAGCCAGGGGCCAGACCCGCTGCCCGGTAGAACCAGGCGAGGACCGGCATCAGAAGCTTTGCGTACCACGGCACTCCCCGTTCGAATTCGACGGACGCGCCTCCGCCGACCGCGCCGCCGCGCATGGCGCCGACGGCGGCGCGAACGACCGCTGCGCTCACGATCGTGTCCGCATCTACAAAGACAAAGAGCTCGCCCATCGCTGCCCGAGCGCCTGAATTGCGGGTCGCGGCAATCTGGCGGTGGGCGACGCGAACCACGCGAGCTCCGTGGCGCTGGGCGACCGAGGCGGTGCGATCGGTCGATGCATCGTCCGCCACGACCAGCTCGTAGGGCTCGCTCAAAGCCTTGCCCGCCGCGTGCAACGCGTCGAGGGTCGCGCCGAGCAAGATTTCTTCGTCGTACGCCGGAACAATGAACGAGATCAGGCGATTCTCACCGTTTTGGGAATACGTCGATCACCTCTCGGCGACGCGCTTCCCGGAAAAGGGTTCCTTGCGCCGAAAGTCGCCACGCGGCGGGGTACGCGCAATAAGCGACATATGTTACGTCGTTTAATGCCGCCATGGCGACACGTATGGTTACACGTTCGCTCTTGCGTGATCGACCCGTCGGGCGCGAAGTCGGCGAGGCTCTCGACGTCAACCGAACCAACCGCGTTGGCTTGCCGTCAAAGCCGCTCCGGGAGTTCGACGGTTGAAGCCCGGGCGAGCCTCTACAATAAGCATTGTCGGTTGCGATGACATCGCAGAGATTCAGGCCTCCGAGATGAGACACAGCGTTCTGGTCGCCATGCTTGTCGCGTTGTTCGGCGCCGAGGCAGTCGCGCAACTGCCCGCGTCGCCAGCCGGTAACCG
>DATMNH010000005.1:0-28505 GCA_035568975.1 Casimicrobiaceae bacterium
CGGCAGCGGCGCGACGTCGCGCTGTCCCTGGAGAATCAATAGCGCGTCGCGCACGAACTGATAGAAGGTAACCATCACCGAAACCGGATTGCCGGGCAACCCGAAGAAATGCGCGCCGCCGATCCTGCCATAGGCGAGCGGCCGCCCCGGCTTCATGGCGATTTTCCAGAACAGGACTTCGCCGAGCTTGTCGAGGAGCTGCTTGACGTAATCGGCCTCACCGACGGAGACACCGCCTGATGTGATCACCACGTCCGCGGCGCCGGCGGCCGTGGCAAACGCGTGCTCGAGCTTTTCCGGCACGTCCTCGATTACGCCCATGTCGATCACGTCGCAATCGAGCCGCGTCAGCATTCCGTGCAGCGTATAGCGATTGCTGTCGTAGATCTCACCGGCCGCAAGCGGCGTGCCGATGGTCTTGAGCTCGTCGCCGGTCGAAAAAAAAGCGACGCGAAGTTTGCGAAAGACGCTGATCTCGCCGATGCCGAGCGACGCGATCATCCCCAGCTCGGCGGGATGAATGCGCTGACCGGAGCGGAACACAAGCTGCCCGGCTTTCAAGTCCTCACCGGCAAAGCGGCGGTTCTGGCCCGCTTTCGCCACCGCGCCACGCGCAATGCGAACGCCGCTCGCGTCTTCGACCGCGCGCTCCTGCATCACGACGGTGTCGGCACCACCCGGCATGACGCCACCGGTGAAAATGCGCACGCATTCACCGGCACCCATCGCTCCAGGCCACGGCTTGCCCGCGAACGACTCGCCGATGCGTCGGAGCACGGTGTCGCCGTCCTGCCGCAAATCGTCGAAGCGCACGGCGTAGCCGTCCATCGCCGAATTGTCGTGACCCGGCACCGCGATCGGGGACACCACATCCTG
Organism: Casimicrobiaceae bacterium; assembly: GCA_035568975.1. Lineage (GTDB taxonomy): Bacteria > Pseudomonadota > Gammaproteobacteria > Burkholderiales > Casimicrobiaceae > PALSA-1003. The sequence continues at coordinate 877 of DATMNH010000005.1, forward strand.
CGCCAGCACGCGTCCGAGCGCGCTGCGGACATGGACACGCTCGGTTGCGCTCATCGGTGCGAGAAAGCTGCGAATCAATTCGCGCGCCTTCACCACCGGCATCGAATTCGGATCGTAGTCGTCGGCGCAGGACGCTTCGCGCAAGGTGCGGGGTGCGTTGGTCATTTTGGTTGCGTTATTGTTCCGATCCAATGTCGAGCTGCTGGAGCTCAGCGAGGGTGTTGATGTTGCGAAACGCGTCGGCCTTGTCGTCGAACGCGACTTCGACGGTCTTGAGCGTAGCGTACCAGGCATCGATCTTTCGGCCCCCGCCCTCGAGAAAACGCGTCAGATGCGGCAGCACAGAGCGGCGAACGAGCGCAAACACCGGGTGGGGTTGATCGAAGGTGCGCGCGACGGCGAGCTCCGCATCCATGGTTTGCAGCGCACCGAGAAGCCGCGCGACCAGATCCGCCGGAAGAAATGGCGAGTCGCACGGAACGGTGGCGACCAGCGGTTGGGTCGCATGCGTGAGTCCCACGTGCAGCCCGGCGAGAGGGCCCGCGAAACCCTCGATCGAGTCGGGAATGACGCGAAATCCGAGCGCCGCGTATTCATCGAGGTGCTGGTTGGCGTTGATCAGGACGTCCTCGACCTGGGGGGCGAAGCGGTCGAGCACGTGTCGCACCATGGATCGGCCGTGAAGCATGACCAGCCCCTTGTCGATGCTGCCCATGCGCCGGCCCCGGCCGCCCGCAAGCACCACGCCGCTCACTCCGCGTGAAGGCGACATCAAGCGTCTGGCCGAAACCGCTCGCCACCGGCGAACAACAGAAAGTGCTTGTTGGTCGCGCGGCCGATCATGGTGATCCCCACCTTCTGCGCGATCTCGTAGCCCATCTGCGTCAGTCCCGAACGCGACACCAGGAACGGGATGCCCATCTGTGCCGCCTTGATCACCATTTCGGACGTGAGTCGTCCGGTGGTATAAAAAACCTTGTCGCCGCCATCGACGCGATCGAGCCACATCAGGCCGGCAATGGCATCGACCGCGTTATGCCGGCCGACATCCTCGACAAAATAAAGAATCTCGCTCGCGCCGTCTCCGTTGCTGGCGAGCGCGCAGCCATGAACGGCGCCCGACTGCTTGTAGATCGTGTCGTGGCCGCGCACCCGGTCGAGCAGCGCATAAAGCGTGGCGCGGCTGAGGACCGCATCGGTGCGAAGCTTCACCGCATCGATTTCTTCCATCAGATCCCCGAACACGGTGCCCTGACCGCAGCCGCTGGTCGTGGTCCGCTTGCCGAGCTTCGCGTCGAGGTCCTTGAGACCGTGCCGGGTCTTGACTACCACCGCGTTGACATCCCAATCTACTTGAACCGAGACGATCTCGTCGAGCGCGCCGAGCAGGCGCTGGTTGCGCAGGTAGCCGATCGCCAGCGCTTCTGGCGCCGCGCCCAGGGTCATCAGGGTGAGGATTTCGCGCTTGTCGACATAGAGCGTGAGCGGATGCTCGCCGGCGATCGGCGTGTCGCGTGCTTCTCCGTGCTCGTCGACGGCGCGCACCGTGAAGGTCGACGGCCGAGCTGCGTCGGTCAGGATCGGGCGGTAGAGGATGTCGGGCGCGTTCAATGGCCGCTCTCGCCAGCGGCCGCAGCGCGCAACCACTCCATCAACGGCAACAGATCGCGGAACTTGTCGGCGAGATCGCCGGCAAGGTCCTTGGGTGGACGCCTTTTCACGTTGAGCTCGACCATCGCGAAAAAATGGCGGAGCTTGATGGCGTCGATATGTGGCGTGTCGGCGCCGAAGCCTTTGGGCGGCCGCACCAATGCGTCCTCGTCGATAAAGCCGTCATAGGTTTTTCTGAACCGGGGATTGCGCAGCACCCTGGTCAAGGTCTGCGGCTTGGCGGCGATATACTGCCGCACCCGTTTCAATATCTCCGGCTCCGGCCGGTAGATGCCGCCGCCAACCAGCAGCATTCCCTTGTGGTCGATATGGAAGTAGTAACCCGGCTCCAGGCCGCGCTTCGACCGGTCGCGGATCGCGGCGCTGAAATGCGTCTTGTACGGCGTCCTGTCCTTGGAAAAGCGCGTGTCGCGGTAGATACGGAACATCGCTTTCCTGGGGTCGACCGGCCCGAGCGCGCGGTCGAATTTCTGCACCCGTGCCGCGACCTCGGCCACCAGATGCTCGAACTCCTCGCGCAGCACGTCATACGCCGGCTTGTTCCACGCGAACCACGGCCGATTGTTGTTCTGCTCCAGTCCGCTCAGGAACTCGAAAAGTGCTTTGACGTGCATGGGTCTGGTCGGTGGCGCACTGTGGGCGCGAATTCATTCGCGCGCGGTGATGAGACGAGCCGCGGTCGCCCGCTCACCCGCCGATGTAGCTCATCTCGATCTTCGGCAGAGCGACGGTATTCTCCGATCGAATCTCCGAATAGCGGTCCGCGCGCTGCAGCCAGATCGCCGCGACATAATTGCTGATCTCCGCGTCGGAGCTTCCGGCGCGCAGCAGTGCGCGCAGATCGTAACCGGTCATCGCGAACAGGCAGGTATAGAGCTTGCCGTCGGTGGCGAGCCGCGCGCGCGTGCAATCGCGACAGAACGCCTGCGTCACCGACGAGATCACGCCGATCTCGCCGCCGCCGTCGACATAACGCCAGCGTTCTGCGACCTCGCCGGCGTAGTTCGCGCCGATCGCCTCGAGCGGCAGCTCGCGGCCGATGCTGCGAATCACCTCGGCCGAGGGCACGACGTCATCCATGCGCCAGGCGTTGGTGTGGCCGACGTCCATGTATTCGATGAAGCGCAGGACGTGGCCGCTGCCTTTGAAGCGCCGCGCCATCGGCAGGATCTCCTGCTCGTTGACGCCGCGCTTGACGACCATATTGATCTTTACCGGCGCGAGGCCCGCTTCGGCTGCAGCATCGATGCCCTCGAGCACTCTCACGACCGGGAAGTCGACGTCGTTCATCGCCCGGAACACTCCGTCGTCGAGTGCGTCGAGGCTCACCGTGATCCGGTTGAGACCTGCCGCCTTGAGCTCGCGCGCCTTTGCGGTCAGCGCGGCGCCGTTGGTCGTCAGCGTCAGGTCGAGCCCGCCGATATCCGCCAGCATTGCGATCAGGCGCTCCAGATTCTTGCGCAACAGCGGCTCGCCGCCGGTCAAGCGGATTTTCTCGATGCCGTGCGCCTTGAAGATCCGCGCGAGCCGCGTGATCTCCTCGAAGGTCAGCAATTCAGCGTGCGGCAGGAACGGGTAATCGTGTCCGAACACATCCTTCGGCATGCAATAGACGCAGCGGAAGTTACAGCGGTCGGTCACCGAGATGCGCAGGTCGCGCAGGTGACGACCCCGCGTGTCGGCGAGCAGCCCCGACGGCGCCACGCGCGGGGCGGCCGCCGCGAGGGGAAGCGCGGTGCGTGCGTCGGCGAGGGGAATGACACGAGCCATGGAGATGTTGGCGGCGTTTGCGGCAAGACAATGGAACATGTTAGCAGAGCGAGTTGTCGACGGGTGTATCATCAAGCGGCACGTCGGCCGCACTCGATCACCGACGCAAATCCATGCCCCCGTTGCGGTTTCCCGTCGCCGTCATCATGCAACGCATCCCGCTCGCCAATCGGTGGGCGAGCGAGCGCTGGGAGGCGGTCGCCATCGAGACCTGCGCTGAGACCGCGTCGGAATCGCAATACATGCAGCTCTCCGACGGGCCCGAAGGAACGCGTTGGCGCTGCACGGGCCACGTCATCGAGATGCACCCGGTCGAAAGCGAGGGTTACTACCTGAATACTTCCGCCCGGGAGCCCAGAGTGTTCGTCCTGTGGCGGATGGCCGAGCCCGAAGACGTCGTCGTCGGGCCGCGTGCGCGGCCGCTGATCGTCACCGTCAGCTATGGCGAGGCGGCACGTTTTCTCGATGCCGGCGAGCAGGTCGATGCGGTGCCGATGCCGGCATCGATCCTGGCGGCGCTGGAATCGTTTGTCGCAGCTCACTACAAGCCCGAGCCGCGCAAGAAGGCCAAGCGTAATGAGCTCTACGAGGACGCGGAAGCGCGCCACGGCGAGACCCGGGGACGGGGTCGATGACCACCGGGCGCCCACCCTTTTCGCTCTCGCGCTGGTCGCGGCGCAAGCTGGAGGCCGCCGCGACGGCGCCGCAGCCGGCGGCGTCGCCTGCGTCGATCGCGCCCGCGCCGGCGAGCGTGCCGGCGACAGCCTCTCCGTTGGAGCTCCCGCCAGTGGAGTCGCTGACGTTCGAATCCGACTTCACCGCGTTTCTGCGGCCCGAGGTCGACGACAAGGTCAAGCGCGCGGCGTTGAAGCAGCTCTTTCGCGATCCGCGCTTCAACGTCATGGATGGACTCGATACCTATATCGACGATTACACCAAGGCCGATCCCATTGCTCCCGATGTCCTTGCCGACCTGCTGCAGCGGGGGTTCGGCCGAGCGGCGGACGCGGGGCAGGAACGGGCAGCCGCGGTGAATGCGCCGCGCGCAATACCTGCGACGACCGGCGAGCCACAACCTGCGATTTCTGCGGGCAGCGCGCCTGCCGCAACCCCTCCCCAGCCTTCGCTCTCCCGCGAGCAAGCGAAGCGCAGCGCGGATGAGGACTACGCTGCTCGCTTGGGCGACGACGAGCCGATAGGCGCGAAACCGGCCGACGACTCGCGATGACGCTTCGCGACAAGGATCTGCATCTGTGCAACTGCAACGGCACGCTGCCGCTCGATGCGGAGGCGCTGGCGCGGGTGCTGGAGCTTGCCGCGCCGCTGCCCGTGCACACCCAGCTCTGCCAGAAAGAGCTCGCCGCCTTCGCCGAGCGCAGCGAGGGTGATATCGTTGTTGCGTGCACGCAGGAAGCACGGCGCATCGGGGAGGCTGCCGGCGAGGCAGGCAAGCCGCAGCAAATCTCCTTTGTCAACATCCGCGAGGCGGCGGGCTGGTCCGCCGAGGGGCGCGCGGCGACGCCCAAGATCGCCGCGCTGCTTGCGGCCGCCGCGCTGCCCGAGCCCGAGCCGGTGCCGCGCGTGACGTTTCGCTCTGAAGGCCGGTTGCTGATCGTCGGCCCTGCCGATGCCGCGCTGCGCTGGGCCGATGCGCTCAGGGAGCAGCTCGCCGTTTCCGTGCTCGTCACCGGCCGCGCGTGGGGAAGTGAGCTGCCGCCCGAGCGCAGCTATCCGATCTATTCGGGCAAGCTCGCGCATCTGACCGGCTGGCTCGGTGAATTCACGGCCGGGTGGACGCAGGAAAACCCGATCGACCTCGACATCTGCACCCGCTGCAACGCCTGCATTCGCGTTTGTCCCGAGCAGGCGATCGACTTCAGCTACCAGATCGACCTCGATCGCTGTCGCGACCATCGGCAGTGCGTCGTCGCCTGCGGCGCGATCGGCGCGATCGACTTCGACCGCGGTGACGTCGCACGCAGCGATTCATTTGATCTGGTGCTCGATCTCGGCCGGGTCGCATTCCTTTCGATGCACCAGCCGCCGCAGGGTTATTGGCGCCCTGGCGACGATCCGGCGGCGCAAGGCGCGGCCGTCGTCGAGATCGCCGCCGCGGTCGGGAGCTTCGAAAAGCCGAAATTCTTCAACTACAAGGCATCGATCTGCGCGCATTCGCGCTCGCGGCAGCCGGGATGCAACCGGTGCATCGATATCTGCTCGACCGAGGCGATTCGAGCCGACGGCGACCACGTCTTCGTCGAGCCGCATCTGTGCATGGGCTGCGGCGCCTGCGCCATGGTGTGCCCATCGGGCGCGATGACCTACGCGTATCCGCCGCTGCCCGAGCTCGGCGCGGAGGTCCGGACGCTGCTGGCGACGTACCACGCCGCGGGCGGCCGCGACCCGTGCCTGCTTTTCCACGACGCGGCCGGCCGCGAGCTCATCCTTCGCCTCGGCCGGCACGGCAGGGGCCTGCCGGCGCGGATGATTCCCGTCGAATTGCATCACATCGCGTCGGTCGGCGTCGACGCTTGGCTAGGCGCCCTGGCGTACGGCGCGAGCGAGGTCGCGGTGCTCGCGACCGGCGCCGAAGCGCCGCAGTACGCCGAAGCGCTCGCGCGGCAGATGGAGGTCGTCGACCGGATCGCCCAAGCTTTGGGCTATCAAGGAAAGCACGCGCATTTGATTCGCGCCGGCGACGCCGCGGCGCTCGAGGCCTCGGTCTGGGCGCTCGCCCCCGCGCTGGGAGTCCGGGCGCGGGCGACGTTCCACTGGCTCGCGGACAAGCGCGCCACGATCGGGCTGACGGTGGAGCACCTGCTCGTCCATGCGCCGACCCCGCAATCCGCCATCGCGCTGTCCGCCGGCGCACCGTTCGGAACGATCGCGGTCAACCGCGACGCGTGCACCATGTGCCTCGCTTGCGTCGGTGCGTGTCCCGAGGGCGCGATCCTCGATCACCCGCAGGCCGAAAAGCCCGAATTGCGCTTCATCGAGACCAAGTGCGTGCAATGCGGCCTGTGCGAGGCGACCTGCCCGGAGGACGCGATCACCCTCGAGCCGCGGCTGCTGCTGACCCTCGAAGCGCGTGAGCCGCGCGTGCTCAATGAGGCGGCGGTCTTCCAGTGCATCCGCTGCGGCAAGCCGCTGGGGACCGAGAAGATGATCGGCAACATGCTGGGCAGGCTCGCGGGGCACTCGATGTTTGCCGCGCCGGGCGCGCTCGACCGCCTCAAGATGTGCGCCGACTGCCGCGTCCTCGACATGATGAAGAGTGAGCTGCCGACCGGGCGGGGCGCGCTGCAGGTGGACGAGCCGTGAGCGTCATGAACGCCGCAGGGCCAAGGCCCGGGTGCGCCGGCGCCGCGGCCGAATTGGACAATGAGGCCGCAAGCATGGGCGTACACCAATGACCGCAGTGGTTGCGGTCCGAAGCCCCATCGCGGCCGAGGATCAGGCGCGTGCCAATTTCTACGCGTTGCTGGGGAGCCTTTACGCTGCGGCTCCGGACCCCGCATTGCTGCGCGCGATCGCCACCGCCGACGAGCTTCCGGCCGCAGTGGGCGAGGGCCCCGGCCGCGACCTCGGCGACGCGTGGCGGACGCTGATCGCCGCCAGCTCGGCGATGGATGCCGACGCGGCAGCGCAAGAGTACAGCGACCTGTTCGTCGGCGTGGGCAAGAGCGAAGTGGGTCTCCACGCTTCGGGGTACCTCTCCCATCCCGGCGGCAGCGTGCTTGCCGATCTGCGCGCGGAGCACGCGCGGCTCGGGCTCGGCCGGCAGCCGGGGGTCAGCACCTACGAGGACCACCTCGGTCCGGTCTTGGAGACCATGCGCGCGCTGGTCGCCGGCGTGCCCGGAGTCGAGCCTTTTCCGGCTTCGGAGCAGCGCAAGTTCTTTGACGCTTACGTCGCGCCCTGGGTACCCGCATGCTGTGCTGCAATAAAAAATTCTTCTATTGCCAACTACTACCGCCGGGTAGCAGAATTCACTGGATTCTTCGTGGCGATCGAACGTGACTCGTTCGCCATTGAATGACCAGTCACGGGACCCTTCGGGGCGATCCGATAACGTCACGTTTGCAGGCCAGCTGCAGCTCTATGCAGTTGTTCGCAGTTTTCTTTGGAGATAGGTATGCGCGCGAAATGGCGTAACGACCCTGCCAAGCCGTCATCCCAAGCTGACGAGTCCCTGACGCGCACCGATACTCGCCGCCGCGGCTTCCTGCTCGCGCTCGGAGTCGGCGGCGCGGGCGCGGCAGTGCTCGCAGCGCGTTCGCTGACCGGCGTTGCGCCGCCGAGCGAACCCGCGGCCCTTGTCGACGGCAGCCAGGGTTACCAGGAAACCGATCACGTGAAGCGCTACTACCAGACGACGAAAATTTGAGCCAATTCGGCGGGCGGGTGGAGTCGTGCTTTTCGGAACAGTTTGCTAGGAGGAGGAACGGATCATGCTGCTTACCAAAATAGACAGCGGCGCGACTGAAAGCGCCCCGGCAGCTCGTCCACGTTTTCGCCGCCACGTCGGAGCCAAGCCCCCGACGATGGATCGGCGGACGTTTTTGAAGCGTTCGGGCCTCGTCGCCGGGGCCGGAGCGTTCGCCAGTCAGCTCCCGTATGGCGTAATCGGCAAGGCCGACGCTAACGGCGCCGCTGACAAGAAGGTCGAGGTCAAGCGGACGGTGTGCACGCACTGTTCGGTCGGCTGCTCGGTCGACGCGGTCGTGGAGAACGGCGTGTGGATCCGGCAGGAGCCGGTGTTCGACTCGCCGATCAACCTCGGCTCGCATTGCGCCAAGGGCGCCTGTGTGCGCGAGCACGGCGTGGTCGAACACTCGCACCGCCTCAAGTCGCCGATGAAACTCGTCAACGGCAAGTGGCAGAAGATGTCGTGGGACGACGCGATCAAGGAGGTCGGCGACAAGCTGCTCGCGATCCGCAACGACAAGGAAAAGGGCGGGCCGGACGCGGTCTTCTGGATCGGCAGCTCGAAGCACAGCAACGAGCAGGCGTATCTGCTCCGCAAGTTCGTATCGTTCTGGGGCACCAACAACTGCGATCACCAGGCACGCATCTGTCACTCGACGACGGTCGCCGGCGTGGCCAACACCTGGGGCTACGGCGCGATGACCAATTCGTACAACGACATGCAGAACAGCAAGTGCGCGCTGTACATCGGCAGCAACGCCGCCGAGGCGCACCCGGTGTCGATGCTGCACATGCTGCACTCGAAGGAAACCGGCTGCCGGATGATCGTGGTCGATCCGCGCTTCACCCGCACCGCCGCCAAGGCGGACTACTACGTGCGGCTTCGCTCGGGTAGCGACATCGCATTCATCTTCGGGATGCTGTACCACATCTTCAAGAACGGCTGGGAGGACAAACAGTACATCCACGACCGCGTCTACGGCATGGACAAGGTCAGGGAAGAAGTGATGACCAAGTGGACGCCCGACAAGGTGACCGAAGTCACCGGCGTTCCCGAGGCGCAGGTCTACCAGGTCGCCGAGATGATGGCGAAGAACAAGCCATCGACCGTCGTCTGGTGCATGGGTCAGACGCAGCACACGACCGGTAACGCCATCGTCCGATCCTCGTGCATCCTGCAACTTGCGCTGGGCAACGTCGGGGTGTCGGGCGGTGGCACGAACATCTTCCGCGGCCACGACAACGTGCAGGGCGCGACCGATGTCGGCCCGAATCCCGACTCACTGCCCGGCTACTATGGGATAGCCGCCGGTTCCTGGAAGCACTTCGCAGCGGTCTGGGGCGTCGACTACGACTGGATCAAGGGCCGCTTCGCCTCGCAGGCGCTGATGGAGAAGCCGGGGATGACGGTGTCGCGCTGGATCGACGGCGTGCTCGAGAAGAACGACTTGATCGATCAGGACCCGAACCTACGTGCGGTCGTGTACTGGGGGCATGCGCCGAACAGCCAGACGCGCGGCAAGGAAATGGTCGAGGCGATGAAGAAGCTTGATCTGCTCGTCGTGATCGACCCGTATCCTTCGGCGACTGCGGCGATGGGTGCGATGGTGCGCAAGGACAACATGTATTTGCTGCCGGCCTGCACGCAGTACGAGACCTCGGGCTCGTGCACAGCGTCGAACCGCTCGCTGCAATGGCGCGAGCGCGTGATCACGCCGCTGTTCGAATCGCAGACCGATCACGCGCTCATGTACCAGTTCGCCAAGAAATTCGGCTTCGACAAGGAGCTCGTGAAGAACTACGAGATCGTGAAGCCCGACGGCGACGCCAAGTTCGACGAGCCCACGACCGAGTCGATCCTGAAGGAGATCAACCGCTCGTGCTGGACCATCGGCTACACCGGGCAATCGCCGGAGCGGCTGAAGCTGCACATGAAGAATCAGGCGACCTTCGACGTGAAGACGCTGCGCGCGAAGGGTGGCCCCTGCGACGGCGACTACTACGGACTGCCGTGGCCGTGCTACGGAACGCCCGAGCTGAAGCATCCGGGATCGCCGAACCTCTACGAGCAGGATCGTAGCGTCATGGATGGTGGCGGCTGCTTCCGCGCCAACTTTGGCATCGAGCGCGACGGCGTCAACCTGCTCGCGGAAGACGGATCATATCCGAAGGATTGCGAGCTTACGACGGGCTACCCCGAGTTCGACCACGTGCTGCTGAAGAAGCTCGGCTGGTGGGACGACCTGACCGACGCAGAGAAGAAAGCCGCCGAGGGCAAGAACTGGAAGACCGATCTCTCCGGCGGAATCCAGCGCGTCGCGATGAAGCATGGCGCCCACCCGTTTGGCAACGCCAAGGCGCGCGCGATCGTGTGGAACTTCCCCGACGGCATCCCGCAGCATCGCGAGCCGCTGTACTCTCCGCGGCCTGACCTCGTGGCCAAGTACCCGACGCACGACGACAAGAAGGCGTTCTGGCGGCTGCCGACGCTCTACAAGTCGGTGCAGCAGAAGAACGTCGAAGACAAGGTCGCAGAGAAGTTCCCGCTCATCCTGACGAGCGGGCGGTTGGTCGAATACGAAGGCGGCGGTGAGGAGACGCGCTCCAATCCATGGCTCGCCGAGCTTCAGCAGGAGTGCTTCGTCGAGATCAATCCCAAGGATGCGAACGATCGCGGCGTGAAGGACGGCGAGTACGTCTGGGTCAAGACGCCGACCGGCGCTCAGATCAAGGTCAAGGCTCAGGTGACCGAGCGCGTCGGTGCGGGAACGACCTTCATCCCGTACCACTTCTCCGGCTGGTGGGAGGGCAAGGACATGCTCGAGTTCTACCCCGAAGGCTCGGCGCCGATCGTGCGCGCAGATGCCGTCAACACCGCCACGACCTACGGCTACGACTCGGTGACGATGATGCAGGAGACCAAGACGACGCTCTGTCAGGTCGCCAAGGTCTGACGGGGGGAGACAACCATGGCCAGAATGAAATTTCTCTGCGACGCCGAGCGATGCATCGAGTGCAACGGTTGCGTCACGGCCTGCAAGCAGGAGCATGACATACCCTGGGGCGTGAACCGGCGCCGCGTCGTTACGATCAACGACGGTGTTCCCGGCGAGCGCTCGATCTCGGTCGCGTGCATGCACTGCTCGGATGCGCCGTGCATGGCGGTCTGTCCGGTCGATTGTTTCTACCGGACCGAAGAAGGCGTCGTGCTGCACGACAAGGATCTGTGCATCGGCTGCGGCTACTGCTTCTACGCCTGCCCGTTCGGCGCGCCGCAGTTTCCGCAGACGGGGGCGTTCGGCGTGCGCGGCAAGATGGACAAGTGCACGTTCTGCGCCGGCGGGCCGGAGCCGGATGGATCGCCTCAGGAGTTCGCGAAATACGGCCGCAACCGCCTCTCGGAAGGCAAGCTGCCGGCGTGCGCCGAGATGTGCTCGACCAAGGCGCTTCTCGGCGGCGACGGCGACGTGATTTCCGAAATCTATCGCAACCGCGTGACCATGCGCGCTGCGCGCGGCAGTATCAGCGGGCCGCCGTGGGGATGGGACTCGGCATACGGCGGTCCGCAGCCAGCCTCGGCGCCGACGCCTGGACCCGCGCCCGCACCTGCGCCGGCGCCGGGGAGCAAGTCATGACACGCGCCATGACCATCGCGGTCGCAGCCTGCTTGATGCTTGCTGTCGCCGCGTGCAGCGAGCGACCGCAGGTCGTCCAATACAAGCAAGGGACTTATTCGGGCAAACCCGACACGCCGCCGTATCAAAGCGCGCCCTACAACGGCGACAAGGCAGCCTGGGAACGGGCAATGGCCACCCGCGCGCAAGCCCAGAACGAGTACAAGCGCACCAACTAGGAGTGGCGATGCCTGATTCAACGAGGAGGCGGGTCATCCCGCTGGTTATCGCCGCCCTGTTGTTCATTGCGGCCAACGCCGTGAACGCGCAGCCGCAGGCCCCGACGCCCGCGCCGACGGCGGAAAATTCTTCACCTGCCGCCGCGGCGCAGCGCCAGTCGACCCAACCGCTGAACAATGCGCCGGTTTGGCGCGAGGTGCGCTCCGGCGCGCCGCAAGTGACGACCGTCACCGGGCGCGAAACCAACGTACTGATCCAGTCGCAGGGCGAAACCTGGCGCGCGTTGCGCGTGCCGATCATCTTCTGGGGCGGGTTGCTCGTCGCGATCGGGATTCTCGGCCTGGCCGTGTTCTACCTCCTACGCGGACCCCTCGACATCGGCGAAGGCGAAAGGCGCGGCGGACACCTGATCGAGCGTTTCTCTCCGCTCGACCGCTATGCGCACTGGCTCCTCGCGATCACGTGGGTGACGCTGGCGATCACGGGCCTCATCCTCTCGCTCGGCAAGTCGGTGCTGCTGCCCCTGATCGGCTACACGCTCTTTTCCTGGCTCGCGATCCTCGCCAAGAACCTGCACAACTTCGTTGGTCCCATCCTGATCGTCGCGATCCCTTTCATGTTCGTGCGCTACATCCGCGACAACGGGATCGGCATGGACGACGTGAAATGGTTCATCAACATCATCGGTTACTTCAAGGGACACGAGTACCCATCAAAGCGGTTCAACGCCGGTGAGAAGCTCGTGTTCTGGTTCGTGCTGGTGCTCTTTTCGACCATACTCGTCGTCAGTGGGCTCGTGCTCGTTTTCCCGAACTTCGATCAGACGCGGGGGACGATGCAGATCGCGAACGTCGTGCATGCGGTGACCGCGTACCTTGCGATCTCGCTGGCGTTTGTCCACGTCTATCTCGGCACCATCGGCATGGTCGACGCGTATAGCGCGATGCGCTACGGCTACATCGACGAGAGTTGGGCGAAGCATCACCACCTGCGCTGGTACGAGGACATCGCGGCGGGACGCTCGCGCCAGCGCTTCGCTGATCCCAAAGAGGTGCCGCCGGAAGTGTCGACCGCGTCGACTCCACGCACGCGGCCGGCCTGAGCCTGCTAAGGAGGATGAGAATGGCGACGCTACGCGCGCTGATCGCAGCTGGCCTGCTCATCGGCGTGTTCGGGTGGGCGGTGGCCAAGCTGCCTCCCCCACCGCCGCTGGACGACAAGGCCAAGGCGGCCGCCGAGGAGAAGAAGGCCAAGGACGCTGCTGCTGCCGATGCGGCCAAGCAGGCGCAGGCGCAGGCCGAGGATCGCGTCGTGGCTCGCTACCTTGCCCAGCAGAAAGCGATGGGCAAGACCGTTACGCCGCAGATGGGGCCGACTTCGCAGGTCGCGGCCGGCCCGGCAAAGGTGGATTCGGCCAAGGCCGCTCCCAAGAAGTAGCGCCAGCACCGCCCGCTCGCCGCCTGGGCGATTCCCACTTCGGCTTCTCGGACAGTCGCGGCGTAGGGGACTTCGCTGTGATCCGCGCCCCGGCGTCGGATCAGGGCTTCAAAGAAGATCGTCCAGAGGTAATAGGGTCAACAGGTCGGTCTTCACGCCTTTCATCAGATCACCCATCGGCTCGCTTTTGAGCTCGATGAGCTTGCCGTCTTCCTCGGTGCGCCAGATCAGTGTCTGCTTCCCGCTTGCGTCAGCGCTCGTCAGCGTCGGCACATAGGAGTTGGCCGGCTGGGCGATTGCATTGAAGCGCGCAATCACCTGGCGAGCGAGTTCCGGGCTGTCGATCAACACGCCAAGTTCGGTATTGAGCCGCAGCGACCGGCGATCGAAGTTCATCGAGCCGATGAAGACCCAGCGCCGATCGAGCACGAAAACTTTCGCGTGCAGCGCGAACTGTCCGCCGCTCGGGTTGCTCAAGCTGCCGCCGCTGCCCTGAGCGTTCGGCTTGCCGAGCACCGGTCGAACTTCGTAGAGGTCGATGCCGTCCTTGAGCATGGGCTCCCGGTATTTTTGATAGCCGGAATGGACGATGGGCATATCGGTCGACGCGAGCGAGTTGGTCAGGATGCGCACGTGCACGCCGCGATTGCGCAGGTTCTCGAGCATCTTCATCCCGCCGTCGCCGGGCACGAGGTAGGGGGACACCACCAGGAGCTCGGTTTTCACACCCTTGATCGCCTCTCCCAGGCGTTGCCGCAGCAGCCGGCCAGGCTGCTCACCGCTTTGTACCTTGCTCTTTTCCGGGCTGTCGTAAAGCACCTCTCCCTTGGCCCAGACGAGCGCGCTGCTGCCCGTCAGGATCGGCGTCAGCGGGTCGCCTGCCGCAAGCCGCTTCACGTACGGCGAGCCGGCCATTTTGTTCAGATTTTCCGCCAGCGCGGCGCGATATTCGTCCAACGCCGCCGCAGAAGGCTTGAGGAAGGTCAGCGCGTCGATCGGAATGGCGAGGTCGCTGTTCCAGTAGGTGTCGAAGCTTTTCGAAACCTGGCTGACCAAGGGTCCTATGGTGAGGATGTCAAAATCGCCGAATTCGGTGTCCTTGCTCGCTTGAAAGTATTCATCGCCAATGTTGCGTCCCCCGAGAATCGCGACCGAGTTGTCGGCGACGAACAATTTATTGTGCATGCGATAGTTGAGCCGCGACGACGCGACAAAAAATTCCACATAGCGCATGAAATCGAGGAGGCCGCGTGTGAAAAACGGATTGAAGACGCGGATTTCGATATTCTTGTGCGCGCCCAGCGCCAGGATCTGACGATCGCGCGCAACATCGTCGCTGTCGTCGAGCAACAAGCGGACGCGAACGCCACGCTCCGCCGCGCGCAAGACACCGTCCATGATCATCTTGCCGGTGTCGTCGTTTTGAATGATGAAGTACTGGAGATCGAGCGTCCGCTCCGCCGCGCCGGCGAGTTCGGCTCGCAGCAGAAAGCCATCCACACCCTGGGGCACCAGGCGGAACCCGGCCAATCCAGGGTGCGCGCGAGCTTGAACGTCGACCTGCCGCCCAAGGCGGGTCGATTCGGGATTCGCCAGTGTGGTCGACTCCTGCTTGGGATAATTGCTGCCGGGCACGGTCGCGCATCCGGCGAGCACCAGGAGGAGCAAGGCGATATAGGCTGTGTGACGCATCATGCACGGGGCCTCGAAAGTATGGCGCAAAGAGTTGCTCAATTGATGCAATGAGCGTACCAGCAATGACCGTTCCCGATCCGTCGGGTTCTCCAGACAAGCATCCGTCGCCGCCAGGCAGTCCTTGCAATTGTTACCGAACTTGAGCGGAATCGTGGTGAAACTCGGTAGCGGCGATGTCATTTGTACCGCTGCTGCGCCGCTGCGGGACTGACCGATATGCTATGGTTTTTCGCTGCGGAGAGGTGGCCGAGTGGTGGGAGGCGCCTGACTCGAAATCTGGTGCGAAAAAACAGAGCGGGAGGGCACGGACCTTGATCGAGAGAGTGCCGCAGGTCAGGACAACGGCCCGATAGACAAACCGGAGCGTCCGCGGCACGATCTGTTGCGCCGCGGCTCAATGACCGCGCAGGCGTTCGAGTCGAGTTGCCCGTTCCGCATTAACTGCTCCCTTGGGAACATTGCCGTGAAGAATTGCGGCCACTTGGGCTACGGTTTCGAGTGCCTGGTGTTCTGCAGCTTGCGGCGTAAGGCCACCTACGTGCGGCGTGGCGATCACCTTCGGATGACGCGCGAGTCGCGGCGTCGGCATCTGGTCGGGCGCCCGGCCCACGTCGAGCGCACAGCCCGCGACCAGCCCTTGGTCGAGCGCGTGCTCGAGCGCGATTTCGTCGACGAGTTCGCCGCGCGATGCATTGATGAAAAAGGCCGTCGGCTTCATCCGCTCAAAGGCGTGTGCATTGAACATGTTTTCCGTTTCAGAATTG
This sequence comes from Casimicrobiaceae bacterium, assembly GCA_035568975.1. GTDB lineage: Bacteria > Pseudomonadota > Gammaproteobacteria > Burkholderiales > Casimicrobiaceae > PALSA-1003. The sequence continues at coordinate 16,496 of DATMNH010000005.1, forward strand.
GCAGGGGCAAGGCAGATCACATAGTCGGAGGCGGCAAGAAGTTCTTCCAGACCAAGCTGGATGAGCGGCGGATTTGCAACGTCTGTACCAGGAGTGGCGACCACCACTCGCATACCCAAGGCAAGCGCCAACTCGCAAACATAGCGACCGATCTGCCCATAGCCGACCACACCGATCGTCGACCCCTTGAGTTCTCGCCCCATGACCGGAACAGAAATCTCGCCGGCACGATAGGTATTGACGGACTCGCTGATGTGGCGGCTCAGGTCGATCATCACGCCTATCGTCCATTCCGCCACAGCAGCGATGAAACCGGCACTGGCCTGGGTCACAAGAATTCCGCAGTCACTCGCCGCCTGGACGTCCACATTGCGAATGTCGACGGCGCATCTCGAAAACGCGATGAGATCGGGCAGGCTCCTGAACAATTCGCTCTCGCCCGGCGTCTGCCGATCCGAGACGATGAATTCGCATCCGCACGCGGCCTCGATGAGTTCATGCGTGCTCAGTGCCCGAGCGGCCGGATTCAGCTCCACCTCGCCCAGCGCCTGAAGACCGGCGAACGCCCTGTCGCCGTAATAGTTCTTCCGCATTTGTGGCGAGAAGGTGACGAAGATCCTTGCCATCTGGATGACTTCAGGCGCTCGACGCTGAATGCGTAACGAGCTCCCTGGCGCCTTCCCTGCTCCAATCGTTCGTCGCCATACGAGAACCGGGACCTTTCGGGCGTGCCGTCAGTCGCGATCTTCCAGCTTCCGATCGACCCACAGCGCGGCCAGCGTCCCCGCTGCCCCAGACAGCAAGTACAGGCTGACATAGCCTAGCCCGAAATAGGCGGATGTCCCAAGCGCCACCAACGGCGCGAATCCCGCGCCGATCAGCCAGGCGACGTCCGAGGTGAGCGCGGCGCCGGTGTAGCGGTATCTCGGCTCGAAGCTCGCATTGAGCGCCCCGGCCGCCTGTCCGTAGGAGAGTCCCAGCAAGCCGAACCCGATCAGGACGAAGACGTCCTGTCCTAGCGTGCCGCCGTCCAGGAGGGTGGGCGCGAAGCCGCTGAAGACCGCAATCAGCGTGGCAAACAAGCCGAGCGTCTTGCGTCGGCCGATCCGGTCGGCGATGATGCCGGAGGCGACGACGCCGCATGCTCCGAGTATCGCGGCGAGGATCTGGATGGCGAGAAACGCCGTCACCGACTGCTTCGAATAGAGCATGATCCACGACAGCGGGAAAACGGTGACCACGTGGAACAGCGCATAGCTTGCCAACGCGCCGAACGCACCGAGGATCACGTTGTAACCCTGGGACCGAAGCACTTCGCGGCTGGTGGTCGGCTCGAGTTCGCGCTCTGTCAGGAGCTCATCGATTTCGTTCGTCACGACCAGTCGAAGGCGCGCGAACAATGCCACGACGTTAATTGCGAAGGCGCAAAAGAAGGGGTAGCGCCAACCCCAGACGAGGAAGTCGTCCAACGACAGGGTGGCGTAGAGCAACAGATAAAGCGCGCTCGCCAGCATGAAACCGACCGGCGCTCCCAGCTGCCCCATCATCGCGTACCAGCCGCGCCGATTGCTCGGAGCGGAGAGCGCAAGCAGTGACGGCAATCCATCCCAGGAGCCACCGAGCGCAACACCCTGGCCGACGCGCAAGATCGCAAGCAACACGATCGCCATGTAACCAAGGCTTCCGTATCCGGGCAGAAAAGCGATTCCTGCCGTCGAGCTGCCGAGCAGAAACAGCGCCAGCGTGAGCTTCGTCTCGCGCCCCCACCGGCGCTGGATGTCCATGAAGACGATGGATCCGATCGGCCTGGCGATAAATGCGAACGAAAAGATCGTGAACGAGTACAGCGTTCCGTCGAGACGCGTTTCGAATGGAAAGAATAGCGCGGGAAACACCAGCACCGAGGCGATGCCGTAGACGAAATAGTCGAAGTATTCCGCTGTCCGGCCGATGACGACGCCAACCGCGATGTCGCCGGGCGCCACCTTCGCCGGAGCGGCGGAGACGGCACGTGCGTCGCGCTCGAGGGAGCTCGACGAGGGGCCGCTGGGTTCTTGACCAACGCCGGATATCACGTGGCTTCTCGCTCAGGAATTACCGGGAGGCTGCGCGCCGATGGCGTGTGCGATCGCATCCGTCACGGCATGTTGCGCATCTGCTCCGGCGACGGCAACATCATGTTGGTCTTCAGGTGATACATCACCCACAAAGACCCGCTCAACGTGATGACGACGAGCACCAGAGTGAAGATCAGCGACAGCCATGGCCAGCCGCCTTCCGCTTTCGAGGTCATGTGCAGGAAGAACACCATGTGCACGTAGATTTGCACGATCGCGAAGCCGAGGATGACGAAGGTCGTGACGGTCGGGTTCGCGAAGACCTTGCTCATGACCAGCCAGAACGGGATCGCCGTCAGGATGACCGACAGCACGAATCCGGTCATGTAGCCGCCGACCGTGATGTCCAGTGTGTCGTGATCGTGGTCGAGATCGTCCTCGCTGCCCTGACCGGCGGCATGCGCCGGGCCGGTGTCCGGTGCGCTCATTGGATACCTCCGTGCTTCGCACTCCGGTATTCGCGCTCGGGGCGGCCCTTCGAGCTCATGGTAACGCTCCCATCAAGTAAACGAAGGTAAAGACGCCGATCCAGATCACGTCGAGGAAGTGCCAGAACATCGACAGACACATGAGCCGCCGCCGATTCGCAGCGATCAGCCCATGCCTGGCGACCTGCGCCATCAGTGTAAGCAGCCAGACGATGCCGAAGGTCACGTGCAGACCGTGGGTGCCGACGAGCGTAAAGAACGACGACAGGAAGGCACTGCGCTGTGGGCCGTTGCCTTCGTGGATCAGATTCGCGAACTCGTGCAACTCGATGCCGATGAACCCGGCGCCCAACAAACCGGTGAGTGCCAGCCAGATGAGCATCGCGCCCTGGCGTTTTCGCTGCATCTCGATCATCGCGAAACCGTAGGTGATCGATGACAGCAGCAGGAGCGACGTGTTGACGGCCACCAACGGCAACGCAAACAGGTCCGCTCCCGAGGGCCCGCCCGCATAGTTGCGGCCCAGCACACCATAGGCCGCGAACAGGCAAGTGAAGACCAGGCAATCGCTCATCAGGTAGAGCCAGAAGCCGAGCAGCGTGCCGTTCTCGGGATGATGGCCTCCGCTGTCGTAGAAGCGCAGAGCCTGGCCTCCGCCAACGGCGCCGAGCGCAACAGACGCGGTAGACTCAGACATGGCTGGCCAGGAGTCGGGTGCGGGCATCCTCGGCACGCAGAACCGCCTCCGCGGGGATGTAGAACTCGCGATCGTAGTTAAACGTGTGAAGGATCGCCGCGACGATGAGCGTGACGAACCCGGCCGCGGCGACGGGCCACATGTGCCAGATCATGCCGAAGGCGCAGATCGTGCTCAGCACGGCGAGCACGAAGCCCGCCGCGGTGTTCTTCGGCATGTGGATCGGGACGAAGCCCGCCACCGGCCGGACATGGCCGCGCTTCTTCATGTCGTACCAGGCGTCGCTGTCGTGGACGATCGGGGTGAAGGCGAAGTTGTAGACCGGTGGCGGCGACGAGGTCGACCATTCCAGCGTGCGGCCGTTCCACGGGTCGCCCGTGGTGTCGGCGAGCGACGCGCGCCGCCGGAAGCTCACGACCAGCTGAACGATGAAAGACAGGATGCCCAACAGGATCAAGAACGCGCCAAAAGCCGCGAACTGGAACCAGATCTGCAACGAAGCGTCGTCGAAATGGCTGAGCCTTCGCGTGACGCCCATCAAGCCCAGCACGTACAACGGCATGAACGCGAAATAGAAGCCGATGGTCCAGAACCAGAACGAGCATTTGCCCCAGAACGGATCGAGCTTGTAGCCAAACGCCTTGGGGAACCAGTAGGTGATTCCCGCCATCAGCCCGAACAGCACGCCGCCGATGATCACGTTGTGAAAATGCGCCACGAGGAACAGGCTGTTGTGCAGCACGAAATCCGCCGGAGGTACCGCGAGCAGCACGCCGGTCATCCCGCCGACGACGAACGTGACCATGAAGCTCAAGGTCCACAACATCGGCGTCTCGAAGCGGATCCGCCCCCGGTACATCGTGAACAGCCAGTTGAACATCTTTGCACCCGTCGGGATCGAGATGATCATCGTCGTAATACCGAAGAACGCGTTAACGCTCGCGCCCGAACCCATCGTGAAGAAATGGTGCAGCCAGACGAGGTAGGACAAGATCGTGATCACCACCGTCGCATACACCATCGACGCGTAACCGAAAAGACGCTTGCCGCTGAACGTGGACACGACCTCCGAAAAGATGCCGAACGCCGGCAGGATCAGGATGTACACCTCCGGATGTCCCCAGATCCAGATCAGGTTGACGTACATCATCGGGTTACCGCCCAGGTCGTTGGTGAAGAAATTCGTCCCGACGTAGCGGTCCAACGACAGCAAGGCGAGCACCGCGGTGAGCACCGGAAAGGCGGCGACGATGAGAACGTTGGTGCACAGGGCCGTCCAGGTGAAGATGGGCATCTTCATCATGCTCATGCCGGGTGCGCGCATCTTGACGATCGTGGCGATGAGGTTGACACCGGATAGCATGGTGCCGACGCCCGCAACCTGGAGCGACCAGATGTAGTAGTCCACGCCAACATCCGGACTCGAGATGATTCCCGACAATGGCGGGTAGGCGAGCCAACCCGTGCGGGCGAACTCACCGACGAACAGCGACATCATGACCAGGCCGGCGCCGCAAGCCGTCATCCAGAAGCTGAAGTTGTTGAGGAACGGAAACGCGACATCCCGGGCGCCGATCTGCAGCGGCACGGCGAAGTTCATGAGCCCGGTGACGAGCGGCATCGCGACGAAGAAGATCATGATGACGCCGTGGGCGGTGAAGATCTGGTCATAGTGGTGGGGCGGCAGATAGCCCATCGCGTCGCCGAACGCGACCACCTGCTGGGCGCGCATCATGACGGCGTCAGAAAAGCCGCGCAGCAGCATCACCAGCCCGAGAATCACGTACATCACCCCGATCTTCTTGTGGTCGATGCTCGTGATCCAGTCTCGCCACAACGGACCCCATGCGCGGAAATACGTTATCGCAGCGACGATCGCCACACCGCCGATCGCGACCGCGACAAAAGTGGTCAGCAGGATCGGATCGTGCAACGGAATCGCCTCCCAGGTGAGGCGGCCGAACACGAGCTTCGCGAGGTCGGGCTGCTCGGACATTGGACGTCAATCCCGATAGACAGAGGGCAACAGGTCACCGGCGGCGGAGTTGTCGGCTTTGCAGACGGCCGCATCGAGGCCTAGGTTCAGCGCGATCGACTCGCGCGCGGGCCGGCCCCCGGACGGGCGGTGCTCGTCCATCGCCATCATCTCCCGCAAGCACATCTTGCCCTGATCGACGCAGCGATTGACGATGGCGTCGAACAGATCAGGCGCGACGCCGCCATAGCGGCGCACCGGCTCGCGCTCGCTAGGCTGCTCGAGTTGCATGTAGCTGCCGCGGCTCAATTCGGCGCCGGCCTTCGCCTTCTGCACCCACCCGTCGAAGTCAGCGGGGGACATGCCGAGAAACTTGAAGCGCATAGCGGAAAAACCGGCGCCGCTGTAATTGGCTGAGAAGCCCTCATACTCGCCCGGGCGGTTGATCACCGCGTTCAGGCTGGTCGCCATGCCCGGCATCGCATAGATCTGTCCTGCCAGAGCTGGGACGAAGAACGAATTCATCACCGACGACGCCGTAATCTTGAAGTGGATGGGCGCGTCCACCGGCGCCGCGAGCTCGTTCATGACGGCGATATTCTGATCCGGATAAATGAACAGCCATTTCCAATCGAGGGCGACGACTTCGATGTTCAAGGGTTCTACGTCGTCCGGAACGGGTCGCTTGGCATCGATCCGCGTCAGCGACCGATACGGGTCGAGCGTATGCGTGCCGATCCAGGTGAGTGCGCCCAAGCCGATGATGATAAGCAGCGGCGCCGACCAAATCAGCAGCTCCAGCTGGATGGAATGGTCCCACTCGGGCGTATAGCGCGCCGCAGCATTGGATTCCCGATAGTGCCAGGCGAACACGAGCGTCAAGGCGATGACGGGCACGACGATGAGCAGCATCAGGAGCGTGGAAAGGACGACCAGATGCCCCTGCTGCGCGGCGACATAGCCCGAAGGGCGCAGCAACACCATGTCGCAGCCCGCCAGCATGGTGCAAGAGAGCGACAACACGAGAAGATAGCCGATGGCGCGTGACGAGACCATGCGATCTAAATTCCTCCGGAGGCAGGATGCCGAGAAACGACGTCTGCGTCAATTGTTCGGAGCGGCTCGGTAACAGACTGATCTACAGAAACGGGGCCATTGCTGCGAAGGATGGTTCGATTTGCGGCACCGGCCGCCTGGTGGAATGCTCAACTTCTACTACTACGAAGCGGCGTGATGTCATCGCTCGAGTTTTTCGACAGAACGGGCGCGGATGCCACGAATTTTGACACCATGTCCAGAATTTTGGCACCACACGAGTAACCACTATCGCTCTTGTATAATCTGCGCCTGACGGAGAGGTGGCCGAGTGGTCGAAGGCGCCTGACTCGAAATCAGGTATACGGCAACGTATCGTGGGTTCGAATCCCACCCTCTCCGCCATCAAACCGCGCATTTGCGCGGGTCGCAACACGGAGAGGTGGATGAGCGGTTTAAGTCGCACGCCTGGAAAGCGTGTTTAGGGTAATACCCTAACGCGGGTTCGAATCCCGCCCTCTCCGCCAAGAAAATCAAACGAAGCCATTGTTACCCAATGGTTTCGTTCCAGGACTTGTTGCCTTCATGAGCGGCGCCCAGTGACTAAATCGTTTCTTTTCTTCCTGACTGCGGTTTCGCTGGCGTTCGCCCTGAATGCGCCGGCGGCGGGTGAAAGCTTCCCTGCGAAGCCGATTCGGCTGGTCGTGCCGTTTCCCGCGGGCGGCGGCTCGGACAATATCGGCCGAGTCCTCGTCTCCAAGCTCTCCGAGCTGCTCGGACAGCAGGTGTTCGTGGACAACCGCGCCGGGGCCGGCGGGTCGATCGGCACCGAAGCCGTGGTCCACTCGCCGGCCGACGGCTACACCATGGTGCTCGCCAGCACTTCCGAAATCGCGGTCAATCCCGCCATCTACAGCAAGCTCGACTACGACACGCTCAAGGATCTGGCGCCGGTCGCGATGGTGGCGTCGACACCGATGGTCGTCATCGTCAGCCCATCCCTTCCGGTGAAGAACATCGGCGAGTTGATCGCGCTTGCCAAAGCGAAGCCGGGCGCGATCAATGTCGCCTCGGCCGGCAACGGCAGCTTCACGCATCTCGCCAGCGAGCTGTTCCGGTCGATGACTGGCGTTACCTGGACTCATGTGCCGTACAAGGGTGCGCCGCCCGCGATCGGAGATCTCGCCGGCGGTCGCGTCGACGTGATGTTCTCGACTATGCCCGCGGCCATGGGTTCCATCAAGGGCGGTCTGATCCGGGCAATCGCCGTTTCATCGCCCGCGCGGGTCGCGACGCTGCCGGATGTGCCCACCGTGATCGAATCCGGCGTCGCCGGCTACGAGCCCGCGTACTGGTACGGGGTATTCGTTCCCGCCGCAACGCCGAAGGACGTCGTCGCGAAGCTCGCCGACGCGGTCGCCAAGGCGGTGCAATCGCCGGATGTCGCAAGCAATCTCGCCGGGCAGGGCGCATCGCCCGCGACGATGACATCCGATCAGCTCGCGGCCTACGTGAAGGAAGAGGCTGTGAAGTGGGGCAAGGTGGTGAAGGATTCGGGCGCAAAAGTGGAGTAGCCGATATGAAACGAGAGCAGGCAGTGAAAGCTACGGTCGAGCCGATGAGCGTCGAAACCGATCGCTTCGGCAATCGGCTCGATCCCATCGTGCGCTATGCAAGGGGCAGCATTCTCAAGAGCTCGGACGAGGAAATCGTGCGGATGCTACGCGCGCGACAGATCGTCGGCGAGCGCGTGCGTGCCGGCGGCAAGGAAAGCATCTACGACCTCTCCGGCATGAATCGAGGAAGCGGCATCACCGTCGAGGACGTGCCGCATCTCACGAGTCACGTGCCATTCTTCGCGCGTTTCGAAGGCAAGACCGAGCCGCTCGCGCTGAAGCATATGGGAGCCGATCCCGCCCGACATGCGGCCTTGATCCTCAATCGCGTGTCGGCCGCGAACTTCATCGCGCTCACGACGCTGCTCAACCGCGGCGCTCGAGTGTTCGCGTTCGCGCCTACGGGCGGGCAGACCCACCCGTCCGCGGTCCGGCCGATCTCGATGGCCGGCGCCGATTTGACCGAATTTCACAGCTACACGGAGCTTGCGAAGGCATGGTCGGCGGGCGCGCCGCGTCTTCTGCTGATTACGCCGATCAGCGCATCGAAGCGGCACATTCCCTTCGCGGAGTTCAAGCGGGCGCTCGCGCTGCCGCGCGGCGCGGAGACGCTCGTCTACGTCGACGACGCGCACATGGCTTCGCGCATCGCTTTCTTCGACGAGCCACCGACCTACCAGGTGGGCGAGATCGATCTCGCGGTATGCTCGGCCGACAAGCATGTCGCGGGCCCGCGAGCGGGCGTCCTCGTCGGTCGCAAGGACCTCGTCACCGCGATCGGATCGCGAGCGTACGAGCTCGGTCTCGAGGCGCAGGCCGGGCAATACGTCGGCGTGGCGAACGCGCTCAGGAACTTCAACCCGAGCGAGGTGAAAGAAGCAGGCGAGCTCGCCAAGCGGCTGATCGAGGTGCTTGCGGAAAAGTACGGTCCGAAGCGCGCCTACCTCGGCGGTCCCGGAGTGTCGATCGCAGGGGATGATGTACTCGAAATTGCGCTTGAACGAAGCATCAAGCGCGACAAGCCCGGGCTCGTCGCGGTCGAGGCGGCGGGACTGGTCGCGATGGACATGCTCGAACAGAACGGCATCCTCACCATCGGCGCAGTTGCGATGCCCGGCAGCGCGCCTGCAGTACGGTTGATGATGTATCCCGATGGTCTGCGCCTCGGCATCGAGCCGATCGTGGCTTCGCTGGACGGAAGCATCGACCGGCTAAGCCGTATCGTGCACGACATCGCCGCCGCTCGCTCACAGCTCCTCGGCAGGTGACATACCCCTTGCTGATCGCCCATAGCAGAGTCGCGTTCTATGCCGTCGGAATGGGCAACCAATCCTTGAACGTCCGCGGACGTCCAACAAGATCTGCAGTACGGGTGCCGGTCTACCTGGGGTAGAAGTTCTTCCCCGCGAGTCACGCCGGGTTTGCTACAGCAGTCAAGCAAAGCGTCGCATATGGGCCTCCTTCAGAAGTACCGTGCGACGTTGACAAGGAAGCTCGCGGCTTGCGGAAGGCTGCCAAAGTCAGAATGTCTTCCGCCGAAATTGCTGGAGAAGATGGCGCCAACCGTCCACGCGTTCGAAACATGGTAGTCGGCGCTCAGTTAAGCCAAGCTCGAACCATCATAGAGATCAGTGTTGACGAAGCCTGTGAGCTCGAGCCTCGGGATGAAGGCGTCGCTCCAATCAGCTCGCAAGAACAACTTTAGGCGGCCGATACTTGTCTGGGGCTCTTCAGCGGCTGCTTCTCTCGCGAGCGCGCCTTGATCTGTTTCGCCTGCTCCTCGAATATCTGACATTGCTTGTCCGCGAACTTGGCTACGAGAGCATCGACGAACGCACGGGCGTGCGCCGGCATCAGTCGGCGACCCGGAAAGACGGCCGAAGCGGCGACCGGTGGGGTGCTCCAATCGGGCAGAACCTGGACCAGCTCGCCGCGCTCCAGGTAAGGCACGGCGAATGAGTCGTGGATCATCGCGATGCCGGCGCCGCCGAGCGCCATGCGCATCAGCAGCTCCGGTGAATTGGCCGTCGCATGGCCCGGAGGAATGCCTTCCCAGCGGGCCTCACCCCGGACGAGCGTCCACACCTGCGGATCGCCGGTGCGGGCCAGGACTCGCAGAGCATCGTGCTCCATGAGCGCTTCAGGCTCGGCGGGAACGCCGCGGCGCGCGACGTACGACGGCGCAGCGTAGAGACCACTCTTGAACGATGCGATGCGACGCGCCGCGAGCGTTGCATCGTCGCGCAATTCGCCCATGCGGACCGCCACATCGAAATTCTCGGCGATCAAATCCACGAACCGCGATGAGAGATCGACCTCGAGCGTCACGGCAGGGTACTTGAGCACGAACTCCGCGAGCATCGGCGCGAGGACGAGGTTCGCCATATCGCTCGGCATCGTCACGCGCAGCCGGCCGCTCGGTTGCACCTGACGGTGCTGCGCGAGCGATTCGGCGGCGGCCACGTCCTCGACCACGTGGTGCGCGTGCTCGAGCACGGCACGCCCGAAATCAGTCACGGTGAGCTTGCGCGTCGTGCGCCGCAGGAGCTGCTCGCCCAGTTGTGTTTCCAGGGCCGCGACCCGGCGCGAAACCGTCGACTTGGGGTAGCCGAGGCGATCGGCCGCGCGCGAAAAACTTCCCTCGTCCACCACTCGCGCGAAGAGGACGAGATCGTTCGGTTCGAGCTTCATGGTTGTGGCTCCTGTACAGCTGACCCCTTTGGACCACCTGAGAGCGTCCTGGATTGTTGCTCGGTTGGAACAATGTTATCCATTTTGACGGCTTCTGGCCCATCCAAGCAACAGATATATTGGCTTCACGTTCAACACAACCCGACGGAGATAAAGCATGAATGTCCTGCAGATCAACTCCAGCGCGCGGCGCGAAGCCTCGCACTCGACGCGCCTGGCGAATCGAATCGTTCAGCGCCTCCGCGACGCCGACCCCGACGCGACGCTTGCCGTACGAGATCTCGGCCTCAAACCACATCCGGTTCTAGACGAGGCGGCTCTCGGCGCGCTTTTTACCCCGGCCCCGCAACGCACGCCCGAGCAGGCCGCTCGCGTCGCCCTCGACGATGCGCTGATCGCGGAGATCCAGGCGGCCGATGTCGTGGTGCTGGGTGTGCCCATGTACAACTTCGGCGTGCCCGCGGCGCTCAAGAACTGGATCGACGCCATCGCCCGGGTGGGCGTGACCTTCCGCTATACGGAAAAAGGTCCGGAAGGGCTGCTCAAGGGCAAGAAGGTGCACGTGGCGCTGACGCGAGGCGGCAAATATCGCAACACGCCGGCGGACACCCAGGTGCCGTATCTGAAGACCGTGTTCAGCTTCCTTGGCCTGACCGATGTCGCCTTCGTGTACGCGGAAGGACTCAACCTGGGCGCGGACGCCGAACAAATGGCGATCAACTCTGCCCACCAGCAGATCGAGGAAGCCTTGTATCCGCTGGCGCCTGCGAAGACTCACGTCGCCGAACTGGAGCTCGCGTAGCGATCTCCGACCCACCACTTCCAACTTTTCTTCACCCATCCAGGAGTCATCACATGAGCACATCGACCGTCAATGTCCAACCCGCGGTTGCAGCCGCGGGGCGCGTGTTGCTTGCGGCGCTCTTTCTCGTGAGCGGCATCCAGAAACTATTCGTGCCCGCCATGATCCAGGGCTACATCGCCTCGGTGGGGCTGCCCGCCCCGTCGCTGGTCTACGCCATCACCGTCGTCATCGAAATCGGCGCCGGAGCCTTGCTGCTCGTCGGCTTCCGGACGCGCCTGATGGCCTGGATCCTTGCGGCCTTCACCGTCGCGGCCGCGCTCCTCTTCCATCGCGCTCTCGGAGACCCAAACCAGTTCGTTCACTTCCTGAAGAACCTGGCCATCGCAGGCGGGCTGCTTCACATCGCAGCCGTCGGCGCCGGTGCGTTCAGTCTGGACGGCTACTCGCTCGAAGGCCGCCGCTCCCCGGCATAGTGGGTCGAGGCAAGCGTGGCTGCTGCGGGCCCAGCGGCCCTCAGGAGCCTCGCGCTTTGACGGCAGCCGATTTGTGCCTCAGGCCGCGCACGACCACGATTTGATCGGCCGCAACACTTAGAGGAAGCCGAGTGCCGATGCTCGATAGACCGCTTGGGCCCGATTCTGGACCA
>DATMNH010000006.1:0-21699 GCA_035568975.1 Casimicrobiaceae bacterium
CCTGCTGCTCGCGAAGGCGGTCCCCGAAGCGCTCAAGAAGGGCAAGCCGGGTACGAAGGAATTTCGCGCGGGGCTGCGCGACGCGCTCGAGACGAGCAACGTCGTCGGCACGCACGGTGTGTTCGTCATGGGACCGCAGGAGCACAACGGCCTCGACAATCGCGCGCGGGTGATGATCCGGATCGACAATGGCCAGTGGATGCTCACGAAGTAGCCTGACGATCCGCCGTCCGGACCGGCCGCGGCTTTGCGTGCCGGCCCGTTTGCGTCCGGTTCGCTGGGTTCGCCGCGCGCCGTGATGTGGCCGCGACGTATGCGTCCACGAGGGTCTCCCCGGTGCCTACAGGAGGGCGCTGGGAGCGCTCGCTTGGTTTAGTCTGCTTTGGGTCGCACGAACGCCGCAAGTAGCGGCGGAGCACGCGGTCGATATGAAAACACCCGAGCCCACCGTCGCGGCGGTCGTTCGCCAACAGACCGGTGCCGCATGGTCGCGTGCGCGTCGGCTGTGCACTGAGGGGCGCGTCACGCTAAATGGCCAGCGCTGCCTCGACCCCGCATCGCGTGTGTCGCCGGGTACGGTGGTTGCCGTCGACCAACGGGCACCGAGGCTCCGTACCGGTCCGCTTGCCGAAAGCGCGATTGTGTTTTCCGACCGCGATGTCGTCGTAGTCGACAAGCCGGTCGGGATGCTCAGCGTCGCCGACGAGCCAGAAAACAAGGACACGCTCGTCGACTACACTCGAACGTTGCTGCGACGGATGGGTGGGAGTGGCGTTGACGCCAAGCTGGGCGTGGTTCATCGCCTCGACAAGGACACGAGCGGTTTGATGGTGTTTGCGCGGACGGCCCATGCCAAGCGTACGCTGGCAGAACAGTTCCGCGAGCACACCATCGATCGCGTCTACCATGCCATCGCGCACGGTGCTGTCACCGCGGCGCGCGTCGAGACGTATCTCGTCTTAGATCGTGGCGACGGAATGCGCGGCTCGTACGGACACTTTCGACGTTCCAAGGGCGAGGCTCCGATCGAGGCAAAACGTTCGGTTACGCACATCAAACCGATCGCTTGCCTCGTGGGTGCCACGCTGGTCGAATGCCGCCTTGAAACCGGACGCCAACATCAGATTCGAATCCACATATCCGAGCTCGGCCATCCGTTGGTCGGCGAATGCGTATACATCCGCGATTACGCCGGCCTGAAGATCGAAGCGATGCGTCCAATGCTTCATGCGCGGACGCTCGGCTTCGCGCATCCCCGAAGCGCCGAACGTATTTCTTTCCAGCGCGAACCGCCCGATGACTTCCAGGCGATGATCGAGTCGCTTCGACCGACCAGCCGTGCAGGACAAAATGGCAGCACGGGCTGGCGGAAATGAACACGGTTCGGATGCGTCAGCGTTGCTCCACAGCCGGCGCGGCAATCTTGGCTAGCACTTGCTCGAGGTTGCTCACGCTGCGATTGACGTTGCCAAGCTTGTCCAAACCGAACAATCCGATACGGAAGGTCTGGAAGTCCGCTGGCTCGTCGCATTGCAACGGCACGCCGGCCGCGGCTTGCAATCCCAGTTCCTGGAATTTCTTGCCGCTTTGCACGTCCTTGTCGTCGGTATAACTCACCACGACGGTGGGCGACTGAAAGCCCTCGGCCGCGACACTCACGAATCCATGCCGCGCCAGAAGCGCGCGAACCTTGTTGCCCAATTCCTGTTGCGCGGCGCGTGTATTCTCGAATCCGACCCGCTCCGTTTCTTTCATCGTATCGCGCAACCTGGTAAGCGAGTCGGTTCCCAGTGTCGCGTGATAGGCATGGCCGCCTTTTTCGTACGCTTCCATGATCGAGAGCCATTTGCGCAGATCGCACGCGAAGCTGGTGCTGGTCGTGCTTTCAATGGCGGTGCGTGCCAGGTGGCTCAGCATTACGAGCGCGAAACCGGGTGTGCTGCTCCAGCCTTTTTGCGGTGCGGTAATCAACACGTCGACACCGCAGGTCTCCATGTCGACCCACAACGCACCCGACGCGACGCAATCGAGGACGAACAGTCCGCCGGTCGCGTGGACGGCGTCACCAACCGCGCGCAAATATGCGTCGGGGAGAATGATTCCCGATGCGGTCTCTACGTGCGGCGCGAACACCACATCTGGCCCAATTTGCCGGATCGAGGCGAGCACTTCGTCAATCGGGGCTGGCGCAAATGGCGCGTGCTTTCCCGCTCCAACCCGGCGCGCTTTCAGCACAGTCGTTCCCGCTGGGATGTTTCCAGCGTCGAAAATCTGCGTCCAGCGGTAGCTGAACCAGCCGTTGCGGATTACCAGGCATTTCTTACCGCTGGCAAATTGCCGAGCGACGGCTTCCATTCCATAGGTGCCGCCGCCGGGCACCACGACGGCAGAATATGCGTTGTAGACGTGCTTGAGAATGCCGGAAATATCGCACATGACGCGCTGAAAGCGCTGCGACATGTGATTGAGCGAGCGGTCGGTGAAAACCACCGAGTATTCGAGAAGACCGTCGGGATCGACGTCTGGGAGAAGACCGGCCATGTTGTCCCCTGGGGAAGTTGGCGAGTTCCTAAGTCGTAGTGAGCTTAGCACGAGACGCCCTTCACGATGTTGCGACCCTTCCGTCGTTTGCGCATGCTCAATCCCGTAGATGACTTCACGCGCGACACAGAAGGTCGCGCAGAGTCCCATGATGCCGAAGTCCGCAGTCATCGACGACTATGTACAGCGGATTGTCGCGCGGCCGGCCTTTGCGCGGGCGCAGGCACGGGACAGCGGCTGGTGAATGCGAATGCTTTCGTGGGAATGACGGATCGAGTGGTCAGCGACGCCTTTCCATGCGCGCGGTCCGACGCATCAGGTCACGATTCGGTGGCGGCCGCCAACGCGACAGGAGCACATCGGCAGCCGGTGCGTCGTTGCAGACCAGCACCATGTCGCAGCCGGCCGTCAGCGCGGCATCGGCGCGCGCTACGACGTCTCCGGCAAAGCCGGCACCGGCCATCGAAAGGTCGTCGCTAAAAATCATCCCGTCGAAACCCATCCGCTCCCGCAGGATCGTGCGCAGCCAGACGTCCGAGAATCCCGCGGGCCGCGGATCGATTGCCGGATAAACGACGTGCGCCGGCATGACCCCTTCGAGCCCAACGCCGATGAGCGTGCGAAACGGCACCAGGTCGTCGTTTTCCAGCAGCGCGAGCGCGCGGTCGTCGATCGGCGTTTCGTGGTGGGAGTCGGCGGTAGCGAAACCGTGGCCCGGGAAGTGCTTCCCAACCGCGGCCATGCCACCGGCGCGCAGCCCGCGACAAAGTGCAGCGGCGAGCTCTGCCACCGCGCCGGGATCGCGATGGAAGGCGCGATCTCCGATCACCGAGCTTTGGCCGTGGTCGAGGTCGAGCACCGGCGTAAAGCTGAAGTCGACACCATGTGCCGCGAGCTCCAATGCGATGATCCGCCCGCAACGCTCCGCTTCGTCGGCTGCGCCGCGAGCGTCGCGATCCCAACGCTCGCCGAGCTTGCGCATCGGCGGCAGCTCGGTGAATCCGTCGCGGAAGCGCTGCACACGGCCACCTTCGTGATCGACCGCGATCAGCAGCGGCGGATCGCGAAGGGCCCCAATCGAAGCCGTCAGGAGGTCGAGCTGCCACGGCGACAAATAGTTGCGCGCAAACAGGATCACACCGCCCACCGACGGATGCGCAAGGCGCTCGCGATCTTCGACGGTGAGCTCGGCGCCCGCGACATCGAGCATCACCGGGCCGCGTAGAAGGGAAGTCATCGGACTGCCACGATCGAGGTCGACCCGAAGGCGCTTGGCCGGCCTGTCAGTCGAAGGGCACCGCGGCTTCGCGAATCAACGCCTTCATCTGCCGCACGGCCTCGCGCAAGCCGACAAACAGCGAGCGGCTGACGATGGCGTGGCCGATATGCAGCTCGCCCACGCCGGGGAGCGCGGCCACCGGTTGCACGTTGAAGTAGTTAAGCGCGTGTCCGGCGTTGAAGCGCATGCCGAGGGCGCGAACGGCAGCGCCGGCATCGCGGATCTTGGCGAGCTCGGCGACCACCGAGGCGCTTTCGCGATCCCGGCCCTTGGCGTGAAACGCATGTGCATACGGGCCGGTATGAATCTCGCAGACCTTGGCGCCGATCCGCGACGCGGCATCGACCTGCGCAGGCAATGCATCGATGAAGACACTGGTCATGATGCCCGCGTCGGCGAGCTTTGCCACCACCGATCTCAGGCGCGTCTCCTGGCCTGCAACGTCGAGACCGCCTTCGGTCGTGATTTCCTCCCGCCCCTCCGGCACCAGCATCGCCATTTCCGGCTTGAGCGCGCGCGCGATCTCGACCATTTCGTCCGTCGCCGCCATCTCGAGGTTGAGCTTGATGTGCACCAGCTCGCGCAAACGACGCACATCCTGGTCCTGGATGTGGCGCCTGTCCTCACGCAGATGAACCGTGATGCCATCCGCGCCGCCGAGGTGTGCCTCCACCGCCGCCCACAGCGGATCGGGCTCGTAGGTGCGCCGCGCCTGACGCAGCGTGGCAACATGGTCGATATTGACGCCCAGCTCGATCATGAATAACCGTCCTCGTCGCCGATCTCGTCGAGCGCCTGAAGATCGCGTACGACGCGCCGGCTGAATATGGCCCGGCTATCAAGATAATGGTCGAGAACCTCGCGCATCAACCGTTTGGCTTCGACGGCGGCGTCCGGCGCGCTGAAGTCCTGCTGCGCCAGCGCCAGCAGCGTGGTACCGCGAACCAATGGGTAACGCCGTCCCGGCTCCGCCGCGATCGTGCGCGGTCCGCGGTCGAATGCGTAATAGTACCGTGCGCCAGGGTCCACCGGCGCTCCGCTGTCAACCTCGTGCGTCAGCGGCAGCGCGTACCCCAGCTGGGCGAGCAGCTGGATCTCGAACTGGCGGAGCGCCGGCGCCTGCTCCGCTCCGCCGGCGAGCTTGGACAGTGTGCTCTGGTAATCGCGAAAGAGCTGCGGATGCGCATCTTCGCGCGGCAGCATCTTGAGCAGCAGCTCGTTGAGATAGAAACCGCAGAGCAAGGCCGAGCCCGCGACCAGAGGCAGGCCGCCGCGCCATTCGGCCCGGGTCAGCGTCTTGATCTCGCCCGAGCCAGCCCACGAAATGGTCAGCGGCTGGAACGCCTGCAAGACGCCTCGCAGCTCGGAACGCGGACGTTTTGCCCCGCGCGCCACCAGCGCAACGCGGCCGTAATCCGCGGTGAGCGCCTCGACGATGAGACTCGTTTCGCGGTAGGGATGCGCATGCAGCACGAAAGCCGGCTGATCCTCGCGCCGTTCGCGCGCCTGTTTCATCGTGAACGCTTCTTCGTCAGTGCCATCGTCAATATCCGAGCTGGTCGAGCATGCGCTTGTCGTCGGCCCAGCCGCTCTTGACGCGGACCCACACTTCGAGAAACACCCTGCCTCCGAACAGGTGCTCCATGTCGCGTCGCGCCGCGCTGGCCATCGCTTTCATGCGCATGCCGCCCTCGCCGACCAGCATTGCACGATGGCTCGCCTTGTCGACGTAGACGGTGGCGTGGATACGTCGAAGATCGCCCGCATGCTCGAACGAGTCGATGCCGACGCTGGTCGAGTACGGGACTTCCTCACCGAGCGTCCGGAAAATTTTTTCACGGATGTACTCGGAGGCCAGAAAACGCTCGTCGCGATCGGTGATCTCGTCCTCCGCGTAGCGCGCGTCGCCAGGTGGCAAGCGTGCGGCGATCTCGGATCGCAAGTCGTCGAGCTGCCAGTGCTTTTCGGCGCTGATCGGAACGATTGCGGCAAAGTCGCGGGTCGAGGAGAGCTGCGCGAGATAGGGCAGCAGCGACGACTTGTCCTTCAGCCGGTCCACCTTGTTGACCGCAGCGATGGCCGGCACCGTGGCGGGCAATAGCGACAGCACCGCACGATCGGCGTCGGTCAGCCTTCCGGCTTCCAGCACCACGACGATAACATCGATCTCGCGGAGGCTCTCCCGGACCGCGCGATTCATTCGGTCGCTCAGGAGCGATCCGTGCAGCGTCTGATATCCGGGCGTATCGACGAAGATGCATTGTTCTTCCGGCGTGGTCAGAATGCCCAGCACGCGGTGCCGGGTCGTCTGAGGTTTTTTCGAGGTGATGCTGATGCGTGCGCCCACCAGCGCATTGAGCAGAGTCGATTTGCCGACGTTGGGACGTCCGACGATCGCCACCTGACCGCAACGGAATGCGCGTCCGGAACCCGCATCGGCGGACTCGCGGTCCGGCAGACGATCAGCCACGTGCCGCTTGCTCATAGGCGTCGGCGGCAGCAGCTTGTTCGGCGGAACGGCGGCTCGCGCCGACACCGGTCGCTTCGATACCGAGGACCGGGATACGGCATACGACTTCGAACGTCTGCAGGTGTGCCTCCCCTTTCACGTTCACGATCGCGTATTCGGGCACCGGTAAGCGCTTTCCCTGAAGCAACTCCTGCAATCGCGTCTTCGCGTCTTTAGTAAGCTCGGCCGGGTCGAGGCCATCCAGCTCGTGCTGGTACACGCGAAGAACCGCCTCTTGCGCCGCGTCGAATCCTCCATCGAGCAAGATGGCACCGAACAGCGCTTCCAGCATGTCTGCCAGGATCGACGGCCTGCTCGCGCCGCCGCTCCTCAGCTCGCCCTCACCCAATCGAACCGATTTCCCCAGTTCGAGCGAGAGTGCTAGCCGATGCAGCGTCTCCTTGTTGACCAGATTCGCGCGCACCCGGGACAACTCTCCTTCCGGAATCTGCGGGAAGCGACGATACAGGGTCAGGGCGATCGTGCAATTGAGCACACTGTCGCCGATGAATTCGAGACGCTCGTTGTGATCCGCGCCGAAACTGCGGTGGGTCAAAGCCAGGCGGAGCAGCTCCGGTTGCCGGAAGTCGTGACCGAGCGCAGGGAGCCGGTCGCTGGGCATCGAGGTAAACGCGTCTACTTGGTCGCCGTGGCCTCGAATTCGAGCAACAAGCTTACATTGCCGACGAGGTGAAGCGTTCTCGTCCAGCTAGCGGTGGCAACAAGATTATTGCCCTCCTTGCTCACGCTGATGTCGCTGCCTTGCACAGAGTCGATGTAGTCCGCACTGGCCTTAAGATCGAAATCATTGCGAAACTGCGTGAGCGTGAACCCCTGTTTAGCGTCCTCGAGCGTTCTCGCCATGATTTTCTTGACCGTGAAGTACTCTATGTATGGCGGCACCATTCGAAACCCGATCATCACCACCGCCACTGCGACAATGGCGGTGAAGAGGAACCCCGTCATCGTGAGGCCGCGCTGCCGGTGTCGATTGCGCATCTTCTATTTCCTCAGCGAATGCTGCTGCCCACGCGCTTGAACGCCAGGCTGCTGATGTCGTCCCAGTTAAACCAGATGAAAAACGCCTTGCCCCGGATGTGATCATCGGGAACGAAGCCCCAATAGCGGCTGTCGTCGCTGTTGTCCCGGTTGTCGCCCATCATGAAATAGCTGCCGGCCGGCACCTTGCAGGTAAATCCTCGGTCATTGTAAACACAGTTCTCCCGTCCGGGGAACTGGCGCACATTGTGTGGATAAACGGGCTGCATGGCGGGATTCTGGGCGATTGCGTGCTCGCGCTCGCCCACCCGCTCCAGAAACCGCTCCGTTGTCGCGTAGCTCAATCCCTCGAGATAGCCATACGCGCCGTCAGGCGTCTGCGGCCAGGGCGTGCCGTTGACGGTAACCTTCTTGTCGCGGTAAACGACCTCGTCTCCAGGAAGTCCGACCAGGCGCTTGATGAAATCCTGCGAAGGCACGACCGGATATCGAAACACGATGACATCGCCGCGCTGCGGCTCGCCGAGTGGAATGATCTTCTTTTCGATGATCGGCAGCCGAATGCCGTAAGCGAATTTGTTGACCAGGATGAAATCGCCGACCTCGAGTGTCGGCCGCATCGAGGAGCTCGGAATCTTGAACGGCTCGGCAACAAACGAGCGCAGCAGGAAGACGATCAGGAGTACCGGAAAAAAACTCTTCGGATACTCGACCCACCATGGCTCCGGTTCGCCGGGAGCGCGGTTTCGCGCCCAGAGCATGCGGTCGGCCAGCGCGATCACTCCGGTTACGACCGTGAGCAAGAACAGTATCAGGGCGAAATTCATGAGTCGATGTGTCTCGTCCGTCGTTGATCGGTGAAGCTACGGCGACGCCCGGGATCGGCGCTCACCTTGGCGAAGGGGCGATGTTCCCACAAGTGCGGGCCGCCGTATGCCCGGATTGCCGTCATCCGTCCCGCGCATCCGGCGTCCGGTCTCATTTGTCGCCGACCTGGAGAATGGCGAGGAAGGCTTCCTGAGGGATTTCCACGCTTCCCACCGCCTTCATCCGCTTTTTGCCGGCCTTCTGCTTTTCGAGCAGCTTGCGCTTGCGCGTGACATCTCCGCCGTAGCATTTGGCGAGTACGTTCTTGCGCATCGCCTTGACCGATTCGCGGGCGATGATCTGAGCGCCGATTGCCGACTGGATCGCCACGTCGAACATCTGGCGCGGGATCAGCGAGCGCATCTTGGAAACCACTTCGCGGCCCCGGTGCTGCGCGACCGAGCGATGAACCATCACCGAAAGCGCGTCGACGCGCTCGCCGTTGATCAGGATGTCGAGCTTGACCACGTCGGCGGCGCTGAACTCCTTGAACTCATAGTCGAGCGACGCGTAGCCGCGTGAAACGGACTTGAGCCGGTCGAAGAAATCCATCACCACCTCGGCCAGCGGCAGCTCGTAGGTGAGCATGACCTGGCGTCCGAGATACTGCATGTTCTTCTGTGCTCCCCGGCGCTCGGTACACAGCGTTATCACCGGGCCCACGTATTCCTGCGGCGTGAGGATCGTGGTGGTGATGATCGGCTCGCGGATCTCCTCTACGCGGGACAGATCCGGCAGCTTCGACGGATTCTCGATTTCCAGCAGCGTTCCGTCGCGAAGCAGCACCTGATAGATGACCGTCGGCGCGGTCGTGATCAGGTCCATGTCGTATTCGCGCTCGAGCCGCTCCTGCACGATGTCCATATGCAGGAGGCCCAGGAAGCCGCAACGGAAACCGAATCCCAGAGCCTGCGATACTTCCGGTTCGTAGTACAGCGATGCGTCGTTGAGCTTCAGCTTGTCCAAGGCGTTGCGCAGTGCTTCGTATTGATTGGACTCGACCGGGTAGAGGCCGGCAAATACCTGAGGCTTCACGTTCTTGAAGCCCGGCAGCGCCGCCGCGGCGGCGCGCGCGGCGAGCGTCACCGTGTCGCCGACTTTGGCCGCGTGGATCTCCTTGATGCCCGCCACTATGAAGCCGACGCCTCCCGCCGAAAGCTCGTCCCGCGCGACCGCTTTGGGCGTAAAAACGCCGACCTGCTCGCAGTTGTACAGCGCGCCCGTCGCCATCAACAGAATCTTGTCGCGCGGCTTGAGCGTCCCCTGCATGACCCGGACCAGCATGACGACGCCGACGTAGTTGTCGAACCACGAATCGATGATCAAGGCCTGCAGCGGGGCGAGAGGGTCGCCCTCCGGCGGAGGGATGCGCGCGATCACCGCCTCCAGGATATCGTCGATGCCCTCACCGGTCTTGGCGCTGGCGAGAATCGCGTCGTGGGCGGGAATGCCGATGATGTCCTCGATCTCGGTGATGACACGGTCGGGGTCGGCCGACGGCAAGTCGATCTTGTTCAGCACCGGGACCACCGTGACGCCCTGCTCGGTCGCGGTATAGCAGTTGGCAACCGTCTGCGCCTCCACGCCCTGCGATGCGTCGACGACCAGCAGCGCACCCTCGCAGGCGGCGAGCGAGCGCGAAACCTCGTACGCGAAATCGACATGGCCGGGCGTGTCGATCAGGTTGAGGTTATAGCTCGAGCCGTCGCGCGCGACGTAGACCAGAGCCGCCGTTTGCGCCTTGATGGTAATGCCCCGCTCGCGCTCGAGGTCCATGGTGTCCAGGACCTGCGCTTCCATCTCGCGCTCGGCGAGGCCCCCGCAGCGCTGAATGAATCGGTCGGCAAGCGTCGACTTGCCGTGGTCGATGTGCGCGATGATCGAGAAATTGCGGATCTGCTGCATCAAAGTCATTGGGCCTTGGGTGTTCCGGCCCATTCAAAGCAAAGGGGCACCGCGAAGTGCCCCTTGCCCTCACCTGGCCTGATGTGGCTTGCTGCTGGCTTTTTGGCTGGCTTTTTGCGCCGGAACAGCTTGAATTTTAGCCGATTTCGCCCATCAGCGCGAATTTGCGCCGCTATCGACAAGAAATGCCTGGACGGCGGCGGCATCGATCCGGTAACGACACAGCTCACGTTCCCCGACCAGCAAGACCGGCACGCTGTCACTCCACCGCTTTTCGAGGATCGCGTCGGCGTCGATGTCGATCTCTTCGACCGCCCATCCAAACCTTGCCGCAAGCGGTGCCAGCGCGTCGCGCATGTCATCGCACAGGTGGCAATGGGCCCGAACGAGCAGCGTCAGGCGCCGCCGGTCTGCTCCCTTGGGCGCCGATTCGATTACGTCAGCTCCGTCTCACTCGCTACCGCTGCCGAGCTTGATCGTCGAGTAAAACTGCCGCTCCCCGCGCTTGAGCAGCAAAGTCACCGAGCTGCCTTTTTCCGCCTTGGCGATCTGGGCGTTGAGTTGTTCGGCGCTTCTCGCCTCGACGGTTGTGCCGCGGCTGATGAGGGCGAGGATAACGTCGCCGGGCTGAATGTCGCCGTGCGCCGTTCCGCTGACTTCCTCGACGCCGACGCCGTTCTTGATGTCGAGCTCTTTTTTCTGCTCTTCGCTCAAATCGGACAGCACCAATCCCATGCGGTTGGGTTTGACCTTTTCCTTGTCCTTGCCAGCCGGTGCCCGCCGTACGGGCCTCGCGCCGTCGTCTTCCTTCAGTTCGGCGACGGTGACGCTGACGTCCTTGCTTGCACCCTTGCGCCAGACCTGCAACACGATGCGGGTGCCCGGCTTGATCGCAGTGATGATGCGCGGCAGCTCGGCGGAAGAGTTCACCGTGCGTCCATCCGCCTTGACGATGATGTCACCCTGCTCGATGCCCGCCTTGTCGGCGGGACCGCCCTTTTCGACCGAGTTGACCAGGGCACCGGAAGCCTTGCCGAGGCCGAAAGCATCAGCGGTTTCGCGGCTTACTTCCTGAATCTGTACTCCGATCCGGCTGCGCGTCACGCGGCCTTTTTCCTGGATTTGCTTGGTGACGTTGATCGCCACGTCGATCGGAATCGCGAACGCGAGACCCATGGAGCCCCCGGTCCTGCTGTAGATCATCGAGTTGACACCGACCACCTCACCCTTCAGGTTGAACAACGGCCCGCCGGAGTTGCCTGGATTGATCGGAACATCGGTCTGGATATAGGACACCAGGTTCTCGTTCGGCAGGTCGCGGCCCTTGGCGCTGACAATGCCCGCGGTGATGGTGTTTTCGAGCCCGAATGGCTTGCCTATCGCGGCGACCCATTCGCCGACCTTGAGCTTGTCGGGATCGCCGATGGTCACCTTGGGCAAGCCGGTGGCGTCGATCTTCAGCAGCGCAACGTCGGTTCGCTTGTCGGTGCCGACAACCTTGGCCTTGAATTCGCGCTTGTCGGTGAGCTTGACCGAGACTTCGCTTGCCTCGTCGACGACGTGGGCGTTGGTCAAAATATACCCATCCGCCGAGAGGATGAACCCGGACCCGGTCGATTGCTGCTCGAACTCGCGCGGCCGCGGAGTGTTGCGCGGTATCTGCCCGAAGCGGCGGAAGAACTCGTAAAACGGATCGTCCTCGGAGAGCTCCGGCATGGCCGAACGGCGGGATTTTTGCGTGACGTCGATGCTGACCACAGCCGGGCCCTGCTGCTCGTAGAGCTCGGTGAAGTCGGGCAAGCCTTTTCCCACCTGCGCGGGTACGGCGGGAGAGAACCAGAGGACGCCGACCAGTGCGCCCAGCGTTGTCCAGATGCGTAATTTCATTTCCATTTTCCTAACGAAAAGCCAAACATCCTGCTCGCCCGCTACCGATGCGCGACCGAGTATGCGATCTGTCGAACCGTGGCGCCGGGCGCCTCGCCCAGGACCGTGACGAGGTAGTCGTCCAATTGCCGGCTGTAAACGTTGATCCCGCCCTGTTGCGACAGGCCGACCGGCTGCGGTGTCGGCGGCACTGGCTCGACAAACACCGAAACCGCGACCAGTCCGTCCGAAAATACCAGATGCGCCACCGGGGCGCTTTTCCCGCGCAAGGTACGGAAGCCTTCGACAACCTTGGCGAAGCCCGCCGGGAGATCCTTTACCACCCATCCGGTCTCCTGTGGCTGCACTTCGCCCGGAGGCGACTCCCGCACCTGCCAGTCGATCGGCGGCGATGGGAACGGCGGCTTGACCAGTTCACGGTCGAGCTTGACGCCGATCTGAACGTCGATGAACGCGAATTGCTCGATCGGCTCGTTCTTTTCGTTGAGCAGGCGCGCCTTGAGCAGCAGGCCGCTGGCAATGTCGGCCCAGAACTTATGGCCATAGCGCAGCCCGTCCTTGGGCTCGAAGACGAAAGCCTGCGTTTCGAGACCGGCGATGCGGGCCAGCTCTCCCTTGCGGAAGAAGTAATGCGCGGCGAGGGCATTCAACTGCTGCGGGAGCAGCGACGGGAACGCGTTGCGGAACGATCGGGGCTCGATGCGGATGATCTTGGCGTCGGGGTAGTAACAGCGAACCAGGTCATTGTTGCGGATGACCTCGCGCGCCGGACCGTCCAGGTTGGTCAGCTTTTCGAACTCGCTGCCCGATTCGAGCAGGTGGACCAGACGCGAGGTCTCGACCCTGCCGCCGTGCTCATAAACGATGGTGCCGACGTAGTTGAGCCCGCGCGCGGCACCCGCCGCGCGCTGCAGCCAGGCGGCAGCATCCTGCCCGTAGGCGGCCGGAATCGCCACCAGCGCCGCCACCGCGAACGCGGCGCGACGGCCGACGCTGAGGGGCCGGCCCCATCCGCCCAGCCGGCGGCGTGAAGCCGCCGGCGTGCTACGGGCGCGCATCCGGGTCGGTGGCCGCGACTGCGCGAAGATAGGGCCTTGCGCCCTGGATGGCCGTCGTCGGCGAGTATTCCTGATGCACCAGCAGATACTCGTTGCTGACGGCCGGCCGGGTGTCGGCAGCGCGCACGCTCGCAGCCTGCCGCGCCGCAGCCAGTGCCGCGGGCATCGTTCCGTCGCCCGTCGGCAGGGTGGTCATCGCAACCCAGCCCACGACGCTGACCGCGGCCACGGTTGCCGCCACCGCCCAGGCCACCGCCGCCGGAGCGGGTCCTCGTCGCAGCGGCGACAGCACCGTAGGCTCCGCCGCCAGTCGCGTTGCGAACCGTGCCGCAAAACCCGGCATTGTCGCGCTCGAGCCGCGAAGCGCGTCGCCGATCAAGTGGTAGCAAACCCACGTCGTCATCGAACCTGCATCTCGAAGGCGGGTACACACGCCCTCGATGCGTTCGACCTCGAGCTCGCCATCGACCAGCAGCGAGATCTCCTCCGCCTTCACCATCGCACCGGCAGCGATCTCGTCGCCCGGTGCAGCCTGCAATTTGCCCATCACCATCTCCGGTCCTTGTCGGTCCCCAAAAGCGGCCGCAGCTCGGCCGCGATCGCTTCGCGCGCCCGAAAGATCCGGGAGCGCACTGTGCCAATCGGACAATTCATCACGTTGGCAATCTCGTCATAACTCAGGCCCTCGATTTCGCGCAGCGTTATCGCCGTGCGAAGGTCCTCGGGCAACGCCTCCATCGCCTTGTTGACGGTGTTGGCTATCTGCTTGCCGTGCAGCTCGTCTTCCGGCGTCGCCGCATCGCGCAGCTGCTCGGCATCTTCAAAATTCTCCGCCTCTTCGTGGTCGAAACCGGTCGACGTCGGCGCTCGTCTTCCCATCGCGACCAGGTAGTTCTTGGCGGTGTTGATCGCGATTCTGTACAGCCACGTATAAAACGCACTATCTCCGCGAAAGCTCGGCAGTGCGCGGTAGGCTTTGATAAACGCCTCCTGCGTCACGTCCTCGACCTCGCCGGGGTCGCGCACCAGCCGCGACAACAGCCGTCCCAGCTTGCGCTGGTATTTCAATACCAGCAGCTCGAAGGCACGCTTGTCACCCCTCTGCGCACGCTCCACCAGCTGCTGATCTACTTCGCGGTCAGCCATCCGCGAGCGGTCCCTGAGTCATTCGTTATTATCGCCTCACCGAAAGATGGTGGGCGCGACACCCGCCGGCAGTATAGCCGAGCCGTCCGGTGCCTTGAGGACGACGTGGCAGGCAGCCTGCTTCCTAGACCGCCGCGACCCCGGTAAGTTCAGTTCGCGGGAAGGCTTGGATGCGGACGAATTCAGCCGCGCGCCTTCAGATCGACCACCGGCGAGACTCTCCCGGTGATGATGCCGCGATAATTGCGTATGATCGGCTCCCGCCATGCCGCGAGCTCCGTTCGCTGCGCCTCGCCGAGGAGCCCCAACTGATCGAGCACCGCGACCGTCGCCGGATGCAAGCCGCGGGCGTTGCCATCGACGACTTTGATGGCTACGCCCCAGCCGTTGCTTCGCACACCGAGCGCCTGAACGCCCTCGGCGCCGACCTTGGTGACCCACGCGCCGCGTCCGGCACGCATCAAGGTCAGATCGTTGCGCCTTTCGCCTGAGACCATTTCCGGGTGCGCGCGCATCGCCTGCGCGAGCTTGGCCGGCGCCGTGCCGTAGCGCGCATCCTCGCGCTCGCCCGCAAGCCGCGCGTAGGCGTAGGCCAGACGGGAAAGCGGCACCGCGTAATTGGGCGCCGAACAACCGTCCACCACGCCAACCAGCTCGCGCTCGGCGACGCCGGTGAGATGCGAGACGGCGGTGCGGATGGCCTGTTGCAGCGGATGGTCGACCGCCACATAGGCGTCGAGTGGCAAGCTGCACTGCCGGCAATAGGCGAGCATCCCGGTGTGTTTGCCGGAGCAGTTGTGATGCAGCGTCGAGAACTTGGCGCCGGCGGGCGGCAGCTCGTCGTTTGCCGCATAGTACAGTGGCGGATGAACACCGCACAGCAGTTGTTCGGGCACGCAGCCGATACGATTGAGCATATCGGCCACCGCATCTACGTGCCGTGGCTCGCCGGAGTGACTGGCGCAAAGGAGGGCGACTTGCGGCATCGAAAATCCGAAGCGCTCCACGCCTCCGCCGGCAGCGAACGGTAGCGCCTGGAGCGGCTTGAGCGCGCTGCGCGTGGTGGTCGTGAACTCGGGGTCGCCGGCGGAAAAAAGCAGCCGGCCCTCGGCGTCGACCACCGCCACCGATCCGTAGTGCACGCTTTCGGTCGCCTCGCCGCGGCTGACGATCGCCAGCGGCGCGTGTGAGGCCGCCGACGGTGAGACCTTGGACACAGCCCGGATCGCAGCCCTACGAAGCCAGCGCCTGCCGGATCTGCTCCAGAGCGCCGGGATCTTCGATGGTCGTGATGTCCCCGGGAGCGCGTCCCTCGGCGATCGCCTGTATTGAGCGGCGCAGGAGTTTGCCGGAGCGCGTCTTAGGCAGCATCGAGACGAAGTGAACCTTGTTCGGACGCGCGATGGCGCCAAGCTGACGATCGACCGTGTCCATGACCTCCTTGCGCATGCGCGCAATGCTCTCGGGCGTGGCAATCGACGCCAGATCCCTGACCACCGCGAACGCGACCGGAACCTGACCCTTCACGGAATCGGCGACGCCGACCACCGCGACTTCGGCAATGCCGGGATGCGCCTGCACGGCTTCCTCGATCTCCCGCGTTCCCAGACGGTGGCCCGCGACGTTGATCACGTCGTCGGTGCGGCCGAGCACGAAGTAATAACCGTCTTCATCCCGCGTCGCCCAGTCGAACGTCGAATAGGCGAGGCGCTGCGGAAAGGTCGAGAAATAGGTTTCGACAAAACGCCGGTCGTCGCCCCAGACGGTGGTCATGCACCCGGGCGGCAGCGGAGGCAGGATCGCCAAGACGCCTTTTTCGTCGCCGCCAACCTCCGCGCCGGTCACTTCGTGCAGCAGCCTCACGTCGTAGCCGCAGGCGGGAAAGGACGGGCTTCCGAATTTACGCGGCGTGTCTTCGATTCCGGGTTGGGCGGACAGGATCGGCCAGCCGCTCTCGGTTTGCCAGTAGTTGTCGACGATGGGCACGCCCAATGCGTCCGCGGCCCAGTGCGCCGTCGGCTCGTCGAGCGGCTCGCCGGCGAGAAAGAGGTAGCGCAGCGACGACAGATCATGTTTTTTCATGAACGCCGTGTCCTGCTTTTTCAGCACGCGTATCGCCGTCGGCGATGTGAACATGGTCCGCACCCCATACTCGGCAACGATCTGCCACCAGATGCCTGGATCGGGGCGGATCGGAAGCCCCTCGTACATGACCGTGGTCGAGCCGTTGAGCAGCGGTGCGTAGACGATATACGAGTGCCCCACCACCCAGCCTATGTCGCTGGTGGTGAACATCGTCTCGCCGGGAGCGACGCAAAAAATGTCGCGCATCGACGCCGTCAACGCGACGGCATAGCCGCCGGTGTCGCGCTGGATGCCCTTGGGATTGCCGGTGGTTCCCGACGTGTACAGAATGTACGAAGGCTCCGAGGACTCCAGCCATTCGCACGCGACGCTCGCTCCGGCATGCTGCTTCGCCAGGATCGCGTAATCCAGGTGCCGGGCGCTTTCGGCTGTCGCGGGCTCGAGCTTGCGATCGACGACGATCACGGCTGCCGGCGGATGCCGCGCAAGATGCAGGGCTTCGTCGACCAGGTGGCGATAGGCTACCGTCTTTCCGCCGCGCATGCCCGCGTCGGCCGTGATCATGACTTTCGGTTTCGCGTCATCGATACGCGTAGCCAGGCTCGCTGCGGCAAAGCCGCCGAATACGACCGAATGGATGGCACCGATCCGAACGGTCGCCAGCATGGCGAACACCGCCTCGGCGATCATCGGCATATAGATCAGTACCCGATCACCCTTGCCGACGCCCTGCGCTTTCAGGATCGCGGCGAAGGTGTTGACCTCGGCGTAAAGCTCGCCATAGGTATAGGTCTTGCGCACGCCGGTCTCGGTCGACACAAACACCAGCGCCGCCTGGCTCTCGCGCGTCGAGAGATGCCGGTCGAGAGCGTTGTGGCAGAGATTGGTGCGGCCGCCCACGAACCAGCGGGCGAACGGCGGGTTGCTATAGTCCAACACCTGCGAAAACGGCGTTTGCCAGTCGATCAGCGCGGCGCGCTCGCGCCAGAACGCATCGCGGTCGACAAGCGAGCGTCGATGGGTCTCCGCGTAAGACGAAGCCGTGGCCACCGCTGGAACCGCGTCACAAACCCGCGATGTCGGCGCCGACGCGGACCACGGTTCTGCCCCGCACCATACCCTTGAGAAACGCGTCGAAATGCGTCGGAAGGTCGGCGAAATCGATGGTCACGACCTTGGCCTGCACTCGCGTCGGCCTCCACTCGTTGGCCAGCCGGTCCCACAATTTTTGCCGCAGCGGCATCGGACACTCCGAGCTGTTCACGCCCAGGAGCTGTACGCCGCGAAGAATGAACGGCATCACGGTGGTGTTCAGTCTCGCGTCGGCGGCAAGGCCGACGCTGGCAACGGTTCCACTCTGCTTCATATTGGCCAGCATCCACGCGAGCACATCGCCGCCGAGGTTGTCGATCGCGCCAGCCCAGGTCGCTTTTTCGAGCGGTCGAATCTTGGAGAGGTCGAGACTCTGGCGCAATACGATTTCAGCCGCGCCGATCGAGCGCAGGTAGTCGCTTTCCTTTTCCTTGCCGGTCAGCGCAACGACGTGATAGCCCAACTTGGCCAGGATATCGATGGCGACGCTGCCCACGCCACCGGTCGCGCCGTTGACGATCACCGGTCCGCCACGCGGGGTCAGACCGTTGTGCTGCATGAGCTCGATGGCTTGCGCCGCGGTGAATCCCGCCGTCCCCAGCGTCATCGCCTCGAACGCCGTCATGTTGGACGAGCGCCTTACAACCCAGTCGCCCGGTACCCGCACGTACTCCGCAAAGCCGCCGTCGTGGGCGACACCCAGATCGTAGGCATGCACGATCACCTTGTCGCCATGCTTGAATCGGGGGTCGGAGGACGTTTCGACGGTTCCTGCCATGTCGATACCGGCAACGGTCGGATACTTGCGCATGATCTTGCCGGCGCCGTTGTAGGAAAGAGCATCCTTGTAATTGATCGTTGAATACTTGGTCTTGACGACCACATCGCCCGGGTCGAGCTCGTCGACCGTCATCTCGACGAAGCGGCTGGACACCTTGCTGTCGTCCTGAAAGGTACGGTACGCCTTGAACTTCTGCACTGGACACTCCTCCTCGGGTTCCCTAGGTTTTCCTCTGCTGGTCAGGACAGCATCTCGGCCACGGGCGCACCAACTCCGGCCTGGTGCGGCAATGCCATGTATTCCCGCGTGCGCATTTCAATCAAGCGACTGACGGTACGCGCAAAGTCCTGGCTGTTGGGCCCCTCGCGGTACAGCTCCGCCGCGGGAACCGCTGCCGAAAGCAGCAACTTTACCCGATGATCGTAGAGCACGTCGACGAGCCAGCTAAACCGCCTTGCCGCATTGCCCATGTCCGGGGACAGGCGTGGCACGTCCGACACAATGACGACCGCAAACCGGCGGGCGAGCTCGAGATAGTCGACCTGCGATCTCGGACCCTCGCAAAGCGTCGCGAAGCTGAACCACACGACGCCGCCGGCGCGCCGCTTGGCCTTCAGGCCGCGCGCCTCGATGGTCAGGCGCGGATCCTCGTCGGGGCCGGCTCGCATGCGCTCGAACAGCTTGGCAAGCTCCGCGTCCGCCGCGCCTGTCGCTGCAAGGTAGTAGCACGACACCTGCTCGAGCTCGCGCAGACGGTAGTCGGTTCCACCGTCGATCTCGACTATGTCGAGCCATTCCTTGAGCAGCGCGATCGTTGGCAACAGATTTTGCCGCTGCAGACCGTTCGGGTAGAGATCGTCTGGATAGTAGTTGGACGTCATCACGAACACCACGCCGCGTTTGAACAGCGCGGTGAGAAGGCGTCCGAGAATCATCGCGTCGGCGACGTCCGACACATGGAATTCGTCGAAGCAGACGAGGCGATGACGCCGCGCGATTCTGCCCGCGACGCTGTCCAGCGGATCGACGACATGCGTCAGCGTACGAAGCTCGTCGTGGACCCCTTTCATGAACGCGTGGAAGTGAACGCGAGTCTTGCGCCGCAAGGGGACCGCTGCATAGAACGCGTCCATCAGGAAGCTCTTGCCCCGGCCGACTCCTCCCCACAGATAAACGCCGCGCGGCGGAATCGGCGGATTGAACCAGCGCCTGAGAAGCGATCGCCGCGCCCGGACAAACGACGCGAACTCGTCGTACAGACGTTCCAGCCGCCCAAGCGCGGCAAGCTGCGATGAGTCGAGCACGATGCTGCGCTTTTCGAGAACCGGCGACAAATACGCGGAGAGCGCGCCCGATGTCGACGTAACGACATTCGAAACGGTCGAGTCGTTCATGCGGTCGGGGTGGCGGCCATGAACAACGCTGGTGAGTTGGATCAGAAGTTGACGGAACGCTTGTCGACCGCGAGCGCCGCTTCCTTGGTCGCTTCCGACAGCGACGGATGGGCGTGACAGATTCGGGCGATGTCCTCGCTCGACGCTCCGAACTCCATCGCCACCACGCCCTCCGCGATCAGCTCGGAGACGAGCGGGCCGATCGCATGCATGCCGAGCACGCGGTCGGTCTTGGCATCGGCCAGTATTTTGACAAAGCCGCTGGTATCACCAAGCGCGCGGGCGCGGCCGTTGGCCATGAACGGAAACGTTCCCGCGCGGTAGGGCGTGCCGGCATCCTTGAGCTGCTTTTCGGTTTTGCCCACCCACGCAATCTCGGGCGAGGTGTAGATCACCCACGGTACGGTGTTGAAATCGACGTGTCCATGCTGGCCGGCGATACGCTCCGCAACCGCGACCCCCTCCTCCTCGGCCTTGTGCGCGAGCATCGGCCCGCGCACGACATCACCGATAGCCCAGACATTGGCGAGGTTTGTCCGGCACTCATCGTCTACGGCGACGAAGCCGCGCTCGTCCTGGACCAAGCCGACCGCTTCGAGATTGAGTCCCGCGGTATGCGGCAAGCGGCCGATCGAGACGATCAGCTTGTCGAACCCCGCCGACTTCGCTTTTCCTTCGCCATCGGTGTATTCGACGGTGACGTTCTCTTTCGCGCTGACGGCGCCGATCTTGACGCCCAGCTCGATCGCGAGCCCCTGCTTGGCAAAATGTTTCCACGCTTCCCTGGCGACCTGCTCGTCCGCAGCGCCGAGAAACACCGGCAGCGCTTCGAGCACGGTCACGTTCGCCCCGAGCCGGCGCCAGACGCTGCCCAACTCAAGGCCGACGACCCCGGCGCCGATCACGCCCAGCGATTTTGGAACCTCGGTGAGGCCAAGCGCGCCGTCGTTATCGAGGACGAGTCGATTATCGAATGCGACGCCCGGCAGCGCGCGCGGCGACGATCCGGTGGCGACGATGACGTGCTTGGCCACCAGCGTCGGGTTGCCACTTCCAGCCACCTCGATCGTCCATCCTGCGGTACCCGAGCCACCCGCGAAGCGGGCGGCTCCGCTGTAAAAGCCGATTTTGTTCTTCTTGAAGAGATAAAGAATACCTTCGTTGTTCTGGCGGACGACCTTTTCCTTGCGCACCTGCATCTGCTTCAGATTCAGGCTGAGCCCCTTGATCTCGATACCGTGATCGGCATACGCGTGTCCCGCGTGATCGTAATTTTCGGACGACTGCAAGAGCGCCTTGGAGGGAATGCAGCCGACATTGGTGCAGGTGCCGCCGGGCGCGGGCTTGCCATC
Organism: Casimicrobiaceae bacterium; assembly: GCA_035568975.1. Lineage (GTDB taxonomy): Bacteria > Pseudomonadota > Gammaproteobacteria > Burkholderiales > Casimicrobiaceae > PALSA-1003. Next base: position 20,896 of record DATMNH010000006.1, read on the forward strand.
GCCGGTCTTCCAGTCGTCGACGCACGCGGTCTTGAAGCCGAGCTGTGCGGCACGGATCGCGGCGGTATATCCGCCGGGTCCTGCACCGATGACGACGACGTCGAACGCGTCGGACATACTAGCGAGCTCTCCTGTGCATGAATGCTTGGCCGATCAGAGGTCGAGCAACATCCGCGCCGGATCCTCGAGCGCATCCTTGATCGCCACCAGCGACAGCACGGCTTCGCGCCCGTCGATGATGCGATGGTCGTACGACTGCGCGAGGTAGTTCATCGGCCGTACGACGACCTGCCCATTCTCGACCACCGCACGGTCCTTGGTCGCGTGCACGCCGAGAATGGCCGATTGCGGCGGATTGATGATCGGCGTCGAGAGCATGGAGCCGAACACGCCGCCGTTCGAAATCGTGTAGGTCCCTCCGGTCAGCTCTTCTACGGTGAGCTTACCCTCCTGCGCACGCTTGCCGAAGTCGGCGATCGCCTTTTCGATTTCGGCGATCGACATCAGGTCCGCGTCGCGGAGGATGGGCACCACCAGGCCGCGCGGGCTTCCAACAGCGATGCCGATGTCGAAATAGCCGTGATAGATGATGTCGGTGCCGTCGATCGACGCGTTGACCGCCGGGAATTTCTTCAGCGCGTGGACCGCGGCCTTGACGAAAAACCCCATGAACCCGAGCTTGACGCCGTGCTCCTTTTCGAAGCGCTCCTTGTAACGGCCGCGCAGCTCGATCAGCGGGCCCATATTCACTTCGTTGAACGTCGTGAGAATGGCGGCCGTCGCCTGGGATTGCACCAGCCGCTC
>DATMNH010000007.1:0-10905 GCA_035568975.1 Casimicrobiaceae bacterium
CCGCAGGTCGCCCAACTGCTCGCGCCAGTAGGCGAAGATCGCCGTCGTGGGATTCTGGAGCCGGGGCACGCCTTCATCGAGCAGGTGATTGAGCGTCATCCGGCCCGAGTGGGCGATGCTGCGGCCCTTGCGCGCGGCCTGGGTGCGTGAGGCCCACAACTCCGCCCCGAGCTTCGTCGGGAACGACCTGGTGCTCGAGGGGTAGCCCACGACGCGCACCGTTGCATCCCAAGAGGTACTACCATCGCCGTTGCGGCGCTTGCTGTACGTTGCCATGTCTGCGGTCTCCGGTCTCGTTGATGCCAGTCACCGAGAGGGAAACTGCAGAATTTGCAGAAAACTTGCAGATCGTTTTTCCGGTCTGCGCTGCAAGTCCTTGAATCTTTGGTTGCGGGGACAGGATTTGAACCTGTGACCTTCGGGTTATGAGCCCGACGAGCTGCCAGACTGCTCCACCCCGCGATTGAGCTTGCATGATACCGGACGCGCGAAGTCGGGTCAATCCGCGCTCGCCGCTCGCCCACAATCCGTCACATCGACCGGACCTACAAGACCTACAACGCCTCGGTCTCCGCCGTCCCCGGCCGCCAGACCAGTAGCTTGCTTTCGATCTTGGTCACGGCGAAATCGAGTATCAGCGCGAAGATCGTCAGCACCAGGATGCCTGCAAAAACAGTGTCAATGTCGAACACGCCTTCGGCTTGGTGAATCAAGTATCCCACGCCTCTCGCGGAGCCGAGATACTCGCCGACGACCGCGCCGACGAACGCGAGCCCGACGGAGGTGTGCAGGCTGGAAAAGACCCAGCTCGTCGCGGAGGGAAGGTAGACGTGACGCAAAAGTTGCTTGCCGGACGCGCCGAGCATGCGCGCGTTGGCAAGTACCACCGGGCTCACTTCTTTCACGCCTTGATACACGTTGAAGAAAACGATGAAGAACACCAGCGTGACGCCGAACACGACTTTCGAGGTGATACCCAGGCCGAACCACACCGCGAAAATCGGCGCCAGTATCACCCGCGGCATGGCATTCATCGCCTTGATGTAGGGATCGGCCAGCGTGGATGCGGTAGGCGCCAGCGCCAACCACAATCCCAGCACCAGGCCAAGCAGCGTGCCGATGGCGAACGCGAGCAACGTTTCGAGCAGCGTCACGCCAAGATGCAGATAGATGCTGCCGCCGGCAAACCAGTTCCAGATGCGCTTGAACACTTCCTGTGGCTGCCCGAAAAAGAATTTGGCGCGTGTCGGATCGTCGAAATAAAACGGCGGAATGAGGCCCGGCTCGGTCATCAAGTACCAGAACAAAAACAACCCGCCGAGCAGCAGCGCGTGATACAGCGCGAGCCGTGCGGGCGACGAGCGAAGGCTCGGCCTTCTTGCGGCGCTCGCGGTTTGCGGCGCCGCCGCGTCCGGATCCGGCGCGCTAGTTTTTCTTGCTTTGCGCATAGCCCTTCAGCACTTCGTCCTTCATCACGTGCCAGATATCGGTATGAAGCTCGACGAAGCGCGGGGTCATTCTTATTTCGTTGACGTCCCGCGGACGCGGCAGATCGATGATGAATTCGCCGATCGGCCTCGTGGCGGGGCCGGCGGAAAGCACGATCACGCGGTCGGAGAGCGCGATCGCCTCCTCCAGATCGTGGGTGATGAACAGCACCGATTTCCGATCAGCCGACCAGAGCTCGAGGAGCTCGTTCTCCATGAGTTGCCGGGTCTGTACGTCGAGCGCCGAAAATGGTTCGTCCATGAGCATGATCTCGGGATCGAGGATCAGCATCTGCGCCAGCGCGACGCGCTTGCGCATGCCGCCGGAGAGCTCGTGCGGATAACGCTTCTCGAAGCCGGTCAAGCCCACGCGACCGAGCCACTCGTCGGCGCGCCGCTGCGCTTCGACAACCGGCACGCCGGCGAATTCGAGTCCGGCGAGAACGTTGTCGCGCGCGTTTCGCCACGGCATCAGCGATTCGGCCTGGAACATATAGCCGGCGCGGCGATTGATACCGGAAAGCGGCGCGCCCAGCACACGCACGTGACCCGAGGACGGCTGCAGCAATCCGGCGGCGACATTGAGCAGGGTCGACTTGCCGCACCCGGTCGGCCCGACCACCGAGACGAATTCTCCCGCGCCTACGGCAAGCGTCGTGTCCTTGACCGCGGTATAGCGCTTGCCGCTCTTCTCGCGCGATGCGAACGCGCAGGTGACGTGGTCGAGCAACAGCGCCGGGCTTCGCTCCGTCACAGCAGGGTTCATCGTGGAGAGACGTCGCTAGCGCTTGTACTTGGCCAATGCCTTTTGCGCGTAGCTGTTGTCGAAGGTCGGACCGAGCTTGATATCCGCGGGCTTGATCGCAGAGTTGAAGGCAGCCAGGTATTTGAGCGTGTTTTGCGCACCTGCGTCGGTGAACATTCCGTCGGGCGAGAACGCGTCCTTCAGCTTCAAATAGCTCGCGAGGTAGGCGTCCTTGTTACCCAGCAGATACTCCGGCGGCACCGTCGCAAGGACCTGGTCGGGCGTCGCCTTCTGCAGCCACAACAGCGCGCGCACCATCGCGTTGGTCAGTGCCTGCACGGTATTGGGATTTTTCTGGATGAAGCTGATCGGCGCGTAGAGCGCGGCTGCGGGCATATCGGCGCTGCCGAAGACCGCTTCCGTCCCTTTGGCCGTGCGCGTATCCGCGATCAGCACTACTGCGCCCATGTTTTCCAGCATGGCTATCGCCGGGTCGAGGTTCGACACCGCGTCGACCTGGCCGCTGGTGATCGCCGCGATCACGCCCGCCGAGGTGCCGACGCCGATGATCGAAACATCGTCACCCTTGAGACCATCTTTGGCGAGCAAATGCAGGACCATGCGGTTGGTGCTCGAACCGGGCGCACTTACGCCGATCTTCATTCCCTTGAGGTCCTTGGGCGACTTGTAGTTGGCAGCCTTGGCCTTGGCTAGCGCGACGCAGATCATCGGGTAGCGGCCTTGTAGCACAAAGCCCTGGAGCTGGAGCCCTTTCGGCTGCTGGTCAATCGTGTTCTCCCACGCGCCGGAGACCACATCCGCGCTGCCACCGACCACCGCTTGCAGTGCCTTCGAGCCGCCCTCGAAGTCGCTGATCTCGATGTCGAGCCCCTCCTCCTTGAAGTAATTGAGCCGCTCGGCGATGGTCAGCGGCAAATAGTAGAAAGCGGCTTTGCCGCCCACGGCGATGCTGACCTTGGGTTTTTCCAGCTTGCCTTGCGCGTGCGTCGCGAGCGGCAGCATCAAAGCGAGCGTCGCGCACGCGGCGGATGCGAGTTTGCGAAACGGTGTCATGTGTTCCTCCAATGGCACAACGGTTGATTCGGGCGCGCTTCCAATTGAGCATTCCTTGGATGCGTTACGCCCGGATATCGTCATTCCCGCGAAAGCGGGAATCCAGTGTCTTTCGTACCAACGCCACTGGGTCCCCGCTTTCGCGCGGACGACGCGGTTTTGGCGACGCCATCACCCATTTCGGTAATCGTCCCCATCGGGGCAGATGCTTGGCACACGTTCGGCGCTCTTGCGTGCGGCGATGCTCACATAGCGACGCTTAACTGTCAACGAACGGTAAGCCGACGGTCAACGAACTGCCAGCGAACTACATAACGAACTATCAACGAACCGGCGTAACATCCGTTTCGCGCGGCGCGGGATGCAGGTCGGTCGCTTTTCCTGCCTTGACGACCTGGCCCGGAAGCTCGTGTCCGACGATCTCGCCCAGACGCCGCGATGTCGCGAGCAAGAGGTCGAGATCGATTCCGGTGTCGTAGCCCATGCAATGCAGCATGTGCACCAGATCCTCGGTGCAGATGTTTCCCGTTGCGCCCGGCGCGAAAGGGCATCCGCCCAGTCCACCCAGACAGGCCTCGTAATGCGTCACGCCCGCAGCGAGCCCCGCAAGCACATTCGCCAAGCCCATGCCGCGCGTGTTGTGGAAGTGCAGCGCGAGTTCGAGATCCGGCCAGCACGCTCGCACGCGCTTCACCAGCGCTTCGACCTGGCGCGGATTCGCCATGCCCGTGGTGTCGGCCAAAGTCACCGCGTCGACGCCGAGCTCGACATAGCGAGCCACGGCATCGAGCACCTGCTGCTCCGGAATCACGCCTTCGAACGGGCAGCCAAACGACGTTGCCAGCGCGCCGACCACGGACTGACGGTGGCCGCGAACCACATCGAAGACTTCGCGGAAGCCGGCGAACGATTCGGCGACGCTGCGGCGGACGTTCGCCCGGTTGTGCGTCTCCGACACCGAGACGACCAGCACGATCTCGTCGACGTCGGCGCCAAGCGCGCGCTCGGCGCCGCGGGCATTCGGCACCAGCGCAACATAGGTCACCGCGGGATTACGGCTGATGCCGGCCACGACGGCTTCGGCGTCGCGAAGGTTGGGCACCGCCTTGGGCGACACGAAAGATGTGGCCTCGATCTTGGCCACACCCGTCGCCGACAGCCGATCGATCAGCTCGATCTTGCGTTCGGTCGGCACCCAAGCGGGTTCGATCTGCAGGCCGTCGCGGGCGACGACGTCGTGGATGAAGATGCGCTCCATGGTCTTACCTCGTCGTTTTCAAATTGCGCCGATCGCGCGCAGCCGCGCGATGTCGCCGCTGTCGTACCCCGCGGCGAGCAAGACCGCGTCGGTGTGCTCGCCCAGCGCCGGCCCGACCCAATCCATCCCACCTGGTGTGTCCGACAGCTTGGGCACGATCCCGGGGAGCTTGAGCGGCGTCCCGTCGGCGAGCTTCACCTGTCGGATCATCTCGCGGGCAAGATATTGCGGATCGTTGACGATGTCGGCGGCGGTGTAGATCTTGCCATGCGGAACGTCGGCGGCCTTGAGCACGCGAAGAATATCGTCGAGGTCATGCGCTGCCGACCATTCGCCGATCGCGCCGTCGATCGCCGCGGTACGCTTGACCCGTCCGACATTGCTCGCGAGCTCGGGATCCTGACCGAGATCGTCGCGCCCGATCGCATGCATCAGGCGCTTGTAGATGCTGTCGCCGTTGCCCGCAATGACCACGCTGTGCCCATCCCGCGTCGTATAAGTGTTGGACGGGACGATGTTGGAAAGACCGGTCCCGATGCGGCCGCGTATTTCGCCGTGCAGATCGTAATCGGGAATCAGGCTCTCCATCATGTTGAACACCGCTTCGTACAATGCGACGTCGACCACCTGCCCCTTGCCTCCGCGCGTATTGCGATGATGCAGCGCCATCAGCACCCCGATCACGCCGTGCAACGCGGCGAGCGCGTCGCCTATGCTGATGTTCATGCGCACGGGAGGTCGCTCCGGAAATCCCGTGACGTGACGCATGCCGCCCATCGATTCGCCGACCGCGCCGAAGCCCGGCTGATCGCGGTACGGGCCCGTCTGTCCGAAACCCGACAGGCGAAGCAGGATGAGCCCGGGGTTGTCGGCGGCAAGCACGTCGTAGCCAAGCCCCCATTTTTCCAGCGTACCGGGACGAAAGTTCTCGATGACGATGTCGGCATCGCGCGAGAGCCGCCGCGCGATCTCCTGCCCTTCCGCCATGCGCAGATTCGCGGTCACCGATTTCTTGTTGCGCGCCTGCACGTACCACCACAGCGACGTGCCCTCGTGCAGGAGGCGCCACTGCCGCAGAGGATCGCCGCCCGGGTCCTTCCCCGATTTCGGTGGCTCGATCTTGATGACTTCGGCGCCAAACTCGGCAAGGACCTTGCCGGCAAACGGACCGGCGATCAATTGACCGAGCTCGAGGACTTTCAGTCCCGCAAGCGGGCGTGCGGTCGTTTTGGCGGTTTCCATCGGACAATGTTGCGCAAGGGCGCGGACGGGCCATCGCCAGGCGTGTCTATTTCAGCGGGCCGCGCATGGCATGAAGAACGATTCTACCAACATGCGGCGCCGGCGCGGTGCGGTGCGGTGCGGGAGAGCGATGCAGTGCGGTGCGGCGCCGGAGCGGTGCGGTGCGGCGCCCCCTACGGGGCATCACGCAATAGCGTCATCCCCGCGAAGGCGGGGATCCATTTTGCTACCGTCAAAAGCCAATGGATTCCCGCCTTCGCGGGAATGACGACATTGAGGAATCGAGTGCGACGCACTCATGCAATGCTTAATGGATTCCCTTTTTCGCGGGAATGACGACATTGAGGATTCGAGCGCGACGCACTTATGTAACGCTCATTAAATCGTCCCCCCGGCGCGGCGGGCGCGCAGCGTCGCCTCGAGCTTCGGAAGCTTGGCGGCCATTTCGTCGCCGATATAGATCTGGGGGTCCGAAGGCGGGCTCACTTTCTGCTCCCGCTCGTGCTCGGCGATGCGCTCTCGTGCCTGAGCGAACGCCTTGACGAACGAATCTTCGAAGCGAAGCGCGTGCTGGAACAGCGCATCGGCAAAATAGGTGGCGTTGCTTTCCGTGCCACATCCGAACGACGTGCGGTCGGTGGCCGACGCGGTGAGGATCAGGGTGAAGTCATCCTTCAGCGGCTCGATGTAGCCGCCGGAATAGCACGCCGACACGACGATGATGCGCCACTTGATGGCGGCCTCGTCGAGCAATCCACGCAGCATCTCGGGGGTGAGCTGCTCGAGCTCCAGCGGCGGAAACTCGGCCGCCAGGCGATGATCGCGCCCACCGTGGCTCTCGAGATACACCATCACCACGTCATCGTCGCGATCGATGGTGGCGCCGATCTCCTTGAGTGTCGCCCGCAGATTGGTGACCGTGGCCATGGGCTGCTCCAACACCGTCCTCGGATTATTGAGCAGCACGATGGATCGACCCTCGGTGTCGAAGCGCTGGTCGAAAAGATCGCGCGCGAGCTCCATGTCCTTGCGAAACACGTCCTCTCCGGCGTACGGTGCAAATCCAACGAAGTAGAGATCGGTGACCCCGGGTCTCTCGTCCGCGAGGTCATCGAGCGCCTGGTCGAAGAGTTCCTGCTGCGCGCTCAACACCGCCTCCGAGGCCGGGCTCGGGAAGCGCGCGTCGCGCGCTGGCTCCTGCTCCGGAGCTTCCCACCAGGCCATATCGGGCAAGAGCGCGGGCGCGAACCAGAGCGGAGTCGACAGCAAAATGGCCGCGCCTATCGAACGCAGCGCGTAGTGGGGGTATTTGGGCTCCAGGCTGACCGCCGCCGAGCGCCATAGCCAGAAGAGGGTCCAGAGCAGGATCAATTGTTCCGCGCGCACCGCGGCGCCAAACGACTCCGCACCGCCACCGAGCGCCGCCCCGCTGATCAGGCGGGCGAGCTGCAACGGCCACTCGCTGGAGAGCAAAATAACCGGCAGCGCGAGCGCGAATGAAGGCTGGCGGAAGATCATCGCCAACAACGCCGCGAAAAGCATCAGCAGCGCGCCGTAGAACCCCTCGCTGACCAGTCCCGTCAGCATGAACGTCGCGCCGGGCTCGCGCCGCACCGTGTCGACCGCGAGATCGAGCCACGCAGAAACGACAAACAAGATCAGCAGCTGCGGCACTCCGATGCGAAAGCGAAGCTTGCTGACCGGTTGTCCGAAGACGAGGAGCGCGCCGCTCCAAAGGTTCCGGCCGAGATCACGCAACCATTGACTCATGGGAGGCGGCCGCTTAAGCATGCGCGTGCTCGGCCAGATAAGTCTTCACTGCGGCGCGGTCCGCGGGCAAACTGACAAATCGCTGCGGCAGTGCTTCGAGACCCTCGTACGCCTGAGGTCTCTTCGGCTCGTATCCCAATGCCTCTTGTATCGTCGCCGCAAACTTGGCGGGCAGCGCGGTTTCGATGCAAATGAGCGGCACCCCGGTTTCGCGATGCTCGAGCCCGACCTTGACGCCATCCGCGGTATGCGGATCGACCACCACGTCATAGCGCTGGGCAAGCATGCGGATGATGTTGAGGCGATCGGCATGCGTGCTGCGACCGGAGACGAATCCGGCATCACGCAATCGAGGCGCGAGCGGCGTGCCTGCAAGGTCGAATCCGCCGCGAGCTTCGACGTCCCGCCACAGGTTTGCGACCGCGCCCGGGTCACGTTCCGCGAGGTCGAAAATGAAGCGCTCGAAATTCGACGCCTTGGAAATATCCATCGAGGGGCTCGACGTCTGCAGGGTCTCGGCTCCGCTGCGGACGCGGTAGCGACCGCTCCTGAAAAACTCGTCGAGGACGTCGTTCTCGTTGGTCGCGACGATCAGGCGTCGGATCGGAAGCCCCATCTGTCTGGCAACGTGACCGGCGAGCACGTTGCCGAAATTGCCCGATGGCACCGCGAAGGAGACTTGCTCGTCGTCGCCGCGCGTTGCCGCAAAGTAGCCCTTGAAGTAATACACGACCTGCGCCGCGATGCGCGCCCAGTTGATGGAATTGACGGCGCCAAGATGAAACCGCCGCTTGAATTCCGCGTCGGCGCCGATCGACTTGACGATATCCTGGCAGTCGTCGAATACGCCATCGATGGCGATGTTGAAGATGTTGGCGTCGGTAAGCGAGTACATCTGCGCGGTCTGAAACGGGCTCATCTTGCCTTTGGGCGACAGCATGAAGACCGACAGGCCGCGCTTGCCCCGCATGGCGAGCTCGGCCGACGATCCGGTATCGCCCGAGGTCGCCCCCAGGATATTCAGCGTCGCGTGCTGTTTCGCCAGCACGTACTCGAACAGATTGGCCAGGAGCTGCAGCGCGATGTCCTTGAATGCGAGCGTAGGACCGTTGGACACGCGAAGCAGAAACAGATTCGGCTCGAGAGCGAGAAGCGGTGCGATCTCGTCGCTGCCGAAGGTCGCCGCGGTGTACGTGCGGGCGATGATCGTCTGCAGATCCGCGGCCGGAATGTCGTCGGCGTAGCGCGAAAGAATCGCGAATGCGAGCTGACGATAGTCGAGCGGACGCAACGCCGCCAGCTCGGCGGGAGTGAAACGCGGATAGCTCTCGGGCACCGCGAGTCCGCCGTCGGGGGCGAGTCCCTCGAGCAGTATCGCCGAAAACGGCTGCGGCGGCAGTGGTCCGAAACCGGCGCTGCGCGTGCTGACGTAACGCATCACTGATCTCGTAGATTCACTTGGCTCCGCTTTGCGGGCGACGAGCCGATCCACACATCATCATCGCTGCAAAAGCCACGATGTCGTCGTTCCCGCGAAAGCCACAATGTCGTCGTTCCCGCGAAAGCCACAATGTCGTCATTCCCGCGAAAGCCACAATGTCGTCATTCCCGCGAAGGCGGGAATCCATTGGCATTTTGACGGCCGCAAAATGGATCCCCGCCTTCGCGGGGATGACGTTCTTTGTCATGCCTTTCGCGATCAATTGAGCTCTTCCATCCGGATGCGCACCACCTTGCCGTTGACCGTCGGCAGCGATTCGATCTTGGCGATCGCGTCGACGACCTGGCGCTCGATCGACAGGTGCGTGAGCAGAATGATATCGGTCCGGTCCTCGCCCTCGGGCGGCTCCTTCTGAATCATGGCATCGATCGAGATCTCGCGGTCGGCGAGTATACGGGTGATGTCAGCCAGCACGCCCGGCCGGTCGAGCACCCGCATGCGCAAGTAATAGCTCGTTCGCACCTCGCCCATCGGCAGAAAAGGAATGCTGGAGAGCTGGTCGGGCTGAAACGCGAGATGCGGAACGCGATGCTCCGGGTCCGCGGTGTGCATGCGGGTGACGTCGACCAGGTCCGCGATGACGGCGCTCGCGGTCGGCTCTGCGCCGGCGCCCGGCCCGTAGTACAGCGTGGCTCCGACGGCGTCGCCCTTAACCAGTACCGCGTTCATCGCACCTTCGACGTTCGCGATCAGGCGCTTCGCCGGCACGAGCGTCGGATGAACCCTGAGCTCGATCCCTTCGCGGTCCGCGCTGTCCGCGACCGAGGCGCGCCGGGTGATGCCGAGCAGCTTGATCCGGTATCCGAGCTCCTCGGCGTAGCGAATATCCTCGCGCGTGAGCCGCGTGATCCCTTCGGTGTAGACCTTGTCGAGCTGCATCGGCACGCCAAAGGCGATGGCCGACATGATGGTGAGCTTGTGCGCGGCGTCAATGCCTTCGACGTCGAAGGTGGGATCCGCCTCCGCGTAGCCGCGCGCCTGTGCCTCGGCCAGCACCGTCGCGAACGGCGCGCCGGTCGCGCGCATCTCGGAGAGGATGAAGTTGCTGGTGCCGTTGATGATGCCGGCGATCCATTCGATGCGGTTGGCGGTCAGCCCCTCGCGCAGCGCCTTGATGATCGGAATTCCGCCGGCGACCGCGGCCTCGAACGCGACCATCACGCCGGTCTTCTGCGCCGCCGCGAAAATCTCGTTGCCATGCCGGGCAAGGAGCGCCTTGTTGGCGGTCACGACATGCTTGCCGTTGGCTATCGCGCGAAGCACATACGATTTCGCCGGCTCGATGCCGCCGATCAGCTCGACGATGATGTCCACGTCGGGACGGTCGATTACCGCTTCCGGATCCGTGGTGAGATGGACGCCCTTCGCGCCGCGCGTGGCTTGGTGCGCGCGATCCAGGGTGCGGGTCGCGATCCAGGTGATGCGAATCGGCCTGCCGGCGCGGCGCGTGATCTCCTCCTCGTTGCGCTTCAGGACTGTCCAGGTGCCGCAACCCACGGTGCCCATGCCCAGCAATCCCACCTGTAGAGGTCTTATGGGTATTTGAGCCATCGCTCGCTCAGGGCCTGATTAGAGCAATCGGTCGTCGCGAAACATCTGCTTGATGCCGCGAATGGCTTGACGGGTCCTGCTCTCGTTCTCGATCATCGCGAACCGGACATGCTGATCGCCGAACTCACCGAAGCCGATGCCAGGCGACACCGACACCTTCGCCTGCGCCATCAGCTTTTTCGTGAACTCTAGCGATCCGAGCTCCTTGTAGGCGTCGGGAATCTTGGCCCAGACGTACATCGAAGCCTTGGGTATATCCACCAGCCAGCCTGCCTCG
>DATMNH010000008.1:0-34427 GCA_035568975.1 Casimicrobiaceae bacterium
TCGATCCTGCATTCCGCAGCCGACGAGCTGCTGATCACGCTGGCGCACGAGTCCGTGGTCGCGCCTTCGCGGCTCCCGCGAGCACTGGCCGAGATGGTCGTTGCCGCCGCAGCCGCGAGAGGCACGCCGGCGCCCGCGGCGCTCGCCGGAATCGAGGCGTCCGACGTCGCGAAGGCGATTGCCGCGAGTTTGATGGAAGGGATTAGCGCAGGTGGCAAAAGCGGCGGCGAAGGCGGCGGCAAAGGCATTTTCCTCGGCAACTTCGCGCAGCAGCACCCGCAGGCGGCGCAGCTGCATGCGCTGGCGCAGGCAGTCGCCGAGCTGACCGGCGCGCGCTTGGGCTTCCTGACCGAGGCAGCGAATACGCTCGGCGGTCACCTCGCCTCCGCGTTGCCGAACGCAAGCGGTCTGAATGCCGCGGCGATGCTGGGCGCCGGAGACGGCCTTCCTGCAAAGGCATTCCTGCTTCTGCACGCCGAGCCGGAGCTGGATACGGCCGATTCCGCACGTGCGCGTGCGGCGCTTTCCGCGGCCGAATTCGTGGTCTCGCTTTCACCCTTCAAGCACGACGCGGTCGACTACGCCGACGTGATACTGCCGGTTGCCCCTTTCACCGAGACGGCAGGCACCTTCGTCAATTGCGAGGGCCGCGCCCAGGAATTCACCGCCGTGGTGCTGCCGCTTGGCCTGGCGCGTCCGGCATGGAAAGTATTGCGGGTGTTGGGATCGATGCTCGGTCTCGCCGGCTTCGGCTACGACAGCATCGAAGCCGTGCGCCGCGAGCTGCCATCGCAGGACGAAATTACCGCGCGGCTGTCCAACGCGACGCGGACCGCGATCGACTCGCGCGTGGCCGCCGATGCCAATCACGGCGACGGCGGTGTGCGCGCGCCGGAGCGCGTCGCCGACGTTCCCATCTATTTCACCGATCCGCTGGTTCGCCGCGCGCCATCGCTGCAGAAGACAAGGGATGCCAGGGCGCCGCTGGCGCGCGTCAACGCGGCGACGCTGGCCGCCCTTAAGCTCATCGACGGCGGTGCCGCGCGCGTCCGTCAGGCGGGGGGCGAGGCGATGATGAAAATCGCGGTTGACGCAAGCGTGCCCGACGGATGCGTGCGCGTCGCGGCGGGGCACGCAACCACCAGCATGCTAGGGCCCATGTTCGGTCCGATCGGCGTGGAGCCCGTGTGATGGATGAGCTTCTGCTGCCGGTGCAGCGCTTGTTCGGTGCGGCCTGGCCCACGGTCTGGACATTGGCGAAGATCATCGCCATCACGGTTCCGCTTATCCTCTGCGTCGCCTACCTGACGCTCGCCGAGCGCAAGGTCATCGGCTGGATGCAGGTACGTATCGGTCCCAATCGCGTCGGCCCGATGGGTTTGCTGCAGCCCTTCGCCGACGTCTTCAAGCTCATCTTCAAGGAAATCGTCGTTCCGACCGGCGCCAGCCGGACGCTGTTCTTCGTCGCTCCAGTGCTGTCGATCGGTCCGGCGCTCGCGGCATGGGCGGTGATCCCCTTCGACGACGGACTGGTGCTCGCCAACGTCAACGCCGGGCTGCTCTATATCCTCGCCATGACCTCGGTGGGCGTCTACGGAGTGATCCTCGCCGGCTGGGCGTCGAACTCCAAGTACGCGTTTCTCGGCTGCCTGCGCTCGGCGGCGCAGATCGTTTCCTATGAAATTGCGATGGGCTTCGCGCTGGTCGGCGTGCTCATGGCGGCGTCGAGCCTGAACCTCAGCGACATCGTCCGCAACCAGTCGGGCGGCTTGTCGCACTGGTACATCTGGCCGCTGTTTCCCCTGTTCGTGGTCTATCTCGTGTCCGGCATCGCCGAGACCAACCGCCATCCGTTCGACGTCGCGGAAGGCGAATCCGAGATCGTCGCCGGGTTCCACGTCGAGTATTCGGGCGTGGCTTTCGCGGTTTTTTTCCTCGCCGAGTACATGAACATGATCCTGATCTCGGCGCTCGCCTCGATCATGTTCCTGGGAGGGTGGCTCTCGCCGTGGCCGACCATCCCCGACGGCATGCCGTGGCTCCTGCTCAAGATGTGCGGCGTGCTGTTCATCTTTCTCTGGATACGGGCGACGTTTCCGCGCTACCGCTACGACCAGATCATGCGCCTGGGCTGGAAGGTGTTCATTCCGATTACGCTGGTATGGATCGTGTTTCTCGGCGCGATAATGCAGACGCGCTGGGCGTATCTGTTTCACTGAGCTATTCGACTGAGGAACGGCCATGCTTCAAAGAGTGCGCGATTTCTTCAACACCTATCTACTGGTCGAGCTCTGGAAAGGCCTATGGGTGACAGGCGGCAATATGTTTGCGCGCAAGGTCACCGTGCAGTTCCCGGAAGAAAAGACTCCGCAGAGCGGACGCTTTCGCGGCTTGCACGCGCTGCGCCGCTATCCCAACGGCGAGGAGCGCTGCATCGCGTGCAAGCTCTGCGAGGCAGTCTGTCCGGCGCTGGCGATCACCATCGAGTCGGAACAGCGCGACGACGGCACACGGCGCACCACGCGCTACGACATCGACCTCACCAAGTGCATCTTTTGCGGCTTTTGTGAGGAGAGCTGCCCGGTCGACTCCATCGTCGAGACCCGCATTCTGGAATACCACGGCGAGAAGCGCGGGGACCTGATCTACACCAAGGAGATGCTGCTGGCGGTCGGCGACCGCTACGAAGCGCAGATCGCCGCCGATCGAGCCGAAGACGCGCGCTATCGATGACCAACCTGGCCCTTATTTTCTACGCCTTCGCCGCGATCCTCGTGTTCGCAGCGCTGCGCGTGATCACTAGCCGCAATCCGGTCCATTCGGCGTTGTGGCTGGTGCTGTCTTTTTTCAGCTCCGCCGGCGTGTGGATGCTGCTGCAGGCGGAATTCCTGGCGATCGCGCTGGTGCTGGTCTACGTCGGCGCGGTGATGGTGCTGTTTTTGTTCGTGGTGATGATGCTGGACGTGAATTTCGACAAGATGCGCGAAGGGTTTCGAGGCTACATTCCGGTCGGCGCGACCGTTGGCGTTCTCATTCTCGTCGAGATGGCGCTGGTTTTGATCGGCGGTTACCTGGCCCCGGGCTCGACGCCGAGCCCCGGCCAGACGGGGCCCGGTTACAGCAATACCAGCGCCCTGGGACGACAGCTTTACACCGATTACGCATTTCCGTTCGAAATCGCGGCGGTGATTCTTCTGGTCGCGATCATCGCCGCCATCGCGCTGACGCACCGCACGCGGCGCGAGACGAAGTATCAGAATCCGAACGAGCAGGTCAGGGTCCGCCGCGCCGACAGGCTCCGGATGATCGACATGCCGGTCGAGAAAAAGGAATCATGAGCGGCTGCTTGCGCCGATCGACGTAGCATGGCTCCGGCCAAGCGCCGGACGTCTTTGGGGGGTTCGAATTGTCGCTGCTTTCGCAACCGACGCTGTCGCATTATCTGGTGCTGGGGGCAATACTGTTCGCCATCAGCGTCATCGGCATTTTTTTGAACCGCCGCAACGTCATCATCATGCTGATGGCGATCGAGCTGATGTTGCTCGCCGTGAACCTCAACTTCATCGCCTTCTCGTACTATCTCGACGATAGCGCGGGACAGATCTTCGTCTTTTTCATTCTCACGGTCGCGGCCGCCGAATCGGCGATCGGACTGGCGATCCTGGTACTTCTATTCCGCAGCGTGGGCTCGATCGACGTCGAGGACCTGAGGACCTTACGTGGCTAACTCTCGTGGCTGACGTGTTCAACAGCGCGGTCGATCCCGTTGCCGGGCGGACCTCATGAGCATGCAGCAGCTCTATCTGCTCATCGCGATCGCTCCGCTGGCCGGCGCAATCGTCGTCGGCCTTTGGGGCTCGAAACTCGGCCGCGCCGTGTCGCACTGGATCTGCATACTCGGGGTCGCGGTTTCTTTCGTCGGCTCGGGAATCGTTCTCCGCGATGTGCTCGCCGGCCATGCATTCAACGGTGACATCTATGTCTGGATGACCTCGGGCAACGTCAAGTTCACGATCGGATTTCTGATCGACCCCTTGACCGCGCTGATGATGGTCGTGGTCACCTTCGTGTCGCTGATGGTGCACATCTACACCATCGGCTACATGGCGGACGACCCCGGGTACACGCGCTTCTTTTCCTACATCTCGCTGTTCACGTTCAGCATGCTGATGCTGGTGATGGCCAACAACTTCCTGCAGCTCTTCTTCGGCTGGGAAGCGGTCGGGCTGGTCTCGTATCTGCTGATCGGCTTCTGGTTTACCCGGCCGACGGCCATCTACGCCAGCCTGAAGGCCTTTCTTGCCAACCGCGTCGGCGACTTCGGCTTCGTCCTGGGCATCGGGCTGATCGTCGCCTTTTTCGGATCGCTCGACTACGCGACGGTGTTCGGCGCCGCGCCGAAGCTCGCGACCACGGTACTCGACGTCGGCGCCGGCGCGCCGTGGCCGCTCATGACCGCGATCTGCATCGCACTTTTTGTCGGCGCCATGGGCAAGAGCGCGCAGTTTCCGCTGCACGTCTGGCTGCCGGACTCGATGGAAGGTCCGACGCCGATCTCGGCGCTGATCCACGCGGCGACGATGGTAACCGCCGGCATATTCATGGTCGCGCGCATGAGCCCGCTCTTCGAGCTGTCCGACACCGCGCTGTCGTTCGTCACCGTCATCGGCGCAACGACAGCGCTGTTCATGGCGCTGCTGGGCATCGTTCAGAACGACATCAAGAGAGTCATCGCCTACTCGACGCTGTCGCAGCTCGGCTACATGACGGTCGCGCTCGGCGTGTCGGCGTATCCGGCGGCGATTTTTCATCTGATGACGCACGCGTTCTTCAAGGCGCTCCTATTCCTGGGCGCGGGCTCGGTGATCCTCGCCCTTCACCACGAGCAGGATCTGCGAAAAATGGGCGGCCTGCGTCGCTACATGCCCGTCACCTACGCGACGATGTGGGTCGGAGCGCTGGCGCTGGCGGGGATCCCGCCTTTTGCCGGCTTCTTTTCCAAGGACGCCATCATCGACGCCGTGCAGCTATCGTCGGTGGGTGGTCATGGCTATGCGCAATTCGCCGTGACCGCGTCCGTATTTCTGACCGCGTTCTACACCTTCCGCATGTTGTTTCTCGCCTTTCACGGCAAGGAGCGCTTCCGTCATTCCGAGCCCGCGCATATCGACGATCACGACGCAAAGCAGGCGCACGTGGCGCCCGGCCATGAAGAACATGGGCACGGCGCAACGCCCCGCGAAAGCCCGTGGGTGATAACGGTGCCGCTGGTGCTGCTGGCGATTCCGTCGCTGTATTCAGGCTGGGCATACGTCGGCACCGTGCTGTTCGGGGATTATTTCGGCAGCTCGGTCGCAATTGCGGCCCAGCATGGCGGACTGGCTGTCATGCGCGAGGAGTGGGAGGGCGCGGTGCCGTTCATCGAGCACGGGTTGCTTGGTCTGCCGTTCTGGCTGGCGGTGGCGGGTATCGCGACCGCGTGGCTGCTCTACATCAAGCGCACCGATCTGCCGGAGAAGATACAGGCGAAGACAGGAGCTCTCTACGCCCTGCTTATCAACAACTACTACATCGACCGCTTCAACGACTGGTTCTTCGCCGGCGGCTTTCGCCGGATCGGCGCGCTGTTCTCCAACGTCGGCGACCGGTCGATCATCGACGGCTTCTTCGTCAACGGCAGCGCGCACCTCGTGGGTGCGACTTCGGCACTGTTGCGCAAGATCCAATCGGGGTATGTCTATCACTACGCATTCACCATGATCATCGGCGTATTCGCGCTCTTGACGTGGTGGGTAGGACGATAGCCGGCACCATCCGCAATGACCATGCTGCCTTATCTCAGTCTCGCGATCTGGGTGCCGATCGTGTCTGGGTCGCTGGTGCTCGCGGTCCATCGCGACCGCGATGCCGCCGCCGCGCGCTGGCTGGCGCTCGTCGGGTCGATCGCGGGCTTCGCGGTGACGATTCCGCTTTACACGCATTTCGCGCTAGGCACCTCGGAAATGCAGTTCGTCGAGTTCAAGGAGTGGATTCCCCGATTCAACATCAATTATCTTCTCGGCGTCGACGGGATCTCGGTGCTGCTGGTGCTTCTCAACAGCTTCATCACCGTGCTCGTGGTCTGGGCCGGCTGGATCGTGATCGAGAAAAAGGTCGCGCAGTACATGGCCGCCTTCCTGATCATGTCGGGGCTCGTCAACGGCGTGTTCGCCGCCCTCGACGGCATACTGTTCTATGTCTTCTTCGAAGGGATGCTGATTCCGATGTACCTGATCATCGGCATCTGGGGCGGCCCGAACCGCGTCTACGCCGCGATCAAGTTTTTTCTGTACACGTTTCTCGGCTCGGTCCTGATGCTTGTCGCGCTGATCTACCTCTACTCCGTCAGCGGCGGGACCTTTTCGATTCTCGAGTGGTATCAGCTGCCGTTGTCGCTCAAGGCGCAGGTGCTGCTTTTTGTCGCGTTCTTTTTCGCCTTCGCGGTCAAGGTGCCGATGTGGCCGGTGCACACCTGGCTGCCCGACGCGCACGTCGAGGCGCCGACCGGCGGTTCGGTGGTGTTGGCGGCGATCACGCTCAAAGTGGGCGCCTACGGCTTCGTGCGCTTCATTCTTCCCATCGTCCCCGACGCGAGCCGTTACCTGGCCGGCTTCGTGATCACGCTGTCGCTGATCGCGGTCGTTTATATCGGATTTGTCGCGCTGGTCCAGGCGGACATGAAGAAACTGATCGCCTATTCGTCCATCTCGCATATGGGATTCGTCACGCTGGGATTTTTCCTGTTCAACGAAATGGGCGTCGAGGGCGGCCTCACGCAGATGATCTCCCACGGCTTCGTGTCCGCTGCGATGTTTCTCTGCGTCGGCGTGCTCTACGACCGCATGCACAGCCGGCTGATATCGGACTATGGCGGAGTCGCCAATACCATGCCCACGTTCGCCGCCCTGGCCATGTTTTTCGCGATGGCCAATGCCGGCCTGCCGGGAACGAGCGGATTCGTCGGTGAGTTCATGGTCATCCTCGCCGCGGTCAAGGTCAATTTCTGGCTCGGCTTTCTTGCCGCGACGATCATGATCCTCGGCGCGGCGTATACGCTGTGGATGTACAAGCGCGTCTGGTTCGGCGCCATCGCCAACGAACGAGTTGCCGCGCTGAAGGATGTCTCGCGCCGGGAATTCTGGCTGCTGGCAACACTTGTAGTCGCCGTCCTGGCCCTGGGCCTCTACCCGAAGCCGTTCACCGACGTGATGCATGCGTCGGTCACGGATCTGCTTGCGCACGTAGCCAAGAGCAAGTTGTGATGCCGGCAATCCCGACACTTGCCTTCGACTACGTTCCAGCACTGCCGGAGATACTGTTGCTGGGCAGCGCGTGCGCGGTGCTGATGATCGATTTGTTCGTATCGGAGCCGCGGCGTCACCTCTCCTACTGGCTGACGCTGATCGGGATTGCGGCAACCGCACTGGCGACCCTCTGCGTGTTTCACGAGACTCCCGTTCGCACCTTCGGCAATATGTTCGTGGCCGACGCTTTCGGCGACGTGCTGAGCTTCCTGACCTGCCTCACGGTCATATTGATGCTCGTCTACTCGCGCGGCTACCTCGCCGCGCGTGGCTTGTTCCGCGGAGAAACCTTCGTGCTGGCGATGTTCGCGCTGCTCGGGATGATGGTCATGATCTCGGCAAACCATTTCCTGACGCTCTATCTGGGGCTCGAGCTCATGTCGCTGTCGATATACGCGATGGTTGCGCTGCATCGCGATTCCGGCACCGCGGTGGAAGCGTCGATGAAGTATTTCGTGCTCGGCGCGCTCGCATCCGGCCTGCTGTTGTACGGCATCTCGATGATCTACGGCGCCACCGGCACACTGGAGATCAGCCGCGTAACTGCGATCATTTTCAGCGGCCATGCCAACCGGATCATTCTTATTTTCGGATTGGTGTTCGTCGTTTCGGCGATTGCATTCAAGCTGGGTGCAGTCCCGTACCACATGTGGGTGCCCGACGTGTACCACGGCGCACCGACGGCGATCACCCTTTTCATCGGCAGCGCGCCGGAGTTCGCCGCGTTTGCGTTCATGACCCGGATCCTGGTGGGTTCGCTCGCGGCACTGGCCTTCGACTGGCAGGGGATGCTGATCGTCCTTTCGCTGCTGTCGATGATCGTCGGCAATGTGATCGCGATCGCCCAGACCAACGTCAAGCGGATGCTCGCGTACTCGGCCATCGCCAATATGGGCTTCATGCTCATGGGTTTTCTTGCCGCCAACGTCAATGGCTACAGTGCGGCCATGTTCTACATCGTGACTTACGTGATGAGCAGCCTAGCAGGCTTCGGGACCGTGCTGCTTTTGTCCCGTGCCGGTTTCGAGGCCGAAAATCTGGATGACTTCAAGGGCCTGAACCAGCGAAGTCCGTGGTACGCGTTTCTGATGCTGCTCACCATGTTCTCGCTCGCCGGCGTGCCGCCAACGGTCGGCTTCTACGCCAAGTTCTCGGTGATCGAGGCGGCCGTCGAGGTTGGCCTGGTATGGCTTGCGGTCGTCGCGGTGCTGGCCTCGCTGATCGGCGCTTTCTACTACCTGCGGATCGTCAAGCTCATGTATTTCGACGAGCCGGTGGACAAGGCACCGCTCGAGGCGCGAACCGACATGCGGGTATTGCTGTCGCTCAACGGGCTCTCGCTGTTGTTCTTCGGCATCTTCCCCCAGCAGTTGATGGGAATGTGCGTCCTCGCCCTGACCCGCTCATACTGACCTTGCACGCTCGCTGACATCATGCGCGTCGGGTTTTTCGTCACCTGCCTCGTCGACCTGATGCGTCCATCGATCGGCTTCGCCGCGATCAAGCTGCTCGAATTCGGCGGCGCGCAGGTGATCGTACCCGCGACGCAAACGTGTTGCGGCCAGCCCGGCTATAACTCGGGTGACCGCAAGGGCGCGATCGCGCTTGCATCCAAGCTGATCGGGGAATTCGAGGGTTGCGACTATCTGGTCGCGCCTTCCGGGTCGTGTACCGGCATGATCAAGACGCATTACGCGGATCTTTTTCGTGACGACCCGGCGATGCTTCGGCGCGCAGGCGCGCTCGGCGCCAGGACCTGGGAGCTCACCGACTTTCTGGTCAACGTCCTCAGGCTGGAGTCGATCCCGGGTAAATTTGTCGGCACCGTCACCTATCACGACGCCTGCGCCGGCTTGCGCGAAATGGGGGTCAAGCAGCAGCCTCGCAGGCTGCTGGCCAAAATGCCGGGGCTCAATCTCAGGGAAATGACGGAATGCGAAACCTGCTGTGGCTTCGGCGGAACATTCTCGATTAAATATGGCGAGATCTCATCGCGGCTTGCCGACAACAAATGCGAGTTCGTGGCGCAGTCGGGAGCGGACGCAGTCGTGCTGGGCGATCTCGGGTGCATGCTCAATATCGAGGGCAGGCTGCGGCGGCGGGGCGACATGAAGACCAGGATTCTGCACGTCGCCGAGGTGCTGGCCGGCGACGAGCTGTAGCACCGGCTGACAAGGATCGCAATGCAAATCGCATCGATGCATTTCAAGGAGCGCGCCCATGACAACATGGGCAACGCGCAGCTTCAGGGCAACCTGCAAAAGATCAAGGGCAAATTCGTCGCCAAACGCCGCGAGTCCTTGTTCGAGCTCGACGATTTCGAAGCGACGCGCGAGGCGGCACGCGCCATCCGCCAGCGGGCTCTCGACCGTCTCGACATATGGCTGGAGATTTTCGAAAAAAACGCCACCGCGCGCGGCGCCACCGTGCTCTGGGCGGCGACGCCGGACGAAGTCAACCAACACGTGCTCGACATCGCGAAACGTCACGGCGTGCGCAAGACCATCAAGTCGAAGTCGATGGTCAGCGAAGAATCGGCACTGGATCGGGCCATCGAAGCGGCCGGCGGGCAGGTCGTCGAGACCGATCTCGGGGAGTACATCCTCCAGATCAATGACTACGAGCCGCCGTCGCACATCATCGGTCCGGCATTGCACAAGAGCAAGGAAGAAGTCTCGGACCTGTTTGCCAGGGTGCACGGAACGGCGCGCAAGACCGGGATCGCCGAGCTTTGCCTCGAGGCGCGCGGCGTTTTACGTGCCCACTACCTGACCGCCGATATGGGTATTTCCGGCGGCAATTTTTTCGTCGCCGAAACCGGCTCGGTGGTGGTGGTGACCAACGAAGGCAACGCGACGCTGACCACGACCCTGCCGAAAGTTCACGTCGCCATTTCCGGCATCGAGAAGATCGTCCCGACGCTGGAAGACGTCGCAACGCTGATGCGGCTCCTGCCTCGATCGGCGACCGGCCAGTCGATTTCCAACTACGTCGACATCCTCACCGGGGTCAAAGGCGAAGGCGTGTTCAACGGCGCCGAGCACATGTACTTCATCCTAGTCGACGCCGGGCGCAGCGGCGTGCTCGCGGGCGAGCTCAAGGAAGCGCTGCGCTGCATCCGTTGCGGTGCGTGCATGAACCATTGCCCGGTCTATCAGAACATCGGCGGTCACTCGTACGGCTGGGTTTATCCCGGGCCGATCGGCTC
The DNA here is from genome assembly GCA_035568975.1 of Casimicrobiaceae bacterium. GTDB lineage: Bacteria > Pseudomonadota > Gammaproteobacteria > Burkholderiales > Casimicrobiaceae > PALSA-1003. The sequence continues at coordinate 10,552 of DATMNH010000008.1, forward strand.
GATCCTGACGCCCGCGTATATCGGCATCGAGAACGCGCTCGATTTGCCGCAGGCTTCAACGCTGTGCAACCAATGCGGCGTCGTCTGCCCGGTGAAGATCCCGCTACCGGATCTGCTGCGAAAGCTCCGCGAGCAGCAATTCGATCGCCAGCTGCGTCCATGGCACGAGCGCGCGGGCTTGCGAGCCTGGTCGTGGCTCGCGTCGCGGCCCGCACTGTACGCGCTGACGACGCGCGTTGGCGCGCGTCTGCTTTCGTGGATGGGTGACCGCGAGCGGCTGATTCACCGCTTGCCGTTCGGCGGGGGCTGGACCGATAATCGTGACATGCCGGCGCCTGCGGGGAAAACATTTCGCGAGCTGGCTGCGCTGCGGAAGAAAAATGGAGGCGCGCGATGAACCCGCCGCTCGATTCGCCGAATGCCGCGCTCAAGATCAGCCGCCGCGGCGAGAGCCTTGGAACCGAGAATGCATTCGTGGTCCTGGCCGAGGTCAACGCCCTTGCCCGGCAGGGCCGGGACATCGTGTCGTTCTGCATCGGCCAGCCGGATTTTCCGACGCCTTCCAATATCCAGGACGCGGGCGTTGCGGCGATTCGCGGCGGCAAGCACGGTTACACGCCGTCGGCCGGGATCGACGAGCTTCGCGCGGCGGCGGCGCGCGACATGGGTGCTCGGCGGGGGCTCGACATCGCGCCGGAGGAAGTGGTCGTCGGCGCCGGCGCCAAGCCGTTCATCGCCTACACCATCGCGTCCGTGACCGACTTTGGCGCCAACGACGAAGTGATCTATCCGGTGCCCGGATTTCCCATTTACGAATCGCAGATCATCGCCAATGGCGCGGTACCGGTGCCGATCTATCTCAAGGAATCGCGCGATTTCGCATTCGATCCGCACGAGCTCGAAGCGAAGATCACGCCGCAAACCAAGCTTCTCATTCTCAACACGCCGCACAACCCGACCGGTGGGATTTTGAAACGCGCCGATCTGGAGGCGATTGCCGAGATCCTCCGCCGCCACCCGCAGATCTGGGTGTTCGCCGACGAGATCTACTCGCGGTTGAGTTACGACGGCGAATTCGTGTCGCTGGCGCAATTCCCCGGCATGGTCTCGCGCACCGTCATATCCGACGGCGCGTCCAAGACCTGGGCGATGACCGGTTGGCGCATCGGATTCGTAGCCAACCGCACACTCGCGCCGGTTTTCACGCGCTGGATCACCAACACCGACTCGTGCGCGTCGCAAATCAGCCAATGGGCTGCGGTGGAGGCGATCAACGGGCCGCAGGATGCGGCCGACGCGATGCGCGCATCGTTCCTCGAGCGCCGCGACCTGATCGTCGGGCTGTTGAAGCAGGTGCCGGGCTTCACCTGCAAGACGCCGGGCGGCGCTTTTTACGCCTGGCCCAACGTCACTAAAGCGTGCAAGCAAAGCGGCTGCGCGGATTCCGAGGAGCTGCGCAAGCGCCTGCTCTACGATGCAGGCGTCGCGGTGCTCGCGGACATTCATTTCGGGCGCCGCGTTCCCGGCGACGGCCAGCACATCCGTTTCTCCTATGCGGCGTCGCCGGCCATGATTCGCGACGGCGTCGAGCGTATCGCGGCGTTCATGCGCGCGAACGTCCGGTGACAAGCTCGCGCGACACGGTGCTCGGCCGCGTGCGCCAGGCGCTCGGCAAGACCGGCACCGATCAGGCGGCGCTGGCCGAGGCGCAAGCGTACCTCGACGCGCATGCTCGAGGACCGGCACCGGCGTTCGACGGCGATCGCATCCCGCGCTTCATCAGGCGCGCGGGCGACATGGAGAGCACCGTTGCCCGTGTCAGCGATCGCAACGAGATTCCGGCGGCGGTCGCGGCTTACCTCGACGCGCTCGAGCTGGCGCCGGCGTTGGTTACCCAAAAGTCGCATCGCGGCGTGTGCTGGCCGGAATTCGCGGACCTGGATTGGACCCGAGCCGGATTGAGGGTGGAAGCGCGGCCGACGGTGGGCGACGACCGCCTCGGTATCACCGGCGTATTCTGCGCCATCGCCGAAACCGGCACGCTGGTCGTTTTATCGGGGGCCGACACGCCGACCGCGACCACGCTGCTGCCGGATACCCACGTCGCCATCGTTTCCGCCAATCGCATTGTCGACACGATGGAAGATGCGTTTCTCCTGATCCGCAAGGAGTGCGGCAGCGTTCCGCGCGCGATCAATATGATCTCCGGACCGTCGCGCACCGGCGATATCGAGCAGACTATCGTGCTTGGCGCGCACGGACCGTTCCGCGTTCACATTCTCGTTGTCGATTCGGCGCCGGCCTCACAAGCGTCGAACTAGCGCTTCACAAAACGCCAGGCCATCGCTCTGATGCGTGTTGTGGTCTGCAAACACCATTGGGCAATTGTCAGCCCTCGTCCTACACCGATGCAAAATGGTCGCGTCGGCCCGTCGCGCGAAACCAATACGTGGCACGAACTGTCAACACCCACGCAATCACAAGCGTTAGTGGACCGTGCGGGCGCTACACACCGCGTCCACTGGAAACTTAACCAACTGTGGGAGGATGAGATGTCAATGCGAACTCGAATCGTTGTTGCAGCGCTGGCCCTGGGGGCGATCGCGGTACCGGTCGCCGGCGAGGCGAGAGTGTATGTGGACATCGACGTCGCACCGCCTCCGCCCAGGGTCGAAGTCGTTCCGGCGGCCAGGGTCGGTTACGTATGGGCGCCCGGCTACTGGAACTGGAACGGTCACCGCCACGTCTGGGTGGGCGGGCGCTGGGTGGGCGAACGTCACGGCTATCACTACGCGCCGCACACCTGGGTGGAACACGAAGGGCGCTGGCGCTTCGAAGAGGGTGGCTGGAGGCGCTAGAGTGCGCGACAATCCGTGAGCCTGTTGCTCGCGGCATTGGACAGCTGGTCGAAGGTTGGTGTGGCAGGGCGTTGCGCCCTGCCACTTTCCTTTCCGTCAGGACAAGCTTGTCGGCGCGGTGACGGTTTTCGGCGCCAGCATCGGCGCCTGGTGCTTCGGCTGCGGATACCAGCCCAGCACGGCAAGCATCACAAAAAATCCGATCACGTACGCGACGGCCACGTGCCATCCGCCGCGAACCCAAGCAATCGCATCCTTGCCCTCGGGGAACATGTTCGACAATGCCACCCCGGCCGATGAGCCGAACCAGATCATCGAGCCGCCGAAGCCCACACCATACGCCAGATAGCCCCAGTCGTAGCCGCCCTGCTGCAACGCCAGCGCAGTGAGCGGAATGTTGTCGAACACAGCCGAGACAAAGCCCAGCCCGAGCGCCACGCGCCACGACGCGTCCGGAAGCTTGTGCACCGGCATCATCGACGCAGCGAGAACCAGCGACAGCAGAAAAATGCTGCCGCGTATGGCTCCGGGCAGCTCGCCCCATGCCGGCCGGCGCAGCGGTACGCACACCAGCAACGCTACCCATACGGCGGCGCCGATGAAGGGGAAAGTATCGGAGATCTCGTTGAAGCGAACGTTGATGACCACGTTGACCACGATCGCGGTGACCAGAATCAAGGCCACGATAAAGACGCGCGCCCAATCGACCACCATGCCGGCGACGGGGTCCTTCGTGATGGGCGAGTAGCGCTGCTGCTGCAGCGCGGCGGGCACCCCGAAAACGAGCATTGCCGTGCCGGCCGCAACATACGCTTCGAGCACCTGCAAAGGGTGCACGCCATCGATCCACATCATCGTCGTCGTCGTGTCGCCGACGACACTGCCCGAGCCGCCCGCATTCGACGCGGCGACGATCGCCGCAAGATAGCCGATGTGCACCTTGTTCCGGAACACCGCGCGCGCGATCGTGCCGCCGATGAGCGCGGCGGCGATGTTGTCGAGAAAGCTCGACAGCACGAAGATCATCACCAGCAGCACAAGGCCGCCCTTCCAGTCGTCGGGCAGGAATTGCGGCAGCCGGGCAGGGACGTTGCTCGCCTCGAAGTGCTTCGACAGCAACGCAAAACCGAGCAGCAGGCCGAGCAGGTTCGTAAGCAGCACCCATTCGTGACCGAAATGCGAAAGCCAGCCATCGAGCCCCGGCCCTTCGGCGAACGGCGAGACCGCGATCTTGAACAGCGAGATCACAGCGAGGCCGGTCAAGGCGATCGCTAGCGTGTGTCGGTGAAAGAGCGCGACACCTGCCAGAGTCAACGCAAAGAGAACAAAGTCGATCGGAACGCCGAGTGCCGCGGGCGGCTCGACCGGAGCGCCCCAGGCTGTCATCGGCGTCAATAACAGGGCAAGGCACCACCGAGCGGTGAAAAGGCCAGTCCGAAGGCCGGCGCGTTCACGCGACATGGGGACTTCCGACGCGCGTAGTTGGAGGACGAAAGGTCGAAGGACCAAGGTTCTCCCGATGTGCCGTCCGGGGTGATTTTGTGACGGCGATTGTAGCGTGACAGAGCGTGCAAGCCAATGAAAAGCCATAGAAAGCCCCGCATATGCGGCATCGCGCCTGCCACTGGTCGATGGCAGGTTCCTTGCTTGTTAGTCCCTGTTTAGACCCTAAGACTGCGATGGCTGCCTGTTTCCCTGCCTTTAACGGGGCTAAAGGAGAGGGTGGCGCGACCGGTACCATGGCGCTCACGAGATCACTGACCCGGCTCGATTCCCCGACGCTGCAGACCACGAGCGAGGGAATGGAACGGGAGTCCTTGCTGGCGCTTTCCCAGCGCAAGCTGAACGCGCTCGGCCTGCCGGTCTGTTACATCGACGTGGACCAGCGCTATCGTTTCGTCAATCGTGCCTTCCTCGACTGGACCGGCCGCTCCCACGCCGAAGTGATCGGCCGCGAAGTCGTCGAGGTCGATGGCCGCGAGCTCTACCAGCTCTATCACGCTTATCTCGAAGCTGCGCTTTCCGGCGAGCGCGTCAGCTTCGAACGCCAACTTACCTCGGTCAAGCGCAACGCTTTCTGGATCCGCGTCGATTATTACCCGGATCGCGGGTCGCGGGGCGACGTTCGCGGCGTGCTGTCCACTTTCACCGACGTCGACAACATCAAGCGCCTCGAGCTCGAGGCGGGTGAGCGTGAGCATCGCTTACGCATCGTCACCGACAGCGTCGGCCTGCCGATCTTTTATTTCGACCGCGCGCTGCGGCTGCGCTTCGCCAACAAGCCCTACGGCAAATACATCGGCGGCCAGATCGAAGATCTCCTGGGCCAGCCGCTCAAGAACTTCCTCGCGACCGACGCGCTCGCCGAGATGCAGAGCTACATGGAGCGCGCGTTTGCGGGCGCGACGGTGAGTTACGACCGCCGCGAGCGGTCCTCGTCCGGGGAGCTGCGCTGGGTCCGGATGACGCTGTTTCCCGACCGCGAGCCAGGCGGCAAGACCGGCGGCGCGTTCGTGGTCATCAACGACATCGAGGATGACGTACGCATCGGCGAGGCGCTCAAGTCACAGGAAGCGCAGCTGCGTTTGTTTGCCGACAATATTCCGGGGCCGATCGCCTATCTCGACAAGAAGCTCAAGTACACCTTCGTCAATCAGGCATTCGCCAACTGGGTACGCCGGCCGCAGGATCAGATCTACGGCAAGACTCCGTACGACATCATGCCGCACGACGTCAATTCTTTTTTGCGGCCGATCATCAAGCGCGCGCAGGAAGGCGAGAACGTCGAATACGAGCGCGTAGGCACCAGCGCCGACGGCCAGCGGCGCTGGATGCACGGCCGCATCGCGCCTGATCTCGACGGCACCGGCAAGGTTCGCGGGCTGTATTGCACCGAATACGACATTCACGATCTCAAGCTGACCGAGGAGGCGCTGGCCACCCGCGAGGAGCAGCTGCGGCTGTTCACGGACAACATTCCGGAGCCGGTGGTGTACATCGACATGGAGGGCAACTACACCTTTGTCAACGATGCGTTCCTGCATATGGTCGGCATACCGCGCGAGGAAGTCATCGGGAAGTCCGTCAAGGAAGTGCTCGGACCGGAGGTCTTCGAGCTGCAGCAACCGTACGTCGATCGAGCGGCCAGAGGCGAGAGTGTCACCTTCGAGCGCGAGCACATCGACCTCAACGGCCGGCAGCGGTGGCTGCGCAACAGCATCGTCCCGGACATGAACTTCGACGGAAAGATCAAGGGTTATTACATCGTCGGCCATGACATCACCGACCTGCAGCAGGCGCAGAACGCGCTCGCTGCGCGCGAATCGCAATTGCGCGCGATCATGGATGGCGTCCCGGCTCCCGTCGCGTACCTCGATCGTGACGAGCGCTGTCAATACGTCAACAAACCATTTCTGCAGTATTTCGGGCTGAACGCGGAGCAGATTGGCGCGCTTCGCATCCGCGACGTGGTCGGGCATGGCATCTACGCCAGCGCGCAGGCGATGCTGTCCCGCGCGTTGCACGGCGAATCGACCTCGTTCGATCGCCTCGTTCCGGGAGCAGGCGGCGCGAAGCGGTGGATGACCATCCGCGTGGTGCCCGACGCGACGCCTTCGGGCGAAGTGCACGGCGCATTCATGCTGATGAACGACATCCATGGCCTGAAGCAGGCGCAGGAAGCATTGCGCGCCAGCGAGGCCGAGCTGCGGCTCATCATGGACAATGTGCCGGCGCGTGTGGCTTATATCGATCGCGAATACCGCTATCGGTTCCTGAACCGGCATAACGAAGAATGGCTCTCCGAAAGCCGCAAGGAGCTCACCGGCCGGCCGGTGGCAGAAGTCCTGGGCGACGCGCGGGCGCGGCAGCTGCAGCCGCTGCTGGCGCGGGTTCTTGCCGGCGAAACCATTTCCACCGAGCAGCTTCTTGTTCAGCCCAACGGCGAGCAGCGCTGGGAATCGATACACCTTGCACCGAATCGCGATGCCGAGGGCAATGTAATCGGCATCTACGCGGCCCACACCGACATCCACGACCAGAAGCGCAACGAGGAAGCGCTGCACCGCGCCAACTGGATGCTTTCGTCGCACATCAACAACACGCCGCTCGCGGTGCTGGAGTGGGACCGCGACTTTCGTCTCGTCCGCTGGTCGCCGCAGGCGGAGAACATCTTCGGTTGGCGCGCCGAGGAAGTGCTCGGGATGCCGATCAGCGGCAGTCAACTCACCCACGAGACCGATCGCGAGGCAGTCGTCGAGCTGATCAACAAGCTCATGGCCGGCGCCGAGCCGCGCGCCACGGGCCTCAATCGAAACTATCGCAAGGACGGCCAGACGATCTGGTGCGAGTGGTATCACTCGTGTCTCCTCGATGAGCAGGGACGCACCGTGTCGATCCTCTCCTTCGTCCAGGACGTGTCATCGCGCATCCAGGCGGAAGAGCGCTTGCAATATCTGGCGACACGCGACGCGCTGACGGGGTTGCCGAACCGATTGCTGCTGCAGGAAAGGCTCACGCAGGCGATCGCACAGGCCAAGCGCAGCGGCAGGCGGGTCGGCGTAATGTTCATCGATCTCGACCGTTTCAAAAACGTCAACGACACGCTGGGCCATCGCATAGGCGACGAGTTGCTAAAGCACGTGACCGCCAACTTGTCGGACGCCTTGCGCGAGACCGACCTGCTGGCGCGGCTCGGGGGCGACGAGTTCATGGTCATCGTCGAAGATTTCGACGACCCCGCGGTGCTCAATCGCGTCGCGCAGAAGCTTCAGGATGCCATCGCTCAGCCGTTCGAGATCGAGGAGCACGATATCCACGTCACGTCTTCGATCGGTATCGCGGTCTTTCCCGACGACAGCGACGATCCGGAGGGTCTGCTCAAGCATGCCGACGTGGCGATGTACCGCTCCAAGGAGCTCGGCCGCAACACCTATCAGTTCTTCGACGCCGATCTCGCCGCGCGGCGAGTCAATCAGCACACGCTGGAAAAGGCGCTGCGCATCGCAGTCAAGGAAAACACGCTCACGCTTCACTATCAGCCGGTCATTCGCATCACCGACCGGGCGATTGTCGGCGCCGAGGCGCTGCTGCGCTGGAACGATCCCGAGCACGGCGACATTGTGCCGCAGGTTTTCATTCCGCTCGCCGAGGAGTCGGGCCTGATTCACGTTCTCGGCGACTGGGTCTTACGCTCTGCGGCCGAGCAGTGCGCGGCGTGGCGCAAAGCCGGGCTGTCGCTCAAGGTGTCGGTGAATCTTTCCGGGCGCCAGTTTTACCGCGAGGATCTGGCACAGCGCATTTCGGAGATCGTGCGCACCGCGGGTTGCGAGCCGGCGTGGGTCGAGCTCGAAGTCACCGAATCGAGCCTCCTGCACGATCTCGAAGCGATCAAGAAAGTGCTGCAGAAGTTGAGAGAAGAAGGCTTCTCGGTGGCGATCGACGATTTCGGCACCGGGTATTCGAGCTTGTCACACCTCAAGCACTTCCCGATCGACACACTGAAGATCGACATTTCTTTCATTGCCGACTTGGAGACGGACCCCGGTGACGCTGCCATTACCCAGGCGATCATCGCGCTCGCGCGCGGGCTTGGCCTGCGCGTCGTCGCCGAGGGTGTAGGCACGCGCGCACAGCTCGACTTTCTAGAAGGTCGCGGCTGCGACTGCTTCCAGGGTTTCTGGGCCAGTAAGGCGCTGCCCCCACTCGAATTCGTCGAATACGCCAAGAGCGTGCATTAAGCAGGCGCCCGCCATTGCCGCGGAAGTGATGAGCGCCGGCCCATCTGACGCCGCCGCACAGCGCAGCTACGATCGGGAGGCGCGTCGCGCGCTCGGCGCCGCGGCTGCGGGGGAGACAACCTCGCGTTCGAGCCAGTCGAGCAGTGGCCGCGCCGCGGTCTCCCAATCGCGCTCCAGCATCATCATGTGAGCGGGGCCACGGATGATGGTCGGAGCGATGCCGTACAGCGACGCGGTCGCCTTGACGTCGGCCGGCGTCGATATTCGGTCGTCGTGCGAGCCGAGCACGAACAGACGCGCTGCCGCAACCGGCTTGCCTCCGTGCAGCCGCAGCGTGAGATCGAGCAGCGCTCGCGGCGATTCGACGGAAAGGTGCGCAAACGCCTCGGCCAGGATTTTCGGGTCGATCGTCTCGCTGAAATACATGGGACGCAACGCCGCCTGAATATCGCCTGACAGATGCGGAGCATCGAGCCGCTGCATGTTGATCAGGTACTCCGGCTGCCACGCCATCAGGCGGCTCGCGACTGGCCCCAGTCCGCCTGGCGGCACGGGTGCGAGAAGCGCCGCGGCGCGAATGGGTCGCGTGGTGAGAATCCGCTCGACGACTGCCGCGCCCATCGAATGCCCGATCAGCACCGGCGGCGACGGCAGCGTTGCCACGACGTGCTCGACATCGGCGACATAATCGTCGAGCCCGGCGACGAACAGCGACTCCTGACCGCCGCTCGCGCCGTGACCGCGGAGACTGAGCGCGTACGAGGGAAAACCTTGCGCGGCGAACCATGGCAGGAAAAACGGCTCCCAGCACCACGCGTCGCAATATCCGCCGTGAACGAATAGCAGCGGAGGCTTGGCCGACGCTGCCTGCGGCAGGTGCGATCGAACTTCGAGTCTGGTTTCGGGTGGAAGCATAAACGAGAGGGAAATAGCGCCGCGGTGTGGCGTGATAAAATTGGCTGCAGTCGGGTACGAACCGATGACTGCCACCGAAGTCTTACCGCACCTGCGCGCGACGAATAGCGCGCAATTCTACATGAGTCAACCACCTCGACGCATTGCCGCCGCAATGGTGGACGCGTCCCGATACGACATCGATTGCCGCCGCTGCGCGCGACTCGCGGCTTTTGTCGACCAGGTGCGCGAAGCGAACCCGAGCTACTTTTGCAGGCCGGTGCCGCCCTTTGGAGACGGCGTCGCCCGACTGGTCATCGTCGGCCTCGCACCCGGCATGCATGGCGCGAACGCGAGCGGTCGACCCTTCACGGGCGACTATGCCGGCATATTGTTGTACGCAACATTGTTCAAATTCGGATTTTCAACCCGCGCAACATCCACTGGCGTCGACGATGGCCTGCGGCTTATCGGCGCCAGGATCACCAATGCCGTCAAGTGCCTGCCTCCCGGCAACAAGCCGCTGCCGGAGGAAATCCGGAACTGCAACACGTATCTCTCCGCCGAGCTTGCCTCATTGCCTGACGGCGCGGCGGTTCTCGCGCTGGGCCGGATCGCGCACGACGCGACACTGCGCGCGCTCGGCCTTGCCGGTCGCGATCATCCCTTCTCGCATGGCGGCCATCATCCACTGAATCGAGGCGTGCATCTGTTCGATAGCTATCATTGCAGTCGTTACAACACCAATACGCGACGGCTGACGACCGAGATGTTCGAAAGCGTGTTCGCCTCGATCGTGCGTCACCTCGCCGCCGGCGCCTGCCGCGCCGCCTGATGCAACTCGGACGTCAGCAATACGCATGAGCGCAAAGGCCGAAGGCAAGAGCCCGACCAACGCGTTCGATGCGCGCGAGCTCATCAGGTCGCTGCCCAATCGCGCGGGTGTCTATCGCATGCTCGACGCCGATGGTGCAACGCTTTACGTCGGCAAGGCGCGTGATCTCAAGAAGCGCGTGTCGAGCTACTTTCAGAAGAGCGAGCATCATCCGCGCACCGCGATGATGGTGGCGCAGGTGGCGCGGGTTGAGACGACGGTCACTCGATCCGAGGGCGAAGCGCTGCTGCTCGAAAACAACCTGATCAAGGCACATCAGCCGCGCTACAACGTCCTGTTTCGCGACGACAAGAGCTATCCGTATATATGCCTGACCGGAGATGAGTTTCCGCAGCTCCGATTCCATCGCGGACGGCTGGATAAGCCGAATCGCTACTTCGGGCCGTTTCCGAGCGCGGGCGCGGTGCGCGAGGGCATGGCCTTGCTGCAGAAAGTATTTCAGTTGCGGACCTGCGAGAACAGCGTGTTCGCCAATCGTTCGCGCCCGTGCATGCTCTATCAGATCCAGCGCTGCACGGGTCCCTGCGTGGGCCTGATTTCGGAAGCCGACTATCAGGACGATGTCCGCAACGCGACCTTGTTCCTGCAGGGCAAGACCAATGAGGTGATGGAAACGCTGCAGCGCCAGATGGAGACCGCGGCGGCCGCGTTCGAATTCGAGCGCGCGGCGCGAATTCGGGACAAGATCACGCGCCTGCAACAGTTGCAGTCGCGACAGTTCGTCGAAAGCGCGACTGCGGGCGATCTCGACGTGGTCGCCGGTGTCGCGGACCAGGGCCTGACGGCGGTCAACCTGGTAATGATCCGCGGTGGGCGGCACGTCGGCGATCGAACCTTCTTTCCACAACACGCGGAAGGCGCGACGCTGGAGGAAGTCGTTCCGGCATTCCTCGTTCAGCACTACCTCGATCGGCCCGCGCCCCCGACCATCATCACGACCGAAGGCGGCGAGGACCCGGTGCTGGCTGAAGTGCTTTCCGAACAGTCGGGGCACAAAGTGCAGCTCATCGCCAATCCTGGCGGCGAGCGGCGCGTGTGGGTGACGATGGCCGTGCAAAACGCGGGGCTTGCGATCGGGCAGAAGCTCGCGCAAAAGGCGACGCAGGACGACAGGTTGACGACCCTGCAGGAGACACTGGGTCTGCCGTCGTCGGCGCAAAGAATCGAATGTTTCGACGTCAGTCACACCATGGGCGAGGCGGCGGTCGCGAGCTGCGTCATCTTCGATCGTCTGGCGATGCAGACCAGCGAGTACCGACGCTTCAACGTCAAGCCGGAAGCGGCGGGAGACGATTATGCGGCGCTGCGCGAGGCGCTGTCGCGCCGCGCGGCGCGCATCGTGGCCGGGGAATATCCGGCGCCGGACCTGCTGGTCATCGACGGCGGCAAGGGACAGGTCGGCATCGCTGCCGAAGTGCTTGCCGAACAGGGCTTGCACACTACCAAACTGATCGGTATCGCCAAGGGACCCGAGCGCAAGCCCGGATTGGAAGAAATAATCTTCCCCGACCGCGAAGCACCTTTGCATTTGCCCGCCGATAATCCCGGACTGCACCTGTTGCAGCAGATTCGCGACGAGGCGCACCGGTTTGCCATTCAGGGACATCGCGCGCGGCGAGGCAAGGCGCGCACCACGTCATCGCTGCAGGACATCGGCGGCATCGGCGCCACCAGGCGCCGTGCGCTGCTCGCACATTTCGGCGGATTGCGAGGCGTGCAAGCGGCAAGCGTCGACGATCTCGCGCGCGTGCCCGGCATCAGCCGCTCGCTGGCCGAGCGCATTTTTGCGGAGCTGCATTAGCGAGTCCGTCAGTGCAGCGCACGCCTGACATCATGTGCGGCACGCGGCGGTGTAAGTACGCAGCGGGGTAGAATATCGCCTGCCGCGAAGCGGCAACGTGCACCGCCATGAAATTCAATCTCCCGACCGCGCTCACCTGGCTGCGGATCATCCTCATTCCGGTGTTCGTCGGCGTCTACTATCTGCCGGCCTCGATGTTGTCGATGCCGGCCAAGAATTGGCTCGCGATGACGGTGTTCGCGCTGGCGGCGATCACCGACTGGGCCGACGGCTACCTGGCGCGCAAGTGGGGGCAGACCTCGGCGTTCGGCGCGTTTCTGGATCCGGTAGCCGACAAACTGATGGTAATCGCCGCGCTGATCGTGCTCGTGTGGCTCGATCGCGCCGACGCTTCGCTTGCCATCATCATCATCGGCCGCGAAATCGCCATTTCCGCGCTGCGCGAGTGGATGGCGCAAATCGGCAAGGCCAAGAGCGTCGCGGTGGCATTCATCGGCAAGGTCAAGACCGTGGCGCAAATCACGGCGATCATCGCGCTGTTGCTGTACCAGCCCGTCATTCCCGGCATCAACACCGTCTGGCTCGGCACGATCGCGCTGTGGGTCGCGGCGATCCTGACGCTGTGGTCGATGTTTCATTATCTCCGCCTTGCCGCGCCGCATGTCGTGGATAGCGATGTCCCACGGCTGCCGCCGGACTGATTTCGTGCGCGACATCGGTTTGACCCGAATCGCACGCAAACGCTATAATTTAAGGCTGTTCCCCGATAGCTCAGCTGGTAGAGCGACGGACTGTTAATCCGCAGGTCCCAGGTTCGAGCCCTGGTCGGGGAGCCACAGATCTACGTTTCCGCGATAGCATTCACTAACATCGCATCGAAACTGTAGCCAAAGTGTAGCCAGAATTGCGCAGAACGGCGTCCTAGCGGCGCCGGGTTTCTTTTCGGTACAGGAGGTTAACAAATGCGACCTGCGGATTCTTGGTCCGTGGGTCTCCCGCGTCCGGACGAACGCGAAGGCACCATCGTTCGTCGGTTCCTCGGGTGCGATGCGATGGTCTTCCCCGTCAGCAATGCATCCTGGCGCACCCTGGAATTTGGTAGAATTCTTACTTGGTATTACTCGCGAGGCGGTCTATGGCGGTATCGGTCACGAGCAAGGGTCAGGTCACCATCCCGAAACGGGTTCGGGACGCCTTGGGCATCACTCCAGGTAGCAAGGTCGAGTTCGACGTCGCAGGCGGCGGCGCGCGACTCAAGTTGGTTAAGCGGCATGCCGCTTCAAGCATCGAAATGGGGGCTGCGATTCTGAACTACAAAGGGCCTCGGATTCCGGTGGACCAGATTCACGGCGGGTTGGCGATGAAAAAGGCAGCGAAGCGTGCGCGCCGTTGACACGAACATCCTTGCACGCTTCTACCTCCACGACGATGCGGCGCAGGGACGTATGGCTGCAAGCGTGCTCGCGGCCGGCGACGTGTTCGTTCCCAAGACTGTGATCCTGGAACTCGAATGGGTGTTGCGGTACGTGGCGGAGCAGCCGGAAAGCAAGGTGATCGAGTGCCTGGCCCATCTGATCACGCTGCCCGGAATCACCGTCGAGGACCGCGATGAAATCGAAGCAGCGTTAAGCCACTGCCGGAAAGGAATCGACTTTGCCGATGCGCTGCATCTCGCCGCCAGCAAAGCATGCAGCGAGCTGCTCACGTTCGATGACCGGGGATTCGCTCGCCGGGCAAGGACGCTTCGGCTCAAGCCACCGGTCCAGATGCCAACGCGTTAATTCTGGTTGGGCACAAATTATCGTTGACGGGAGCCAACTGGCTGACCGTTCAGGCGGGAAGGAGCCGTTCGCTACCGTCGGGCGAAATGGAGCCACCGAATCGTTGCAGTCATAGGCAGCGGGCCAAAGCGGCCATCCACGCTCTGTAATTATGACGAGAGCCGGCGTCGATAAGCCGGACGCCTTCGTCTCGAGCAGTGTCCCAGGAACGCACTGGGGCCCGGCGCGACGATGTGTATCTGTTGACCAACATGGCTGTGATGATCGACGGCATCGTAAGAACGGCAGGCTCGCCGCCCTAGCGGCGTAGACTTACCCATTGCTGACGACGCCTTCTCGGCAATGGCCCTTCCCGCACAGCCTGAGCGCTACCGCTTCGGTCCCTTCGAGCTGCAGCCCGACCAACGACGGCTGCTGAAGGACGGCGCAACGGTTGCGCTGCGCCCGCGCGCGTTCGATTTGCTGGCCGCGCTCGTTGCTCGCGCCGGGCATCTCGTCACGAAGGACGATTTGCTCGACCAGGTGTGGCCGAAGATGGTGGTCGAGGAAGCCGCGTTACAGGTGCAGGTGTCCGCACTGCGCAAAGTCCTCGGCGCCGAGGCCATCACCACGGTGTCGGGACGAGGTTACCAATTCACGCTGGCGGTTACAAAAGTTGATGGCGAAGCGAATCGCGCATCGAAACCCAAGCAAAACCTGCCCTATCAGCTGACGAGCTTCGTGGGTCGCGAACAGGAGATCGCGCAACTCGAAGAGCTGGTGACGGCGAATCGGTTGGTGACGCTGACTGGTGCCGGTGGGGCGGGCAAGACGCGCCTGGCGATCGAAGTGGCGAGCCGGTTGATCGACGCGTTTGCCGATGGCGTGTGGCTCGTGGAGCTGGCGGCCTTATCTGATCCGCGTCTCGTGCCGCAAGCCGCGGCACAAGCGCTTGCACTCCCGGAACAGCCGAAGCAGCCCGTGATGGAGACGCTCAGCGACTATCTTGCTTCGAAAAAGCTGCTCCTGGTGCTCGACAACGCCGAGCATCTGCTCGAGGCTTGCGTGCACCTGGTCGATGAGATCGTTCGTCGTAGCCCGGACATCGCCGTGCTCGTGACCAGCCGCGAGCGGTTGGCGATCACGGGAGAGCTCACCTATCGCGTGCCGTCGCTGACCGTGCCGGGAACGAACGAAACGTCGACGCCGGAGACGGTGTCGCGGTACGAAGGTGTGCGTCTCTTCGTAGAGCGCGCGAAGCTCTTACGTCCCGACTTCGACTTGACGACGGCCAACGCTTCCTACGTCGCATCGATTTGCACTCGGCTCGACGGCATGCCGTTGGCGATCGAATTGGCTGCGCCGCGGCTGCGCTCGATGTCGGTGGAGGAGTTGAGCCAACGGCTGGATCAACGCTTCGCATTGCTTACCGACGGTTCGCCTACGGCGCTGCCGCGGCACCGCACGTTACGGTCGATGATCGACTGGAGCTACGACTTGCTCACCGATGTCGAGCAGGCGATGCTGCGTCGAGTGTCAGTCTTCGCTGGTGGGTGGACATTGGCGACTGCGGAGGACGTATGCAGCGGAGACGGAGTCGAGAGATCCAACACGATCGATCTCCTTGCGTCTTTGGCCGACAAGAATCTTATCGGCATCGAAGAGCACAACGGAGCGACGCGTTACCGGATGCTGGAGACGATACGGCAATATGCGCTCGATCGATTGCGCGAAGCCGGCGAAGAAGCGCAATGGAGGAATCGACACTTCGCGTGCTTCCTGGCATTTGCGGATGCATCGTTCGAGCCGCTGAGGGGTCCGCAGCAAAAGCAGTGGTTCGATCGGATCGAGAGCGAGCGCGACAACATCCGGGCAGCCCTGACATGGGCGATCGAGCAAAAGCTGCCAGACGGGCTTCGAATGTGTCCCGAGCATTTCCTCTCCTGGGTCAGGCGCGTTCACACTCCTATCCGAGAGGCCCGCGAAATGCTTTCCCGGTTGCTCGATGCGATTCCATCCGACCGCGCCACCCGTGACCGTGCGCGCGCGCTCAGCGCCGTCGGCCATCTCGCAATGCGCCAGCATGATTATGAGGAGGCAGAGCGAATGCTTCGAGAGAGCCTCGCACTATTCCGCACGCTGGACGAAACGCGCGGGTTGGCGTACGCGCAAACCAACCTGGCATTGCTGGCGGTGGCGCGGGGGCAATACGCAGATGCAGAGCGCCTCCTGGTGGAGTGCGCCGGGGTCGCACGGGCGCTGGGCGATCCTAACCTACTCGTAGTGAACCTCGGCCATCTCGCCATCGTCGTCCATGCGCAAGCCGATGCTGAGAAGGCGGCGTCGTATTTCGAAGAAGCGCTGTCGGTCGCGCGTGATATCCCCAACGGTTTTCTCACGAGCAGCGTGCTCACGTACAAGGGTCGCGCCGAATGCAGCGATGGAAACCTGGAGCTCGCCGAAGTTAGTCTTGCGGAAAGCCTCACGATTGCCGGTGAACTGAAGGACCCCGTTGTCACAGTTTGGGCGCTGGAACGCTTCGCCGAACTGGCCATTCCAAAGCAAGCCCCGAAGCGGGCAGCAACCATCTGGGGCGCCGCGGCGCGCCTGCGCGAAAAGATCGGCATTCCGATACCGCTTAACGAAGAGGCCGACTATGAGCGCGGGGTCGCAACTACGCGCGTCGCATTGGGCGAGGACGCTTTCGACGAAGCCTGGAGCGAAGGTAGCGCGATGACGTTGGATGATGCCGTGCGTTACGCGTTGGGCGTGAAGACCAGGCGCGACGCCTGAGCGCGATGTGATTGCCGTTGCTCTCCCCAATCGTTAGGAGCTTCGGCCTTCCTTTGAGCCGTGGACCAATGGCCGCCGGAGTCGGTTTCCGGCCGGTCGCGGAAAGAATTGGGAAATATTGGGATCCGAACGGGACTCTTCCTGCGCTAGTCCCGACAATTCCCACACGCCGCGTTCGGCGCCCGTTAAAGCAAAGGACCCCCATGAAATACAAGCCCCTCGGCCGCACCGGCCTGTTCGTCTCCGAGCTCTGCCTCGGCACCATGACCTTCGGCGGCAGCGGCGACGGCATACAGTCGATGATCGGCCAGCTTCAGCAGGAGGAATCGGAGCGCATCGTCGGCAACGCGCTCGATGCTGGCATCAACTTCATCGACACCGCCGACATCTACGCCGACGGCCACTCTGAAGAGACTACCGGACAAGCGCTCCGAAACCTGAAGGTACCGCGCGAGAACGTCGTCGTCGCGACCAAGGTCTTCAACGAGACCGGCCCGGGCGCGAACATGCGCGGCGCGACGCGCAGCCACATCGTCGCCGGACTGCAGGCGAGCCTGAAGCGCCTGCAGCTCGATCACGTCGACCTGTACCAGATCCACGGCTTCGATCCGGCGACGCCGATCGAGGAAACGGTGCGTGCGCTCGACACCATGGTGCAGCACGGCCATGTGCGCTACGTCGGCGTTTCGAACTGGGCGGCCTGGCAGATCACGAAGGCGCTCGGCATTTCCGAGCGGCTCGGCCTGGCGCGCTTCGAGAGCCTGCAGGCGTATTACACGATCGCCGGCCGCGACCTCGAGCGCGAGCTGATCCCGATGCTGCAGAGCGAAGGCCTCGGCCTGATGATCTGGAGTCCGCTCGCCGGCGGCCTCCTGAGCGGCAAGTACGGGCGCGACCAGTCCGCCGAAGCGGGCAGCCGCCGCACTTCGTTCGACTTTCCGCCGGTCGACAAGGGGCGCGCCTTCGATTGCATCGACGTCATGCGCGAGATCGCCGGCCAGCGCGGTGCGTCGGTGGCACAGGTCGCGCTCGCCTGGCTGCTGCACCAGCCGCAGGTAACGAGTGTGATCATCGGCGCGAAGAAGGCCGAGCAGCTCGCCGACAACATCGGTGCCACGAAGGTCGCGCTCGGCGCCGACGAGCTGAAGCGTCTCGACGCGGTGAGCCGCCTGCCGTCCGAATACCCGGGCTGGATGTTCACGCGCCAGGGCGAGGTGCGGCGCAAGCAGCTCGCCGAAGCGGGACGCGCACTCGCCGCCTAGGGCCTGGCCGGGTGGCTGCGACACGGATAGCACCCGTCGCCGCGGAGCATGATCGCGACGAGCAATCGCGCGCAAAGGGAGACGCGCGATGAGCTTCCCGATCACCCGAATCTTCGCGCTCGCAGTGGAAGTTGTCGCCGTCGGTCAGATGGCGTGCGTTTAGAAGGGGAAGGAGACGTCGCTGAAATTCGTTCCGCAATTTCGATGCACGCCGCGCCAGTAAAGGCTTTCGCGGTGTCCAATTTGAGCTAATTGCGGAACGGATTTTCGCCTAAGTCTCTGAAAGAGCGGCGGTCCGCGGTAGACTGTTAATCCGCAGGTCCCAGGTTCGAGCCCTGGTCGGGGAGCCAAATCCACTCTGCCTTTCTTCGATAGCACCCACTAACTTTGGGTCTGTTTTTTGGGTCTATTACGTCCGTTTTTCGCCGTCGTCGGACAAATCTTTAGTATTAGGGCCTTCAAACCGACTCCCACTCGTCTGCGCACCGTATTTGGGGTTTATTGTTCGTCGCTCGCTGTCCCCGCCACGTCTCGTGAAACAATTTTCGCGAAACTCTGCCATCCACTTTCAAGGCAGCCTCGCGGCTACCGAACGAGGTAGGTGCGACCAACGGGATTCCTAATCCGCAGGTCGCTCAGGAGCCACGCGGACCTAGCCTTGAGCGTATGACGCTGGCAGCGACAGGCGGCGCCCGATGTTGCGTCGAGGCGATGCGTAAACCGATTCCAGGCGCGGGACAGTTGCGTCCTCAGTCGCACAGCGGACTGATGGAAGGTGTCGACCAGGCGGGAGGCAACTTTGTAGTCCGCGATGACGCTTCGGCGATAATACGCTGGCATTTTTGATTGCACGTTCGTCACATCGAGCAATTGCACCAGGCATTGGGAGACCTGGAACGCGAACTGGATCACAGCGCAGACAAGTCCCGATTCGTCGAGCATCAGGCACGAATCGCCGAAATTGAATCCGCCATGCGATCGCTCAAGGTTGCACGTTCATTCGAAGTCGATCTGCAGCTACTCAGGTTCCATCTGCGCGAGGTGCAGGATCACGTCGGTCGCATCGCAGCGGCCGACCCATGATGCACGCTGGCCGGGCGTGCGAGGAAGCCGCTGGCCACATCCATGCCCACTACACCCCCATCGCGGCGCACCGCCGTGCTCGTGATCGTCATCTTGAAGCATGCTCATCCGCTGCCCAAAATTGCTTGCTGAGGCACGGTGAACCGTCCGCACCCGGCTGCGTTGTTGGGCGACAATTTCAATCCCTCCGGATCGCATGGGAATTGCCGAGTGTGAATTATCGGCTTGCTATCAAAATTCGCGTGATCCCATACTCTGCATCGCTTAGCCCCAATTGACCACCCGCGCTGTCGCTCGCCGTGGCGCCCGACGTGCAACCCAGGAGGGATCATGACCAAGCTACTCTTCGAACACTTTGTTGTGCTCATGCTCGAGAATCGCTCGTTCGATCACCTGTTCGGATACCTCGGTGTCGGCGAGGGACTTGCGGGCGTCAGTGCGACGAACTACCTAAAGCCCCTCGACAAGAAGACCACGGCCTTCAATGCGAAACGTGGCGGCGACTACACGGCCATTGGCCAGGGGCCGTCACACAGCCTGAAGGAAACCAACATGCAGCTGTTCGGGGCAACGAACCTCCCTGCCAACATGCCCGCCGATCAGGCGACGATGAGCGGTTTTGTCGCTTCCTTCGCGACGTCTCTCAAGACCGACCTCAAACGGGCACCGACTGACAGCGAGCTCCAGCAGGCTATGAATTGCTTCGACCCGGTCCAGCTACCCGTTCTCTCGACGCTCGCGAAGAACTTCGTACTTTGCGATCATTGGTTTGCCGACGTGCCGGGGCCGACGATGCCCAACCGCGCCTTCGTGCACGCTGCCACGTCGCAAGGATATACGTGGAACGCCAACTGGAAGCCGCAGTTCACGTGCAAGACCTTGTACGATCGCATCAATGCGAATGCTTCGCTCTCCTGGCGTGTCTACTATCACGACAACAACGACGTCCTTGAGCTGTACCCGGCACTAAAGAAGAACCCCACCAACAATTCGCTGTTTGATGGCAATTTCTTAACTGACGTCGCCGGCGACAACCTGGCGACGTATTCGTTCATCACCCCAGCATTTGTCGGTACACCGAGACAGCCCGTGAACAGTATGCACGCGCCTGCAGATGTGCGACCCGCGGAGAAGTTGGTGGCCGAGGTCTACAGCACGCTGCGCTCCCAGCCCGATGTCTGGAGCAAGACCCTACTCTTCGTGCTATTTGACGAGCACGGTGGCTACTACGATCACGTGACTCCGCCCGCAACGGTGTCACCGGACAACATTGCGGGGCGCACGGACAAACCATTTCTTGAGCCATTCGCTTTTGACCGCTTGGGGTTGCGCGTCCCCGCCATCTTGATCTCGCCCTGGTTCCAGCCAGCCGTTGACTCGACCATATACAGTCACGCAACGATCCCGGGGACCCTCATCGAGGCGTTGCAGCTCCCCGGTGGCTTCCTCACGAAGCGCGACAAGAATGCGGCGAAGCTCACCGCGTACCTCGTCGACGACGGTACACGCCACCTGCGCAATAACACTCCAGAAGTCACGGTCCCCGTGCAACCGCAGCCGATGGACGCAATGCAACGCGAAGTCCTCGCCGGCTCCGTGCACCTCGACCCCCATCCGGCGAGCCGCAGTGAACTGCGCACGCGCGATATTCAGGATCCGGAGCAGGCAAAAGCGTTTATGCGGACGCAGGTCGCCAAGTACCTGGAGCACTATTTCGCGTCCAACGGACGGCCGCAGGTTGGATCAAACATGACCGCTGCCAACCAGCTACCGTCACCCGTGGTTAGCGCAGCGCGTATCGCCGAGATGCGGAGCTCGGTGAAGTCCAGCGCGGCAAAAGTGCGTGAGCGACGAGACACACCTGCAAAGCGTACGAAGAAAGGAGCGCGCGGTCGGTGACGCATTCTTTATCGCTTCCAGCGGTAAGTCGACGTCAATCAAGGAAATGCAGAACAAAGAGCGGCAGACTTTTGACGCGCGGCAGCTGACCGCAAACGATCGTCCTGGCAGGGTTTGCGATCGGCACGGCGGTTGGCTACTACGCGCAGTGCGTCCGATCGCGCTTTGTTCTTGGATGCGGCCGATTGCAAGCGCAACGCTCCCTAAGAAGTACCAAGTGTCCGGAGATATAGGGCAACTCCAAGTCCCGGCACGTCCACTGCACAAAATATTGGCGACCTACGAACATGCCCGCTGGGCGCGACGATGGCGGATTCATCCACAAGGATATCCACAAGTTTGGTGGATAATTCAGGATCGATTTCGATGTTGCTGTGATGTGTTTGGCAATGACGCAGACAATCGTGGCGGTGCTGCTGCCACTGCTGGGCCTGATCCTATGGTATTTCCTCGATAAACGTAGAACTGCCAAGTTGCGAGGGCAACGGCTAGAACGCAGCGTGGGGCGCCCGCAGGCAGATCTTTCTTGGCGCTCGCTACCGCCCTAGGCCACGACCGCCCGCACCGGATGCTCGCCGGAGATTCGATCCGTGAGACGAACATCCTGTACGCGTTTCACATCGAAGTTCTCAGATGACGCTACCGATCTTCTTGCCGTCAGGACTTCCCAGCCCCGTGCACGCGTCCCAACCGGCCGCGGCGGAATAGCTGCCGTTGTTGCCCTGTGCCACGTCGGTGAATGCCTGTGGATGACTATACAGCTTGGCGTTGATGTAACCGATCGGACTTCCCTTGTTGGCGTTGATGCGGGCAACCAATGCTGCCCACAGCGGCGCCACAGCGCTCGTACCGCCGAACACCAAGTCCTTGCCGTCGACACGCACCGCATATCCTGTCTGCGGATCCGCATCACCTGCCACGTCGGGCACGCCGCGCTTGGTCAGCGCGTTCGGCGTCCCCTTGCCATTGCTGACGTTGAGCCCCTTCTGCCACGCAGGCAGCGCAAAGAAACTGCTGACGCCGCCACCACCCGCACCACCGTTGGCCCCATCATTCCATACGACTTCCTTGGTGATCTTACCGTTGGTGACCTGGACGCTGGTCCCTCCGCAGCCGAGCACGTTGGGACTGGATGCAGGAAAATCAACGTGGTTGTTGCCGTCGTTTACACCGTCGTTAGACCCGTCGTCGCCCGAAGCTGCACAAACGGTCACGCCCATCGTCGCGGCCGCTTGGAACGCGTCGTCGTACGCGGTCATCGCCTGCTGCGTCCATGCGGACTCCGGACCGCCCCAGCTGATGGACACGATAGAGGGCTTGTTGATCGCGTCATGGACCGCGGTCGTGATGGCGTCGAGAAAGCCGGCATCGGTGTTGGGGGCGAAATAGACGACGATCTTGGCACCAGGTGCGATCGCGCCAGCGACTTCGATGTCGAGCATCACTTCGCCATCCGGGCCACTTGCACTTCCGGTGGGCGAATTCTTGCCGTGGTCGACCGACACCGCGGAAACACTCGGGGCGGTTATTCCAAGCTTGCTGAAATAGGTCTGGAGATCGGCCGGGCGATAGCCGCCGCCGAGTTCGATGATCGCGATGCATTGACCATCACCCTTGCCGGAAGGAAAGTCGTATAGCGCAGCTAGCTGCGTCGGCGTGAACGTCGTGGATGTTGCGGCGGCTGCGCGCGTCGCTGCCGTGCCGATCGTTTCGCGAATGCGGAAATGCGGCTTGGTCTGCGGACGGTTGTCGAGACCGAGAACCGCCTCGACGACGCCTTTCAATTCCTCCGGCAACTGGATGGCACCGGTGCGACCACGATATGTTCCAGCATCGTATGCAAACTGCTCGAGCTTGACACCGAACGCGGCGCTGAATTGTGCGACCCTTCCGGAGAGCACGATCGTGCGGCGCGCGGCGTCTTCTTGCACGACCGCCAGGCCATGGCTGACGGCAAACGACCGGACCTTCGCAAAATCGGCCGGGTCGGTGCCGAACTGCTGCGCGAACTCTTCGCGCTTAAGATGTGGTTGCGAGGCGGCCCCTGCCACAACCTGCCTCACGCGCTCGCCGAATGCTGCGCCGGCGCGGCGGCGGACCAAGACGCTGACTTCGAGGCGTTCGTTGGGGTCTGAGGGTGCTATGGAGCGTGCATCTGCAACGGGTTGCCTTTCGCTGCCTACGAGTGAGAATGTTGCCATGGAGGACTCCTCGATCATTGAGTTGACGGGTTCGTCGAATGGGTATGCGACGAATACGCGGCCTTCGGCTGCTCCAGCGAGGCGATCTTGTTGCGCCGCGATCGGCAAACCTGACACGCGAGGTCTGTTAGGTTAGGCGGATCGCGGGCGCCGCTCAACGTACTACGCAGCTATCTCAGTTGAGAATATTCACGGAATCCAGGCGACATCGACCCGTCATCGAATCAGCCACATGTGGCAGTCGGCCTTCGGCAGAAACGTACGCCGATACTCCTTCCGCGAGGCAAGCGCTGCCGGGCGACTGAGAGGCAGCGAGCTGCTCGCAACAATACCCACAGACTGCGGCCGGCAATATTGGTACTGCCTGGCGACCGAAAGCGACTTCCACTGTGGATCGAACGAAATGAACGTCGCTTACATCATGCTGCAGCTACGTCGCGATTTCGGAATCGTCATGATGACTAATGGCGGCGGCAAGAAGGCAGATCAGGCGATGATCGCACTCGAAGAGAATCTCTACAGGCGCTTCTTCCCTGCGCACTGAATGCGCTCGCAGCCAGGTCAAAATCGCGCAGATGTGCGACGCGACGGGTGCGCAGTCCGATCTTATGCAAGCGTATCGATGCCTTTTGACGCGTCGTGAAATTGTCTTTAGCGAAGCTTCCCATTTCTCCCGGCGAGGTCGCGCCTGG
>DATMNH010000009.1:0-3983 GCA_035568975.1 Casimicrobiaceae bacterium
GCTGAACGCCTGATGCTTCGCCTCCGCGGCCGAATTCGTTCGGCCCGTACTGTTGGCTCGACGAACTGGCTCTCGGCCTGCGTCCCGCAGCCTACCGCCGGACCGTGTCAGCAGTAGCAAAGTAACCTGCTCCTTCTCTACATGCCGCTCGACCATCCATAGCAGCCTGAGGAGGCGCAAGCCATGGCGCGGCGCCGGATCGGCCTTGCCGCATTGACGGTACTCGAGCTCGCTCCACCCGAGATGGTGTCGTGCGCGGTCGATGCGGGCTTCGACTGCATCGGCCTGCGGCTAATTCCCGCGACGCCGGGGGAAGTACAGCATCCAATGGTCGGCGATACGCCGCTGGTGCGCGAGACCGAGCGCCGGCTGAAGGACACCGGCATGCGTGTCCTCGATATCGAGATCTTCCGCTTGCGGCCGGAGACCGTAGTTGCCGACTACGAAGTTGCGTTGGCGACCGGGGCGCGCTTGGGTGCGACGGAGGCGCTGATCGCAGGCAACGATCCGGATGAGGCCCGGCTCACGGCGAACTTCGCGGCCTTCTGCGAGCTCGCGCAGCAATTCGGCATCGGCGGCAATCTCGAGCCGATGCCATGGACCGACTGCAAGAACTTCGCCCAGGGTTTGCGCATCGTGACGGCCGCCGGGCACGAGAACGGCGGCATCCTCATCGACCCGATCCACTTCGACCGAGGCTGCAGCAGCGCCAGCGAAATTGCCGGCGTGCCGCGCGCGCGGTTTCGCTACATGCAGTTGTGCGATGCGCCGGCCGAGCGCCCGACCGACCTCGAGGGATTGTTGCGCCAGGCACGGGCGGAACGGCTGATGCCCGGCGATGGCGGGCTCGATCTCGCTGGCATCCTGCGCGCGCTGCCCGCCGATCTTCCCATCGGTCTCGAGATTCCGATGGAGACCCTGGCCAGGACCGTACCGGCGGTCGAGCGCACCAGGCAAATGCTTGCCAGGACCAGGCGGCTGCTGGCGAGCTTAGAATAGCGCTCCACTACGTAGGCCTCCGCGCCTTCGCTTCGTTACCCGCCGCGTGACGCGCGGCCTCGTTCATGCCCAGGAGACCTCATGGCCGACGCGCCTCAGCCCAGCACCGACACCAAGGAAACCGACAAGAAGATGCGCGAGCGAGTCGACAAGCTCATCGCGCAGGCCGCCAGCGAGAGCAGCGGCTCCATCACGCTGGGCGCGAAAGCGCTTGAGTACACCGTCAGCGCGGCCTTCCTGCCGGTCGTCGCCGATGGCTTTGACGGAGCGCTCGGCGAGCCCGAGGCCGCCGTGATGGCGACCAGCTATTCCTTGAAGGGCGCCGACCCGCACACGCGCCCGGTATGCTTCGCCTTCAACGGCGGGCCAGGTTCGGCATCGATCTGGCTGCACCTGGGCGCGCTGGGTCCGAAGCGTGTCGTGACACCCAGCGACGCCAGCATGCCGACGGCGCCCTTCTCCGTGGCCGACAACCCGCATAGCTGGTTCGAGCATTTCGACCTGGTCTTCATCGACCCGCCGCACACCGGCTGGTCCACCACGGCCAGTCTCGACGCGCGCAAGAAGATGATATCGGTCGACGGTGACGTCGCGGCGCTGACAGGAGTAGTGAAGGTCTGGCTGACGCGCCACAAGCGCTGGGGCTCGCCGGTCTACCTGGCCGGCGAAAGCTACGGCACGACGCGCGGCGCCGCACTCGCCGACAAGCTGCAGAGCGCTGGGGTCGCTCTCTCGGGACTCATCCTTATCTCGTGCGCGATGGATCTGCAAAGCATCGTCTGGGCGCCTGCGAACGATCTGCCCTATTCGCTTTTCCTGCCTGCGTTCGCCAACGTGTCGCAATATCACGGGCTGCTCAAAGGCGCGCTCGCCAAGTCCTCTGCCGCGGCTCGCGCGGCGGCCGAAGCCTTCGTCGACGAGGAGTACGTCGCCGCACTGCAGGCCGGTGCGCGCCTGGACGGCAAGCGCCGTAGCCGCGTCGCCCGGCGCATAGCAGAATTGACGGGGCTGCCGCAGGCGCTGGTCGAGGAAAAGAATCTGCGCATCAGCGAAATGACCTACTTCTTCGAGGCACTTCGTCCACAAGGCCGTATCGTCGGCCGCCTCGATGCCCGCGCTTCAGGTCCGATGGCTGCG
Source organism: Casimicrobiaceae bacterium (assembly GCA_035568975.1). Taxonomy (GTDB): domain Bacteria; phylum Pseudomonadota; class Gammaproteobacteria; order Burkholderiales; family Casimicrobiaceae; genus PALSA-1003. The sequence continues at coordinate 2,137 of DATMNH010000009.1, forward strand.
AGTCGCACGCGCGAGTGGGAGTTCGACCCGGGTATCGAAGCCATCGCGCCGCCGTACACCATGGCGGCGATGGCGTATTTCGGTGAGCAGCTCGGCATGAACACGGAGACGCGCTACGAGGTGCTGTCGATGGACGTGCACAAGGGCTGGAACTGGAACCGCGGCGAAAACAAGGGCAACAGTTACGCCACGACCAGCCCCGATCTCGCGCGCGCCCTGCGCCGCAACCCGCATCTCAAGGTCTTCGTCGCCAGCGGCCGTTACGACCTCGGAACACCGTACAGCGCGAGCGACTGGTCCCTGGCGCAGCTCGACGCGCCGGCCGACGTGCTGGCCCGCGTTCGGCACCACTACTACGACGCCGGCCACATGATGTACACGCGTGAGCAAGACCTGACCCAGCTCAAGGCCGATCTCGCGGCCTGGCTTGGAGCCTGAATCAGCGCCATGATTGGCGAAGCCGATGTGGTTGTGATCGGTTCCGGCGGCCTCGGCGCCGCAACCGCCTACTACCTTGCGAAGCGGGGCGGGGTGAGCGTTGTACTGCTCGACAAGCACGATATCGGATCGCAGACTTCGCCTCGCGCCGCAGGCATGGTGAGTTGCGTGCGCAAGAGCGACTTGATGATCGAGCTCATCAAGGACGCGTGCCGCAAAATCGAAAACTTCACTGCAGAGACGGAGCAACCGCTGGATTGGGTGCATTCAGGCAGCCTGAAAATCGCGCGACGGCCCCTGGATGCAGATGTCCTCGCAGCCGATCTCGATCGTGGAAGGCGAATGGGCCTCGACGTCGAGCAGGTCTCGCCACAAGAAGCGCATCGCCTCAATCCATTCCTGAAGCCGTCCGGTGTCGCCGCCGCCTTACGGATCGGCGACGATCGATACTTCGATCCGGCACAGATCGCCGTCGGTTTCGCGCGCGCTGCCGCGGCGAAAGGGGCGATCCTGTCGCCGCGGACGAATGTCACCGAAGTATCCATCGAGCGCGGCAAGGTCACTGGCGTGCAGACCCACACCGGGCCGATCCGGACCGACGTTGTGGTCGATGCCGCCGGCGCTTGGACGCGGCAGGTGGCAGAGGCCAGCGGCATTCGCGTGCCGCTCGTGCCCACGCGCCAGCAACTGATCGTGACCGAACCGCTGGACGGCGTTCGCGCCGACCTGCCGATGGTGCGCATCATGGACGCGGCGGTCTATGCGCGCCCGTGCCAGGGCGGGCTTATGTGGGGCGTTTACGAGGAAGATCCCCGCTTCTTCGACATGCAATCACTCGGACCGGCCTTCGACATCAAGGATATGCCGCTCGATATGGAAGTGCTTCGAAGCGCGGCCGATGAGGTGAAAGCGCAGATGCCCATTCTGCGAACAGCAAATGTGCGCGAGCTTCGCGGTGGCATCCCGACCATGACTGCAGACGGTCAGCATCTTCTTGGCCCGGTTCCGGCAGTGGACGGCTTCTTCTTTGCCAGCGGCTGCAATGTTGCCGGCCTTTCGATTTCACCGACCGTTGGCGAGGCACTCGCGTCCTGGATCGTCGATGGCAAACCCCCCGTGGATCTCTCGCCGATGAGTCCGACAAGATTCGACGACAACACCTGGTCGGAGCAGCAGCTGAGACGGGAGGCGGCTTGGCAGTATCGCCATTTCTACGGAGCGGTGTAACGGATCGGCGGACATTCTTGTTCGTCGTGGCGATCACGGCGCTGCTGCTTCACTTATGGCAGTCGCAGTTGATCGCGCCGTCGGGCGCGGTCAATACCGCGTTCTCCGAAGAACATGCGTTTGCGACGCTGTCCGAATTGCTCAAAGAGCAACGGCCGCATACGGCCGGTTCGCCTGAAAAC
>DATMNH010000010.1:0-2255 GCA_035568975.1 Casimicrobiaceae bacterium
ACGGCGCGGCGTATCTCCTCGGGGAGCGCAGCCAGCGCCTGGCCAGTGGAAGCGCCGCCGCGTTCAAAGGGGCCATAATAGGCGTCGAATGACGGCAGCACGAACGTATGCTTCACCGTATGGGTCTCGATGTCCACGAAGCCAGCCTCACTGAAGAGTAACTGGAGCCGTGAGCTTCGCCGAGGGCGAACGTGCGAGTGACGGCCTCGGCCAGAACTGGCGCATACCGCGCAATGATTACGTTGATTTGATGATTATAGGAGCGCTCCACCACTGTATTGACCGAAACGGCTGCGCGCCCCGCCGGAGCGAAGCACGCGACGCAACTCCGACAGACCCTGCATCGGGTCGGAGAAGAACATCAGCCCGAGATTGCACAGTACTGCATCCAAATTCTCATCCGAGAATGAGAGCGCCTGCCCGTCCTCGACCGAGACCGAAACATTTGGCGCTTTGCTGAGACGCTCGCGCGCTTTCTCGGCCATCGCCGGCGAGACGTCGGCGGCCGTGACGTGGCCGGTCGGGCCGACGGCGGCAACGGCCGCCTCGGCGGAGAGCCCAGTGCCCGTGGCGATGTCAAGGACACGCATACCCGGTGCAAGATGGGCGGCGCGCAACAGGAAGGGCATGAAGTGCGCCGTGACATGCGCGAAAGCACGGTCGTACTCTGCCGCCGCCTCGTCCTTGAAGGCTAGCTCCTCCGCCATCCCGACCTCTGAATCCTTGTCCTTTGTCCTTCGGATGAAATGTTCGCAGAGCCGCATCGTTCATTGCAAGCTGCGAGCTTACTACTTGGTCGATCTCCGTGCTGTGTACGTCCGCAGTGGGGCAGGAAGCGCCGTTCCCGGCGCGAATGTTGAGTGGCCAAGAACGGTCGAAAAAGGAAATTCGAACTGAGGCGTTACCTGGCTTGTCGCTAGCGCCAAGCCAGGAGAGGACTATCTTTCTCGCATGCTCAGGTTCGCCTTCGTCGTCGTATTTACTCTGACAACGGCGCTTCTGCTCGCACCGTCGCCTTCGGTCGCCTTCGACCTGTTTGCGACGCACGAGGTGACGGTGCAATTCGCGACCCAGGACGGTAAGCCGCTGGCGAACGCCGAGGTGCAGGTATTCGCCCCTGGCGACCCTAGGACTGCGGTGATCACCGGGCGCACCGACGCCGAAGGAAAATTTGTTTTCGAGGCCGACCAAGACGGCTTCTGGAGCGCCGAGGCGAAGGGCGCCGATCAGGTCGCGCGGGTAATGATCCGTGTCGACGGCGAATCGCAGCAGCCGCAGAGCCGGATTTCGCCGTTTCTCGTGATCGGCGTGCTCGCCATTCTTCTTGCTCTCGCGATTTGGTACCGCTTGCTGCGTGCCCGAAACCGCCGGCCGCGTTCCTGAGATGTCGGCTCGCAATCATTGAGGATCTGCGAAAGATCATCGCGAATCGCCTCCCCGGCGAAAGCCGGGACCCATCGTTCAGCCGCACGAGTCTGTCATCATTGTAAGGCGTGCGATCGCCTGGAAAGTTCGCGGCGACGGGACTGTGGGTCCCGGCTTTCGCCGGGATGGCAATATTCAAACCAGGGGCAAGTACAGGACCCGACTTTCCGCGGAGCTGAAAACGGGTTTCATTCGGGACAGGCGTGAGATTCATCTCGACATCGGCGTCCACATGGCTCCTGACTACAGCAGCTCTGGTGGCAAAATCGGCGCCGGCGGCCGGCGCGGGTCTTGCGCTTGTGCTCGCGGTCGATGTGTCGGCGAGCGTGACGGCGGATTCCTATCTGCTGCAGCGCAACGGCATTGCGCGTGCTTTCGAGAACCCGCGCCTAGTCAACGCGATCTCAGCTCTTCCCGGGGGCATCGAAGCACTGGTGCTCGAATGGTCCGATCCCGACCGCATCGCGATTACGGTCGGGTGGACACGGCTCGCGGACACGACCGGCGCCACCGCCTTTGCCGCCGCCGTCCGTGCGACGAAGCGCAGTTCCGAAGGGCTGACCGCGATCGGTCCGGCATTGCTCACCGCCGCCACCGTGTTCGACCACGCGCCCGAGCCGGCGGCGCGCCGGATCATCGACATCTCCGGCGACGGAATGGCAAATTTCGGGCTGCCTCCAGCGGTGGCGCGCGACCGAACCGTTGCGGCGGGGATTTCGATCAACGGGCTCGCGATCCTCACCGAGGAGCCTTGGCTGGAGGCGTATTACCGCAGCAACGTTATCGGCGGCCCCGGCGCTTTTGTCCTCGCCGCTCGGGATTTCCGCAGC
>DATMNH010000011.1:0-6111 GCA_035568975.1 Casimicrobiaceae bacterium
TTCGGCGATCCGGCGATGACGCGAAAGCTCGCGGTGCGGTTGTCGAGCCCCCACGTCGGCTTGACCGGCGCCCAGAATCCGTCGACCAGCCGCTTGTAACTGTTGACCGTCGGCCAGTACATCGGAGCGAATTCCATCAGACCCGCGACCTGGCCGGCGAGGTAACTCTCGAACATCCTGCTCATGCCGTTTCTGCTCTTGGCATCGTAAAACAGGTTCTTCTTGCCGTCGGACATGCTCTGGTGAATGTGGCCCGAGCAGCCGGGGTATTGCTCGCTCCACTTGGCCATGAAGCTCGGCATGATGCCGAACCGCGAGCCGATCTCCTTCGCTCCGGTCTTGAACAGGATCGCCCGGTCCGCAGCCTCGAGCGCCTCGGAAAAAAGAATCGCCGCCTCGTACACGCCGGGCCCGGTCTCGGTGTGCAGGCCCTCGATGGGGATGCCGAAGTCGCCCATTTCGACCATGAGCGCCTTGAAGAACTCGCGGTTCGCGTTGGCGCGCAACAGCGAGTAGCCGAACATGCCCGGGGTGATGGTCTCCGGACCCACGTAGCCCTTTTCCGCCCAGGACTGCGGCGTCTCGGCGAAGTTGAACCATTCGAACTCGATGCCGCACATCGGCATGACACCGAGCTTTTCGGCGCGTTTCAATACCCGCTTCAGGAGTTGTCGTGGGCAGATCGACAGCGGGACCTCCTTGCCGTTCTTCTGGCTGATGAACTCGCCGAGGAAAAACGGCACATCGTCGTCCCATGGCACGTTGCGGTAAGTGCCGAGATCGATGCGCGCGACTGCGTCGGGAAAGCCCTTGTGCCAGCCGGTCAAGGTCGTGTTGTCGTAGCAATGATCGTTCATGTCCCAGCCGAAGACGACATCGCAAAAACCGAATCCGCCCTCGACCACGGAAAAGAACTTATCCTTGTGCAGGTACTTGCCGCGGAGCACGCCGTCGATGTCGGACACTGCCACCTTGACCCGGTTTCCAGGTGCGTTGCGGACAGCGTCGAGCACCTTCTGCGGTGCGATTTTCTGCGGCATGACGTCCTCCCCGTCGATTTTCGGTGTCGCGTGATCGCCTTAGCGGAGATTGTAACCTGCGCCCCTGCGACACGGCCGATGGGTTACGCCGCGCGTGGCACAATGACCGCATGAGCCAGCGCCGTGCTTCAGCGGGCATGCGCGATGCCATTGCTGCGCCCACGCAACGCGGTGCACTGGTTTCGCTGCACGTGGCCGTGCTGCTGTTCGGGTTCGCCGGGCTGTTCGGCAAATGGCTTGCGCTGTCGCCGGAAATGATCGTGCTCGGCCGTACCGTCGTCGCCAGCGCCGCGCTTGCGGCATTGCTTCGCGTATTGCGTGAGCCGTCCGGCGGCTTCGAGTGGAGGCTCGCCGCGGGCGGCGCTGTCCTGGCGCTGCACTGGATCGCCTTCTTTCGCGCGGTGCAGATATCGAGCGTCGCCGTCGGCCTGCTCGGCTTCGCCAGCTTTCCATTGTTCGTGCTGATCGCCGAGGCGATTTTCCTGCGGCGAAGGCTTCATGTGGCCGACTGGGTCACCGTCACGCTGGTCACTGCCGGTCTGTTGTTGCTGGTGCCGGAGTTCCGGATCGAGAATCGGGTCGTGCAGGGATTGATCTGGGGAGTTCTCTCCGGGTTGACGTTCGCGCTGCTCGCGGTCGGCAACCGCGCCTTGGCATCGCGGCGATCCGCGACCGGGATCGCGCTGTGGCAGAACGCCTGCGCCGCCGCCTGCCTGTTGCCCGGTTTTGCGCTGGATCCCGTCCTCCCTGGCCTCCGCGACATCGCGCTCTTGATCGTGCTCGGCGTCGTTTGCACTGCGCTCGCGCACACCTTGTTCATCCGCAGCATGCGCGTCGTGTCGGCGCATACGGCGAGCGTCGTCACGGCGTTGGAACCGGTGTATGGGATCGCGCTGGCATTCGCGTTGTTGGGCGAGACGCCGGGGTGGCGTACGCTGATCGGCGCGGCGCTGATCGTCGGCGCGGCATTGCGGGCGACCTCGCGCGCGAGTTTGGTCCCTGAGAGGATCGATGAGCCGGATCGGTGAGGCATGGCGCAGTCGGCAGCGCTTCCTGTAGCATCGCCCCTTTTACATTGCGACGACTGAGATGACATTGCACATTGGCATGGTGGGGCTGGGTCGGATGGGCGGGAACATGGCAAAACGCCTGGCGCGGGGCGGCGTGGCCGTGATCGGCTTCGATCCCGACGCCGATGCGCGCGCGGCGTTCGCCGGCGTTGCCGGCTGCCAGAGCGTGGACAGTCTCGAGGCGATGGTCCATGCGCTGCCACCTCTGCGGGTTGTCTGGCTGATGGCCCCTTCCGGCCACCCGACCGAGGCCACCATCGCCGAGCTCGCGCCGCGCCTGCACGCCGAGGATGTGATCGTCGACGGCGGCAACTCCTTTTACAAGGATTCGGTGCGGCGTGCGGTCGATCTCGCCAGTTATGGCGTGCGTTTCGTCGATTGCGGCGTCTCGGGCGGCGTGTGGGGGCTCGAAAACGGCTACGGTCTGATGTTCGGCGGCTCCCCGGCCGCGGCGCGCGACATCGAGCCCTTTGTGAAGATTCTCGCACCGGCCGCCGATACCGGCTGGTTGCACTGCGGTCCCAGCGGCTCGGGCCATTTTGTGAAGATGATTCACAACGGCATCGAGTACGGCATGATGCAGGCGATCGCCGAGGGCGTGGCGCTGCTCAAGGGCAAGCAAGAGTTCGAGCTCGACGTTGCCGCGATAGCCGAGATGTGGCGGCACGGCAGCGTGGTGCGCTCGTGGCTGCTCGACCTGACCGCGGAGTTTCTGCGGGCGGACGCCGAGCTGACCGATGTCGCTCCGATCGTCGCCGATTCCGGCGAGGGGCGCTGGACCGCGCTCGAGGCGATCGAACAGGGCGTTCCGGCGCCCGTACTGTCACTGGCGCTGATCATGCGCTTCGCGAGCCAGGGCAAGGGCGATTACACGGATCGGTTGCTCGCCATGATGCGCAACAGCTTCGGCGGCCACAAGATCGAGCACATGGCCGAGCCGAGCGGTAAAGCGCGCAAAGCGAAATAAGGCGAAGTAGGCGAAATCGTGATCGTCGTCGTCATGGGTGTATGCGGCTGCGGCAAGACCAGCGTCGGCCAGGCGCTTGCGAATCAACTCGGTTGGCCGTTTTTCGACGCCGACGATTTTCACCCGCCGGCGAATGTCGCCAAGATGGCCAAGGGTGTCGCGCTGACCGACGAGGATCGCGGGCCATGGCTCGATCGTCTCGCGGCCGAAATGCGCGCAGTTGCCCGAGAGGGAAACCACGCGGTGCTCGCGTGCTCGGCGCTGAAGGAATCGTACCGGCGACGCATCGCGCAAGGCTTGGAAAGCGCGTGGGCGGAGGGCGAGGGCGGCTCCGAGCTTCGCATCGTCTACCTCAAGGGCGACGCGAAGACCATCGAGCCCAGGCTCGCGCAGCGCAGCGGCCACTACATGCCGCCATCGCTGCTGGCGAGTCAATTCGCCGTGCTGGAAGAGCCCGACGACGCGATGGTGATCGATATCCGGCAGACGACCGAAGCGCAGGCTGCGCAGATCGCGGCGGCACTGCGCTCGCGGGTATGAGCGAGCAACGCAAGGCGAGGCCCGCGACCGAGGTCGCACATCTGGGTCGCGATCCGCAAAAACATCTGGGCGCGATCAATACCCCCGTCTATCGCGCGTCGACGATGCTCTTCGATCGCGTGGCCGATCTCGAGGCGGCCGAGCGCGGCGAATATCCCGGCATCAGCTACGGCCTGCACGGGTTGCCGACCGTCACCGATCTTCAGAGCGCAGTGGCGGCGCTCGAGGGCGGCTACGCCGCGCTGGCGGTGCCCTCGGGACTGGCGGCGATCACTCTGGCGCTCCTTGCGGTAACGCGAGCGGGCGACCACGTTCTGGTCACCGACTCGGTCTACGGTCCGACCCGGAGATTCTGCGACCGACAGCTCACGCGTTTCGGCGTGACCGTCAGCTACTATGATCCATTGATCGGCAGCGGCATCGAGCGGGAAATCCGCCCGGCCACTAAAGTCGTGTTCGTGGAGTCGCCCGGATCGCTTTCGTTCGAGGTCCAGGATGTGCCCGCGATCGCCGCGGCTGCGCATGCGCGCGAGGCGCTGGTAATAATCGACAACACCTGGGCGACGCCGCTGGGATTTCCGGCGTTCGCCCACGGCGCCGACATCTCGCTGCAGGCCAGCACTAAATATCTCGGCGGCCATTCCGACGTGATGAACGGGATCATCGTCTGCAGCCAGGCAACCTATCCGACGCTGCACAGGCTTTGGACCGACATGGGCGTGACCGCGAGCAGCGACGATTGCTTCCTGGCGCTGCGCGGCCTGCGCACGCTGGCAGTGCGCCTCGAGCGTCACACGCAGAGCGCGCTGGCGATCGCAGAATGGCTGCGGCAGCGCGCCGAAGTCGCCGAGGTGATCTTCCCGGCGTTGCCCGGCTCGCGCGGGCACGACTTGTGGAAACGGGATTTCACCGGGGCGTGCGGCCTCTTTGGCGTCATTCTGCATCCTGTCGCCAAAGCGCGGGTCGACGGCATGCTGGACGGCCTGCGGCTGTTCAAGCTGGGAGTGAGCTGGGGCGGCTTCGAAAGCCTGATCATTCCTGCACATCCGGAACGCATTCGCACCGCGACGCGCTGGGAAGCGCCAGGACCCTATTTGCGGCTGCATGTAGGCCTCGAGGATCCGCGGGATCTCATCGCCGATCTCGAGGACGGCTTTGCGCGACTGGCCTCCTGAGCCAGCCTTGCAAAGCGCGTGACGCCGCATACTCAATACGCCATTTCCGCGAAGGCGGGTGACGGCCGCATACTCAATACGTCATTCCCGCGAAGGCGGGAATCCATGGTCCTTGACCGACGCAGAATGCATCCCCGGCTCGCGGGGTCACGTGAGGCGTGCGGCAGTTGTCAGCTCTATCGGTACCCTCCCGAAAAACTCGGCGTCATCGCCGCGAAGGCGGGGATCCATATTTGCCCGTCAAAAGCCAATGGATTCCCGCCTTCGCGGGAATGACGATTCAAGGACGCAGATGTCATGCACTTTCGTGATTCTTAGTAGATGGTACTGCCGATGCCGCGTCACGCTTCGGTCCCAAGATAGACACCCTGAACGCGCGGATCGGCCCGCACCGACGCGGGTGGTCCGTCGGCGATGATACGGCCGCGATCGAGGACGATCACACGCGCGGCAAAACCGAACACGACGTCGACATCATGCTCGGTGAAGAGCGTGGCGACGTCGCTGTCACGGACCAGCGTGGAGACGAGCTCCATGATCGAGCCGCGATCGCGCGGCGCGGTTCCCGCCGTCGGCTCGTCCATGAGCAGCAATCGCGGAGCGCGCGCGAGCGCGATGGCGAGCTCGACGCGTTTCACATCGGCGTAGGAAAGCGATGCGCAAACCTGCTCGGCGAGCGAAGCTGCGCCGACGCGGGCGAGGAGCGCGTCGGCCTTGGATACGTGCGCGGTCGCAAGGCGGCGCCCCAGCGCTTCGTACTCACCGGCGCCGGCAAGGAGCGCGAGCTGCACATTCTCGCGCGCGCTCATCGATGCAAAAGTGGCCGCTGTCTGGAACGTGCGGCCCACGCCGGCCATGGCGATGCGCTGCGGTGGCAGCCCGTCGAGACGTTCGCCGGCAAGCCACACCGAACCGGCGTCGGGCGCGAGTTGGCCGTTGATGACGTTGAAACAGGTCGTCTTGCCGGCGCCGTTGGGTCCGATCAACGCCACCAGTTCTCCCGCGTCGACGCTGAATGAAACGTCGTTCAGCGCCTGGACGCCGTTGAACGCCTTGGAGACGTGCTCGATGCGCAGCAGCGGGCCGTTCCGGTGGTTCATCGCCGTCGCATCCGTTGCAACAAGCTTGTCGCCGCGCCGCCGATGCCCGAGGGAAACGCGAGCACCAGCAGCAGGATGATCGCGCCGAACACGCTGCGCCAGTATTCGGTGTGGCGAGGAAGCACATCCTGCAGCCAGGTGAAGGCCGCGGCGCCGATCAGGGGCCCGGCGAGCGCATCGACTCCGCCGAGCAGCACGATCAGCAAGGCGTCGATGGAC
>DATMNH010000012.1:0-2072 GCA_035568975.1 Casimicrobiaceae bacterium
ATCTGGGTCAAAGCCTGCCCGGACTGGATGCGGCGCTCCCAGGCCTCCGCGGAGGTGCGGAATTCGCCCAGCTCCTTGGGGATGGTCCGGGTCCCGATCGTTCCGAGCGCGTGACAGGACAGGCAGCCGGTGGACTTGATAATGTTGACCCATTGCGCTTGCGCGGTGAGATTGGCCGGCATGCTCTTGTCTCGTTGCTGCCCCGAAAACGCACTTTCGCCAGGGACCTTGAGCATCGAATACCAGTAGATCGCCGGGTAATACTGCGCCGCCGCCGTGGCACTAGGGGCGGCCACGGCAGTCAGATCGAGCATCTTGCCCGGCGCCGCCTGCACCTTCGGGGAGTCGACGAGGCCGTAGCCACGGACCCAGACATTGTAGTTTGCCTTTGGCAGATCGGGCATCACGTAGCGGCCCTGATCGTCAGTGACGACGATCTTCGCGAATTTCGTGGGCAGGTCGGTCGTTTCCGCGATCACCCACACGCCGGCTTCCGGTCCCTGGGCGCCGCTGACCACGCCGCCCAGGTCAGCATCGCCGATGCGGATCGCTTCGCGCTGCTGAGCGCTCAGGGGAGCCGGGGCGGCCACTGAGACGACCGCCACGGCAACGGCGGCGAGACTCACGGGCAATTTCTTCCGGGGGATCATGTCGCTGCTCCTGCTCTGATGGGGCTGCCAGCGGCGACCTTCGTGGCCTTTTGCGGCGCCCGCAAATTGTTAACGCCACGCGCTTCACCGAGTTGCCGCGTGGTCGGGGCGCCAGTCTACACCCGGGAATGCGAAGGCCAAGCGGACGATGGACGACGCTCTGGCGCCGCTCCCGCCGTGCAACGCTGCGCGCTTTGGTCTCCGGCCGATGCGCAGACTTCCGGCGAACTCAGAACGCGCCTACTATCCGCGCCTCTTGCTCCCGCAGGATCGGAACGGGCGGACCACCATGACATTCCACCGAATGATCTTCGCCGGCCTCGCGGCGGGATGCTTTGTTCTTAAAGCCGGGCTGGCGTTTGCCGCCGGCCAATACGGACCCGGCGTCAGCGATACCGAAATCAAGATCGGCAACACGATGCCGTACAGCGGTCCGGCCTCGAGCTACGGCACCATCGGTCAGTCGGACGCCGCCTATTTTGCCATGATCAACGAACGTGGCGGCATCAACGGCCGCAAGATCAACTTCATCACCCGCGACGATGGCTACAGCCCGCCGAAGACAGTCGAGCAGGTGCGCAGGCTCGTCGAGCAGGACCAGGTCCTCCTGCTGTTCAACACGTTCGGCACCCCGCCGAACACGGCGATCCAGCGCTATGTGAACGATGCCAAGGTGCCGCACCTGTTCATCGCAACCGGTGCCAACAAGTGGAATGATCCCCAGAACTATCCGTGGACCATCGGCTGGCCGCCCAGCGACCGGATCGAGGCGCGCATCTGGGCCCGCTACATCCTCAAGAGCGTCCCCGACGCCAAGATCGCGCTGCTCTATCAGAACGACGATTTCGGCATGGACTACCTCACCGGCCTGCGCGCGGGGCTCGGCGACAAGGCCGACAGGATGATCGTCGCCACCCAGAGCTACGAGACCAGTGACGCGACGGTCGATTCACAAATCGTGTCGCTGCATGGGAGCGGCGCCAACGTCCTGCTGACGGCAGCCCTCCCCAAATTCGCCGCCCAGGCGATCCGCAAAATCTTCGCTATCGGCTGGAAGCCGACACACCTGCTGACGCGAGCGGCGAATTCTGTCGGGACGGTGATGCGGCCGGCGGGTCCCGAGAAATCCGTCGGCATCATCTCCGAGACCTTCCTCAAGGATCCCACCGATCCGCAATGGCAGGAGACGATCGAATACAGGGAATGGCTGGCATGGATGAAAAAGTACAACACCCTGGGCAATGTCGCCGACGGCTTGACCGTGTACGGCTACACGGCGGCGCAGGCCATGGTCGCCGTGCTCGAGGCGTGCGGTGACAATCTGACCCGCGAGAATGTGATGAAGCAGGCGGCGAGCATCCACGGTCTGAAGCTGCCGATGCTTTTGCCCGGCATCACCATCTCGACCAGCGCCAACGACTT
>DATMNH010000013.1:0-3579 GCA_035568975.1 Casimicrobiaceae bacterium
GTCCGGAATTGAAATGTATTTCTCGTCATCGATATCGTTGGGCAATTCCTCGTCGTTGTCGCCGAACTCGGAATGCCAATAGATCTTGCCCGACTGCCGGTCGAGATAGGCTTCATTCTCGCCCATGCCGCCGCTGCTCACAAATTCGAACGCGAGCCGTAGGTCCGAAAAGCTGACAGCCATCGTGCCACCTCAGAGTAGCTGATCGACGACGTGCAAACGGCGCCCCGCATGCCAGTGGGACCGCCCCGAACATCGCCGCCATTGTCGACATGATGATTGGCTGGAAACGTTTTGGACAGGCCTGATAGATCGCCTCGCGCGAGGTCAAACCCAGGCGGCGCTCTGTGTCGAGCCCGAAATCAACGCGATGAGCATCGTCGGTTTTGTCACGGCAACTGAAAGCGTGTTCGAGGTCATCCAGCAGGATTTGAACCGCTGCGATGCCTGTCCGCACGCGACACTCCCGGCTGGCATCGAGAACGCCCATCGCGACGGAGCGGCTGACGATCGCTGTTGGTACTTCTTAGGCGCAGCGGCAGATTCGCTTCGGTGGGGCGAACGGACCAGGACCGTTGCTTGCCGATTCGAGGCGCCGACCCTAGGACGCTCATTCAGAATACGCAGTGCGGTAATGCCGCGAACTGCTCCGTAACCAGCGACTGCGCCTCGTCGCCTGGTATCGTAATCTGTGGTGATCATAGCAGGAGCCGAGAATGATGCCGAGGACCGCCATCGCCCAGATTGCAAAGTTGATCGGCCGGGAACTGGAATCCGGGGTTGGGCCGAGCGAGGGGGCGCTGGCAACCGGACCGACCCTAGCTGAGGCTGGGGCCACTAACGAAATCGCCGAGCGGTTGTTCGCGGAGGCGCATCGGAAGCGCCCGAATAATCGCATGATTGAAGCCTATGCCTTCATGCTTGAAGGGGCTCTCGGAACATTGCGGGTGCAGGCGAACGGAGGCGATGTGGGTGCCGAGCACACAATCGACGAAGTCCGCAACAAGGTGGATCAGGCCCTCGGAAGGACCGATGTCGCGCCCGAGGTGCTGATGCTGCTGGCGCGCGCTTTCGCGCGCGCCGAACTTGATCCCGGACGGTCAGTGCAGCAGGCTATGGTGAACGCGATGGAAGCGCAGTCTCGCTCTGGACCGACGGCGTTGAGTCCCGAGGAGCTCTCTGATCACTTCGCCGAGTTAGCCGCTGCGCTCGACAATGATCCGTTCGCGATCTACGCAGAATTGGCAAGCATGGCTGCGGTATTCCCAACAGAGCACAATGCCGCGGTGGCTGGTGCCCTCGCCAGGTCGGAGAACGAGGCGGTGCGAGAGGCGGCGTTAGGCTTTATCTTCTCGCCAGACCGGGCGGCGCGTTCAGCGGCGCTGGTCGCCGTCACGCAGCAACCCGGTTTGGTGTCCAGCAAGACAGTGGATCGGCTGGTGCGTATGCGCCCTTGGGTATCCGATGCGCCGGGCGAATATCGACACTGCGGTCCGCGCGTTGCGTCCGAAAGCAGCGCCAGCCGCTTCCGTGCGAAAAACGCGGGGTGTGAGCGCTCGCGTTATGCGCTCCGCGCGAGGATCACAGACCAGACTCCGGCTGCGGCCGAATCTCAACTCTACGCCCGGCGGCATAGTCCCGGCGACATGCTGGCCGAGCCCGTGGTCCAGGGCTTGGCGCGCCTTGCCGCTCAAATCACGGATGCGACGCGGCCACGGTCGAAGCGCGAACCGACTAAGTTAAGAGCCGGCCGGATCGATCAGCCGGCGTAGCGCCCGAGCGAGGTCGTCGACCACCGCGTCGCTCGAAAAGCGTGTAACGATGCCACCCTCCGGCCCGACCAGCGTCACGATCGCGCTGTGGGCGAAGGTATATTCGTCCGGTCTCGGGCCGGGCACCTTATAGAAGACGATGCCAAAGGAACCTGCAGCCCGCGCCAGCTGCTCAGGATTCCCGGTTAGCGGCAGAATGCGCGCGTCGAAGTTCTGCACATACTCGCGCAGCGCCTCGGGCGTGTCGCGCTGCGGGTCGATCGAGACGAAGACGGGCTGCACCTGCACCGCCAGTGGCCCAAGCTGAGCGAGCGCGTCGGCAATTTCGCTGAGCGCCGTCGGGCACAGGTCCGGGCAATAGGTGTAGCCGAAGAAGATGAGCAGCCAGCGCCCGCGCAGATCGACGGCGCGGACCCGGTTGCCGCCGGCATCCGCCAGCTCGAAGTCGATCACCGTGCCGAAGGCGGGCACCGCTCCGTCTGCGGCCTCGCGGTCGCGTCCAGCACCCGGGGCTTCGTGACCATGCGCAGGCAGGCCGCCGCCAACCAAAGTGACCGCAAGGCACCCGAGGAGCAGACGCCGGCGCACCGCGGAGGCGTCAGTTCTGCGCGAGATAGGATTTCGCCTCGGCGAGCTCCGGCCGCTGCCCGTCGCCGTTGACAGCGAGCCCGGCCAGCGCGCGGTAATAGCGCTTCGCCGCATCGACCGAGCCGACCGCGCGCGCCGCGGTGGCAGTGCCGGCGATCGTCCGGAAGCGGTTCGGCATCGTCTTCTGCGACGCCTCGAACTCGGCGAGCGCCTCATTGGGCATTTGCGCGGCGAGGTAAAGCTCGCCGAGCAGCGCGCGGATTGGCACCACCTTGTTCTCCATCGCGACGTTCTTCTCGCTCGCATCGTCGCGCTCGGCGGCCATCTTCATCGCCGCGATCGCCGCCTCGCGCTCGCCCTCGGCAAAAGTCAGCCACGCGGCCGCCGCTTCCTTCTGGATCCGCGTCTGGCCGGCCCAGTATTCGTCCTTTGCGGCAATCAGCTTCGCCTGGATCTCGTCGAGATGCCCGATTTCAGCGCGGGCGGCCGCCAGATCGCCAGCGCGCGCGGCGCCGAGCGCACGGGCGAAATACGTGATCGACTGCGCCGCCGGGAATTGGCTGTCGCGCACCGGCAAATGCGCGGCCTCCCGCCACTGGCCGCGGTCGAGCGCATAGCGCGCCGGAATAGCCGCCAGGCCCGTGTCGATGCCGAGCGAGGGGAAGGGAAAGTTGGAGAGACCGGTGGACGCGTCGACGAGCTGCTTAGCTTCGCCGTCCTTGGCCATCTGCAGATCGGCGGTGACTAAAAAGTCGAAGAGGTGGGGCAACGCAGGCGCGGTCTTGCCCGGCGAATTTTTCGCCCAGTAGTCCTCGGCGGCCTTCCTGGCGGCGACATTGGAATGTACCGAATCCTCCCACATGCCGAGGATCGAGTAGATGTGCGAGGGCATGTGCAGCGCGTGCGGCGCCTCCGGTGCGATCTTGTCGTAGCGTCGCGCGGTCTCGACGCACATCGCCGCCAACGGCGCGAAATCATAGCTGTGGATCGAGTAGTGGGCGATGCCCGGATGGTTCGGGTTCTTTTTCGCCTCCTCATTAAGGATCGCTGCCGCCTTAAGTTGCTTGGTGAATTTCGCGTCGTCGAAATCCACCGCCATGTTGAGCGCCAGCGCGTAAAAGATCCTGGCTTCCGAGTCATCGCGGTAATGTTCGCTGAGCCGCTGCATCGCCTGCTCGTAAGCCTCGGCACGCGGCCGGTATGCTGTGTTGTCGTAACC
>DATMNH010000014.1:0-4070 GCA_035568975.1 Casimicrobiaceae bacterium
GCTGCGCTGGCAGACATGATCGAGGGCGCGCTCGATCTCGACGCTGCTTGCCAAGAGGTGGGCGTAGGCATCGCGCAACGCGGCGTAGCTGTCGACCTTGAAGGCGATGTGCACAAGCCCGAGGCGGCCGCGCTCCGGTCGGACCGCGTCGGTGGGCGCGGGGTGCTGGACGATGTCGAGCGTGTGGAACCCGTCGCCCAGCGTCATAAACACGCCGCCATGCTCAGGGTCTTGCTCGGCGACACGAAAGCCAAGCGCGTCGCGGTAGAACCGCTTTGACGCCTCCTCGTCGGCCACTCGCAATAGGACATGGCCGATGCCTGCCAGCTTGATCATGTGAACCCTCCCGCCTCGCGCGCAGCCTGGCGATCGTAGCACGCACCGGGCGGAACAGCCCAGCGCATTCCGCCGCTGCCGTCGCGCGGCCTAATGCAGTAAGTTTCCTTACTCCACATCCTCGATCTTGATGCCGCCGCCCTCGCGCAAGCTCGTTCGGGCCTGTTCGATGCGGCGCACGAAGCGCGGGTCGTATTCGAGTTGATAATCGAGCCAATCATCGTCCGACGCCAGGCCGATCAGCACCCCGACCGGTTTCCCGTTGCGGGTGATGATGATCTCCTCGCCTTCGGCTTCGCGCAGAAACCACGACAGGTTGTCCTTGATTCCCGCGCGTCCGAACGCGTGATTATATCGGAAATATACGGGTCGACGCCGACGTTGACGGGTCTGCCGACTGTCATTTCGCTGGGAGACCTCGGTCGAGCAGCTCAAGGATCAAGGGCACAAGCGCCGACGTCGCGATGCCGTTCAGCGCCATCGCGAGGCCGGCGAAGGTTCCGGCCACCTCGTTCTCCTGAAAGGCACGAGCGGTGGCGATGCCATGGCTCGCCAGGCCCATCGCGAAACCGCGAGCGTGCCATTCCTTGACGCCGACGCACCTCAGCACGTAGCCCGCGAGGCAGGCGCCCGTGATGCCGGTCGAGATCGTCAGGACCGCGGTCAGCGCAGGGATGCCGCCGATTCGCCCGGAGATCGCCATTGAGATCGCCGCGGTCGCTGATTTGGGCGCCATCGACAGCCACAGCTCGCGGCCGCCGCCGAGGCCGCGCGCGACCAACACGCTGGAGAGGATGGCGGTCACGCTGCCGATCCCGAGCGCCCCCAGCAGGGCGCCGGCGGATTTGCGGATGATTTCGGTATGACGATAGAGCGGCACGGCCATTGCGACGATCGCCGGCCCGAGCAGGAAATGCACGAACTGCGCGCCATCGAAATACCGTTTGTACGATGTGCCGGTGGCGGCGAGGATCGCCACCACAAGGGCGATCGCCAGCAAGGTGGGGTTGAGAAGCGGCATCTTGTTGCATCGCTCGTTCACCGCCACGGCGGCGAGGTAGGCGCCGAGCGTCAAGCTCAGCCAGAGCAGTGGCGTGGCAGCAAGGAACTCCAGCCCACCGGCGAGGCTGTTGGCGCTCATGGACGGGCGGACGCCTCGACGGCCGCGGTGCCGAGCGGCGATAGCCACGTCACCACCAACCCCGTGATGGCGATCGTGGCTGTGACCGAGACCAGCAGGACGAGCAGGATGCTCCACCATTGGGTGGCAATCATCGGCAAGTAGGCAATGACCCCGACACCGGCGGGCACGAACAGCACGCCCAGATTCTGCAACAGAAAGCCGGACGTTCGGGACATCTCGTCGGGAATTTCGCCGCGCAGCACCAAGATCACGTACAGCAGAACGAGACCGATGATCGCGCCCGGCACCGGAAGACCACTCACTTGGACGATGCCTTCGCCGACCAGCTGCAGCACGATTAGCAGAAATATCGTAAACATCGATTCCCCTCTTCTCGCCAGTTCTTAAGGTTTTTACCTATCGACACACATGCCCAGGTTGAGCCGCTTCGGTTCGCGCGAATGTGAGCCGTATCACAGCGTGGAGCGTGATCACTCATGCTGCCGAAGAAGCCGGCCGGAGACGACCAATTCCGGCCGCCCCGGAAAGACCCGGGAGAAATGCAACGTCATCACGTCTCCCGAAAGCGAGCGTTGGTAGGTCTGCAGCTCATAATTGCCGTCGGCCAGGATACTCAGCACGTGGACAACGAGCGTGTTGCGATCGATATACGCCCATGCGGTGGGTCTCTCGGTGAAGGGCTCGAGCGGCTCGGAACTGCGGAACTGGTTGGGCGTCGGGCCGGCGACGAACCGCATCTCGGCGTTGCGGCGGCGCACCGTCGTTTTATCGCCTTCGCCGGAATGGATGACCGTGGTCCAGCTGAGCCGGAAGCCGTTGTCGTCAGAGCGGAGTTCGACCTCGGCGTCGCGCACCTGCTGGACGAAGAAGCGATCGCCGGCCTGAACCTGCGCCTCGCCGCGGAAATGCCCAACGAAGTCGGCAATCGACAACGCGTCCGCGGCATGACCGAGATGGCTTTCGGCGATAAGGGCGAGGCTTACGATCGCCGTCGCGACCCATCCCAGCCGACCTCGCAGGACAATCGTTCTTCGCGGTGGGAATGCTCGTCGACATCGGCGGCTTCGCATTGTCCAGACATGCGGTCAGTGTTGCATCTCGCCAAGCGGCAACACCGGAGACTATCCTAATTCGCGCGACCGGTACATTTGCCTTTGGCGAAAGCGCGCCTCGACAGAATCCCGCGCTCGCCTTTGGCGGCGCGGCTGGCGGAGATTCGTTCACCTCCGGGTAAATCTCGTGAAAAAGCGCTCTTGATCAGGCGCCACCGCAACGCGAAATCGGGCTCGTGTTCGGGCAGGGTCCAGATCGTGTGCAGGTGATCCGGCAGGATCACGGCGGCTTCGATCATAAAAGGATGCCGTGCGCGCACCTGACGAAACGCCGCCCGCAGCAGAGTGATATGCTCGGTCGACAAGCCGAGCCGGCGGTCGGCCAGGTTGACCATAAAGAAGTAGCTGCCGCCGGCTAAGAAGTTGCGCCGATAGTTTGCCAGACTGCCCTAGCCACGCCGAAGAAGTGATGGGTTTCGTCATGCTCAACCCATCCTACCGCTGAATGGTCATCGCTTCCCTATTGCCACAACGGGCTTGCGCGTTGGTACGGCTATAGCCATCTTACCTTAGTCTTACCATCCGCATCAGAGCCCGCTAATGGCAGCCGTTGAAGTACTGACGACCACCGTGTCGACTAAGGGACAGGTCATCCTGCCGAAGGCGATACGGCAGCGGCGGCATTGGGCGCCCGGCACGCGCCTCGTAGTCGAGGACACTCCCGACGGCGTGCTGCTGAAGGCGGCGCCGGTTTTTGCCCCAACGCGGCCGGAGGATGTCGTCGGAATGCTCGCTTACCGCGGGCCGCCGAAAACGCTGGAAGAGATGGACGCGGCGATAACTGCTGAAGTCAAACGGCGCCGTGCTCGCGCTCGATACTAATGTCATCGTCCGCTATCTGACCGCCGACCACCCGGAGCAGTTCGCGAAGGCGAGCGTGCTGATCGACGGCGAGGATGTCTACGTCTGCACGACGGTTCTGCTCGAAACCGAGTGGGTGCTGCGCGGTGGCTATCGGTTCAGCCGCGAAGAAATCATTGCTGCTCTGACCGCCTTTGCGGGACTTCCGCGCGTCAACTTGGAGGACCCTGCCTTGGCTGCCGAGGCATTGGATTGGATGCGGAGCGGGTTGGATTTTGCCGATGCGCTGCATCTGGCGAAGGCGGCAGGCTGCGAAGCCTTCGTCAGCTTCGACCATCGCTTCGCAGCGGTGGCCAATGCTCTAAGTCAGGTAAAGGTACGCGCGCCCTGATCTGCCCCGAGCCATCTCATCCGCGAAAACGCAGAGAGAACCAATCCCGCACGGCCTCATGTCGTGGAGGGGCTCGCGCCGGTTTTGAAGGGGTTCAGAACCTGTGCGCCGAGTTCAGTTACGTGTGCGTCATTGCGCGTGACCAAGATCAGCCCGTGAACCTTGGCAGTTGCGGCAAGCAGTCCATCGATCACTGGGATCGGGCGTTTCGCACTCATCGAGCCCCATTCATCGGTGATCGCGCGGTCGATCGGCAGCATGCGATCGGCAAAAGCGACATCGACCT
>DATMNH010000015.1:0-2675 GCA_035568975.1 Casimicrobiaceae bacterium
GATGCGGGCCGTGCCGGTCGACATGAATCTCCGCTCCAACGTCGAACATGTGCCCGGCCTGATCACGTCGGCGGGGACCACTGCGCCTCTCGGGCTTTTGCAGCTGCTGGCTCTGGTGGATCATCGCTAGCAACGGTCCGAGACGCTTGTTGTCGACGACGGCGGCTTGCTTGACGTGACGGATCTTGTCGAAGGTCCGATAGGGGAGGTCGGCGCCCCTGTAGCGGATTGCCAAGCGACCATCGGGATAGTCGACGACGGTCACGCGTTTGCCGATCGCGGCCTGGGCTTCCTCGGTCGGATCGAGAATGAACATCACCTTGTCGTACTGAAGGGTGAGCGCCTGAGACAACGTCTGCTCGACACGCCAGGTGAAGGCGTCCTCCAGACTGTCACGTGCCGTCATCGGTCGGTGCAGGTTCTTGGCGTTGGCAGGCGGCTTGGCGAAGCGAGCGTTGAAGTCGGCGACGAAGGCCGGAAGAAACGCATTCCCGGTCTTGATCGTGTTGACGCCTGCCAGCCGCAGTTCCTTTACGAGCCGGTCCTGCAGGGTCTTGTTGGCGCGCTCGACGCGGCCCTTGGCCTGGCTCGAGTTGGCGCAGATGATCTCGATGTTGAGGGCGTGCAGCGCGCGGCCGAACTGGGTCATGCCGTCGCCGGCGACGCCGCTGCCGTCACCGTTGACGCGGAGCACCGAATGCTTGTCGCTGTAGAAGGCTACCGGCTTGCCGTGGGCTTCTAGGTAGCCCTGGGTGGCGGCGAAATAGGCGAAGGTCGACTCCGTCTCCACGAACCGCAGATGCATCAACCGGCTGGTGGCATCGTCTATATAGACGAGCAAGGTGCACATCGGCCCGCGATCCTCGAACCAGCGGTGCTCGGAGCCGTCGATCTGGATCAGCTCGCCGACGCAGTCGCGCCGGTACCGAGGCTGATGCACGCGGGCGCGGCGCTTCTTGCGCTCGCACCAGAACCCAGCTTGGATCATCCAGACCCGGACCGTCTCGCGGCCAAGGCAGATGCCGTGCAGCTCCCGGAGCTTCTCGGCTGCCAGCGTTGGACCGAAATCGGTGTAGCGCTTGCTGATGATGGCCAGCGCCTCGGTACGAACAGCTTCCGGCTTGCGGCGATTGCTCGGCCGACCGCGCTGCTTGGAGATCAGCCCACCAACGCCGGAGGTTCGATAGGCCTTCAGCAACCGCAGAACCTGTCGCCGTCCAAGTCCCAGAATCTCAGCCGCGGCGTTCGCCGTCAGTCGCTGGTGATCGAGATCGCGCAGCACATCCAGCCGCGCCAGTTCGTTGTCGCTCATGATCCGGACCGTCACCCCAAACACCTCCCGAGCTGCGCTCGGGCAGTGTCATTCCAAACGGGCAGAGGGGTGACATTCTCATCTGGGCGCTACACCTGGTGATCGGCTAATCCGTGATATGGAAAGTGGCGCTTACGCGCTGCGCTCCGCCAATGGCTCCGCGCTACGCCGCCGGGCGACTGCAAACGCCGACGCCAGATGGGTCAACATTGAACGCCGATCGGGGGTCAAACTTGGACGCCGGTTGACAGCCAGCTCAACTCGACGCCAACGCCGCCGCCTCCGGCCTAGTTATCGCCCCGGCCCTGTTCGCCAAGGCCGAGGCGATCGTCGCAGCGATCCGCATTGCGCCGTAGACCGCCGCGGGCGGCGACTTCACTGCGCGGGAGCGCGAGGCGATACTCTGCCTCGCGCTCCCGCGATAGATGAAACTGGTGGATCGGCATTAAATCGAGGATCGATGGCCACCGGCGTTTGTCTGGCCACCTTTCGATGATCAGCCGTACCAAACAGGCCGTCGCCTCGACCGAAATTGCCGCGAGCTTCTAGGGTTAAGGCGTCCGGTTACTGCGCGGCGGCAACGCGCCCGGTGTAGGTCCCGGTCAGAAGATCGACACCCTTGTCAGCGACGGCCATGACGGTCGCGTTCGTATTGGCGCTTATAATCCTAGGCATGATGGAGGCGTCCATGATCCGGAGGCCGTCGATCCCCTTGACCCGCAAGTCGGGCGTGACAACAGACGTGGGGTCATCCGCCCTGCCCATTCGGCAGGTGCCGACCGGGTGAAAATTGCTCTGCGTCGTCGCTTTCATGTATTCCACGAGCTCAGCGTCGCCCGTTATCGTCTGGCCCGGAGACAGTTCTTCTTCCACGATGTCGACGAACGGCACCGTTGCAACGATCGTCCGGAGATATTTCAGCGCTTTCAGTAGCCGCCTTGTGTCTTCCGGATCGCTCATCCAATTCGGATTAACCTGCGCGTCATCCTCTGGAAGCGCCGACTTCAAGCGAACGGACCCGTAGGAAAGCGGACGAACCAGATTGGCCAGAAGCGTAACCGCGTTGCGCGGATTGACCGTCAGTGTTGGCCACATCAAACCAATGCAATAGATTTGGATGTCGGGCGGCCCGGCGGGATCGTCCAAATTGACGAACGCCATCGTCTCGGATCCCGTTGAGGCGATAGGGCCGGTGCCAAAGGCGGAATACTGAATGACGTTCCGGATCAGCTTTATCCCTGCGTCTTCGCCGAAATAACCAAACGGGCCTTTCGTCGACAGCGACAGAAAGACCTCGTTATGATCTTGCAGGTTCTGGCCGACGCCCGGCAGATCGGCGATGACCGGGATGTCGAATTGGGCC
>DATMNH010000016.1:0-2884 GCA_035568975.1 Casimicrobiaceae bacterium
CCGGCAGCCAACCGCGGCGCCGCCGCCAATCCGTGGCTGATCGCGGTACTGGTCGCATTCGCCGCGTTCATGGAAGTGCTCGACACCACCATCGCCAACGTTGCGCTGCCGTACATCGCTGGCGGGCTCGGGGTCAGCGAGGACGAGGCTTCTTGGGTGGTGACCACCTATCTTGTCGCTAACGCCGTCAGCTTGACGGGAAGCAGTTTTTTCGCGCAGCGTTTCGGTCGCAAGCCGTTCTTCCTCATCTGCTTGGCACTATTCACCGCAAGTTCGGTGCTGTGCGGTTTCGCGCCCAACCTGCAGTTGTTGCTCCTATTCCGTATCCTGCAGGGGCTCGGCGGTGGCGGCATGGTGCCGGTATCGCAGTCGATTCTCGCGCGCGCGTTTCCGCCGGAAAAGCGCGGCCAGGGTTTCGCCTTGTTCGGGATCGCTGTGGTCGTAGCGCCGGTGGTCGGGCCGACGCTCGGCGGCTGGATTGCCGACAATTTTTCCTGGCAGTGGTGTTTCCTCATCAACGGTCCGGTCGGCGTAGTCGCGATCGGGCTGATCAGTTCGCTATTGCGCGAGTCGAAGACCGCGGTCGCGGAGCGGATGCGTTTCAGAGAGCAAGGGGTTGGCTTCGACCTTGTCGGCTTCGTGCTGGTCGCGACATTCCTGGGCACTCTCGAGATCGCGCTCGACCGCGGCCTCGAGGACGACTGGTTTGCCTCAAGCTTCATCGTGGTCGTGGTGGCTGTTTCCGCACTCGCTTTCGTTCTGATGATCCCGTGGGAACTCAGCCGGCGCAATCCGATGATCGACGTCCGCATGGTCGCGACACGCCAATTTGGTGCATCGTTCATAGTCATGCTGGCTGCCGGCGCCATCCTGCTCGCCACCACGCAGTTCCTGCCGCAACTGGTGCAGCAGAATTTCGGTTACACCGCGACCCTGGCCGGCCTCGTGCTCACGCCCGGCGGCGTTGTGACCGTCTTCATGATGCCGCTGGTCGGCCGCCTGACCGGCAAAGTGCAACCGCGCTACCTGATCGCCGTCGGGGCCGCAATCTGCGCCTACGCGATGTACGATATGACCAAGGTCAACGGAGACCTCGGCTTCTGGTTTTTCGCCACCTCGCGCATCTATATCGGGATCGGACTACCGCTCGTCTTCCTTCCGATCATTGCGGCTTCCTACGACGGGATTGCGCCCAACAAAACCGACATGGCTTCGGCGCTGATCAACGCAGCGCGCAACATCGGCGGCTCAATCGGCATCTCGCTTGCCAACAACGTGCTCGCCCATCGCGAGCAATTTCACCAAAGCCGGCTCGTTGAATTCGCCAATCCGACGACGACGCAATATCAGGACACGCTCAAGCAGCTCATGGATTATTTCACCGCTCACGGCAGCTCGCTCGCACAGGCCCAGCAACAGGCCTTCGCCTGGATTGGCCAGCAGATGCAAGCGCAGGCTGCATTCCTCGCTTACGTCGACGTGTTCTGGACGCTGGCGGTGGTCTCGCTTGCAGCGGTTCCGCTCGCGCTCATCCTGCGCAAGGTAAAGCTCGGCGGGCCCGCGCCGGCCGCACACTGAAATCGGCCCCTGCAAGTGGACGACTTAGAGAACATCGACGGGCTCAGTGGAATTGCTTTCGAAGGGATACGACCATGACCAAGACGATCGTGCTTGCTGCCCTTGCAATCGCTTTTGCTACCGCGGTCGAGGTTGGCCCGGAGCTCGCGATGGCAGTTCATCCGTGCTGACTGTCGCGTGATACGCCAGCATGAGCAACGCGAAATCAACGGGACCCGCCTACCCATCGCTGTGGACCGGGGGGCCGATGTGTGGCTACCTCTTTTCTAGGAACGCGCGAACCAGCGCGATGGTGGCACTAGGGTTCTCTTCCACGACCCAGTGACCGGCGTCAGGAATCACCCCTTCTTCCACGTCGTTCGCTGCAAAGCGCATCACCGCGGCCATCGTCGTGCCAAAGGATTTTTCCCCGCCCAACGCCAAGACCGGAACATCAAGCTTGCCGGCCGCGACGAAAGTCTTGTTGTCCGCCGCGTCCTGGTCGAACGCCGCAAACTGCGCGAAACCCGCATGCATCGCACCAGGGCGGGCGTAGAGCTTCGCGTAGTGCCGGCGGGCTGTTTCGCTGAACCGCTTTGGGGTGGCGGAGAACTCGTTCCAGAACCGGTCGAGGTAGATGCGCTCCCGCCCGGCGACCAGCCGCTCCATATCGGGGCCGCCGAAGCGGAAGTGCCACAGCAGTGGGTTCTTGAGAATCTCCTCCCATGGGCCGACGCCCGGCAGTGGCGCGTCGATGAGCACAAAGCGCGTCACGCGGTGGCGGTACTGCGCGGCGAAGGCGTAGCCGACCATGTTACCGATGTCGTGGGTGACGAGTGCTACGCGCTCGATCTTGAGCGCATCGAGAATGCCGGCGACGTCGTGGCCTTGCGTTTTCTTGTCGTAGCCGCTGGCCGGCTTGGCCGAGAGGCCCATGCCGCGCAGATCGGGAACTATCACCGTGCGATCGCGCTCCAAGTCGTTGGCCAGCGGCACCCACATGTCGCCGGTCTCGCCATAGCCGTGCAGCAGCACGACCGCGGGTCCCGTGCCACCGACGCGCACATGAAGCTTCGTACCGTTCGCCGCGATTTGCCGCGCGTGGAACGTCTTGGGGTAGGAAAGGATCGAGGCACGCACGGCCCGTTTAATTTGCCTCACCATGACCGGATTCCGTCCCACGAAAAGTGTCCTGATTTTTCACTTTCTGAAGCGCTGCCGGCGGTTGCGCCGGCCCGCAAGGTAAGTGCGTGAGCAGAAGCAAGCTTCGCCGAGAGCTTCGCACGTGGCTGCCGAATCATCAACGCTGGCGTGTCCGAAACGGGTC
>DATMNH010000017.1:0-19051 GCA_035568975.1 Casimicrobiaceae bacterium
CCGTCTGGCCGACGCGCATGTGCGTGAGCTGGTCTTCCTTGAAATTCGCTTCGATCCATGTATCGCCGGTCGACATCAGTGCGAACACCGGCGCCGACGCGTTGATATAACTGCCGACCTGCAGCTGTTCGACACGCGTGACGATACCGTCGCTCGGTGCCGTGAGGACCGTGTAGGACAGATTGAGCTTGGCTCGGTCGAGCAGCGCTTGCGCCTGCTGCACCGTCGGATGCCGGTCCGGCGCGACGTTCGGGTTGCCGCCCAGGCTGGCAACGACGGCGCCGATCTGCTGCTGCGCGCCCGCAACCTGGGTAGCTGCCTCGTCTCTGGCATGCGAAACGCGGTCGACCTGCAGCTGCGAGGCGATGCCCGAACCGAGCAGTCGTTGCTGACGTTCGAGCTCATGCTGCTGGAATGCCAGCGTGTCCTGCGCGGACGCGAGCTCCGACTGGCGTTGCCGATAGTTTGCCTTCAACACCTCGATCTGAAGTCGAGCAGCGGCGAGCTGCGCGCCTGCTTCCTCGACTGCGATGCGAAACGGCGCATCGTCGAGGCGGAACAGCACGTCGCCTTGATGCACCGCCTGGTTGTCGCGCACCGCAAGCTCCTGGACGCGTCCGGCGACATTGGCGCTGATGTCGACGCGCGCCGTTTTCACGTAGGCATCGTCGGTCGCCTCGAAGCGTCCACCGGTCAAATAGAAATAGGCGGCGACAACGACGACGATGACGGGTCCGAGCAGCATCAGCGGAAGGCGCAGCCGCCGTCGCCAGTGTCGCACCGGCGATGGTCGCGGGACGTCGATCTCTTGTTCGACTTTGTTTGATTCATCCATGGCCGTCATTGAGCGCGGGTTTTGCGGGAACGATTCGCGTCGCTACCAGGTTTCGATACTCGCGTTCTTGCGGCGACGTGCGGTGTCTCGACGGGCTGACCATCGAGTGCGCACACATTGCTGTGCATACGTTCCAGCAAGCCCATGAAGGCTTCGCGCTCCCGTCGGCTGATGCCGGAAAAAGTCTCGGCGCGACTCACCTCGGACAAACGCCAGATTTTGTCGAGAAGCGGCTTGGCCTTGCGGGTGAGATAGAGGCAGCGGGCACGGCGGTCCGCGGGGTCGGGACGCCGTTCGAGAAGACCGTCGGCTTCCATGCGGTCGAGGATACGCACCATCGTCATCGGTTCGACCTCGGCGAGTTCCGCGAGCCTGGCTTGACTTACTCCCTGATTTTTTTCGAGGCGGACCAGCGCCTTGCACTGCGGGAGCGTCAGCGATATCTCGCGCGCCCGCTGCTCGAAGCGAAGCACATACCTGCGGCTTACGTCCTTGAGCAGAAACCCGAAGTTGCGCATGCGATCCATTGATTGTCGATCCTCTCGGATGGCTGGCGTTCCGACCAGCGTTACTGCCCGAGTCACGCGGGTTGGATTTCAAGCAACAGGGGCGACGCTGCCGACGCGCGGGCGGTGGCCGGACAGAAATCGCCGTTTTCTCGCGCAGGCGCTAACGAGGCATGGCTGACCGCCCACTGCTAACATCTTGGATAATAACATATGTGACGGTATCACCGCACAAACCGAGTGCGAGTCAGGCGAAACGCTTTCAACGATTTCTTGATGTGGAAATCCGAACGCACGTCGGATACCGTTGCCTAATCGTTAAACGAAACCAAGATGGATAGGCAATTCACTTTTGAGGAGTGGAGGAAGTTCTGATGAAAGAGGTTCTGCTATGAGAAAGTCTCGGATGCAAAAACTTGCAATCGCATGTATCGCAGCATTCGCGGTTCTCGGCGGTATCGAAGCCGCCGACGCGCAGATGCATGGTGGCGGCGGCTCCCATGGCGGGGGCGGGTTCCACGATGGTGGCGGGTTCCATGATGGTGGCGGGTCCCACGGCGGTGGTGGCGGGTTCCATGGCGGTTTTCACGGCCACTCGCACGGTAGCTTCTTTATAGGTGCACCGATCATTTTCGGGCCGGGATACTACCCGTATGGGTACTCTGATCCGTATGGTTACTCTTATCCGTATGAGCAACAGGACTCGGGCTCGAATTATTGGTATTGCCCCAACCCGGCTGGCTACTATCCTGACGTGCAGACTTGCCCGAGCGGGTGGCAGCAGGTGGTACCGAACAACTGACCTAACCCAGGGCTGCCAAATGCAGCCTGCTCGCGAACGTCCGATTTTTTTTGTGCAAATAGTTGCCTAGGCATCTTGTGCTAAGGCAGTAATCCACTTAACAAGGAACGGTCATGAACAGCAAATTCTCGATGGTAAAGAGCGTTGTGGTGGCCGCCGCGCTAGCGGCCGGTGTCTCAGCTGTCGCGCGTGCCGACGACAGCAGCATGAGTCGACTCGGCGGCGATTCGTACTCCTACTTCAACGGAGCAAACCCGGCAAAGACCGGCAACCCGGTCGCCGACCAATCCCCCTCGGCGTGGCGTCAAAGCCATCCGAATGGGGTACCGGAGAGTCAATTCCAGGCGCTGTCGGGCTTCGGCCAGGCGTGGAAACCTGCACCCGTCCTCGACATGGCACCTTCGACATGGCAGGCGAACCATTCGAATGGGTTATCGGAGCGTGAATTGCAAGCATTATCATCGGAGGCGCCAGCGTGGCACCAGCCGGGTCAGCCGGCAACTAGCGCGCTTGCATCGACGAATGGTGCCACCACCAATACGCCGACCGCCTCAGGCGAGCCCTTTGGGGCACGGATCGCGAGATTTTTCCACGTAACGCCCGCGAACCAAGCCGCGCCAGTTAACTGATCTTGGTTGAGCAAACAGGGGCCGGACTGAGCGTTCGGCTCCCTAAGATGAATAGGCAAGGTAGATGTCGACAATACTCACACGTCTTCTCCGAGCAACGTTGCCGGCAGTTCTCGCCGGCACGTTTGGGCTGCAGCCTGCTCACGCTGACCTCTACACATGGGTCGATGCATCTGGCGGAGTCAACGTCAGCAATCTCGCTCCTCCCGAAGGTGTCCGCATAACCAACGTCATCCCCGCGAGTGCCCCAAAGACCGCAACGCGCGACGACGCCCGCGAAGCGGCGCGGGACGCCGAGGTGCAGGCCCTGACAACGCGCGTTCGACAGCTCGAAGCCGAGGTCGAGTCGCGGGGTGCGGGTTCAAATTATTGGTACTACTGCCCCGATTCGGCTGGCTACTATCCGGACACGCAGACTTGCCCGAACGGGTGGCTGCAGGTGGTACCGAACCAAACACCTGACCTAACCCCGGGTACCAGCGGACAATGATCATCAGGCGACAGATACGCGATCTAGGGTAGCGTTGCAGCGCTCGGAGTCTCGCGAATCTCCAGCAGACCCACCGATCCCGAGAGCAAACAACGCGCCCAGCAGCAGCGCGTCCATCTGCTTGCAAACGCTCCAGGTCCGCTATCGCCGGCTTTAGTAGATTGTGGTTGCCCGGGGTCTGCTGGTACATACTACCTCCATCCAGTTTCAACTATGGTGGCGCAGTCATGGACCAACTGCGTGCGATCAGCACATTCATTCGCGCCGCTCAATCCGGCAGCATCAGCGAAGCCGCGCGCGCACTCGGGCTCACGCCTCAGGCCGCCAGCAAACACATCTTGAACCTCGAGCAATGGGCCGGCGTTCGCCTATTCAATCGCACCACGCACAAAATAAGTCTGACCGAAGAAGGGCTCGCCTTCTACGAGCGCTGCAAGCCGGCGGTGGAGAGCATCGAAGAGGGCTTGATAGAACTTCGCGACGTGACCGAGGAGCCCGTGGGAACGGTCCGGCTGGCGGTGCCGCACGGCTTCGTGCGGTTTGTCGGTCCGCTGATGGGCCGGTTCCTCGATCAATATCCGCGTGTCTGCATCGACCTGATCGCGCACGGCAAGAATCCGGATGTCGTGCAGGAACGCATCGACGTGGGCATTCAGCGTGGGACACTGCCGGATAGTTCGCTGGTAGCGCGCAAGTTCGCCTCGGTGCAGTTAGTGCCGTGTGCTACTCCCGCGTACCTGCAGAAATACGGCACTCCCAAGACCATGGAAGACCTAAAAAGCCATCGCTGCATCAAGCTCCGACTACCGGAGAGCGGCATTACGCTCCCGTGGACGTTCCAGCAGGGTCATGAAGTGGTCACCTTCGATGTGCCCGCGAGCCTTACCACCAACGACGTCGACCTCGAGTTCCAGGCTGTCTTGAGCGGAGCAGGTATCGGCCAACTGGCTACGTTCCGCATCGGCTCGCATGTACGTGCCAAGCGACTAAAGCCGCTGCTCATCGGCTATGTCTCGGAGCACTATGGTCTATACGTCTATATGCTCCGGCGCACGTTCATTCCGAAGAAAAACCGTGTGCTCGCGGACTTCCTGTACGAGGAGCTCAAACAGCATCCTGATTTGCAGCCGTTTGAGCTGAGTTGACGAGGCGCGGGGCGTGAAACTCCGAATCAAGGGTTACTGACACAGTCACAGATGTAACGATCGCGCTCTTGATCGACATCGTTGCGGCACGGATCGGTTTCACAATTGGTCCAAATGGTCACCCTTGCTGACTTCGGCGCTGGTCGCATCCTCCTTCATCTGCGTGCAATGCTGGGCGATCGCTGCGTTCGTTTCCACGTCGCCGGCATCATAAGGGAGCTGCCTTGTCTTGGTTCGCGGGAGCACTGACGCTGCTTATCCGAGCGCGTAGGCGCCTGATTGGCGCATTGGTGCTTTACCTCGCGAAGCCGGCCAAATGCTATAGCCTTGCGACGCCCGCCGATGCTCCAGCGTTCGCCGGGATACTTGATCCCGGTGATGTTCTGCTCAGCGACGGAAACACCCGTGTTGCGGCGCTCGTCAAACGCATTACACAGTCGACTTGGTCGCACGTATCGATGTATGTCGGTCCACTTGAAGAGGGGCCCGATCCGCTGTGCATCGTCGAAGCCGACGTTGCGGCGGGCGTCAGATCGATACGGCTCTCCGAGCTGAAAGCGCTGCAGGTACGCGTGTTGCGGCCCATTGGCCTGAACGACACGGATCGACGCCGCCTTGCCGATTGGGTCGTGAACCGAATCGGGGGCGAATATGACCTGGCGCATGCCTGGTTGCTCGGGCGAAACCTGTTACGGCAGCGGCTGCCGGCGCGTTTGCGCTCACTGCAGTACACGATGGCGAAAAACGCCACGCGGTTCATTTGCTGCAGCCTGCTGGCACACGCGTTTACGCTGGTCGGATATTCGATCTTGCCGGTCCAGATGCGGGTCAGTCCCACTGACACGATGGACCACAGAAACCTCACTCCTGGCGATTTCGAGCGCGCATCGGTGTTCAAGGTGGTCTGGCCGGTCGACAACGTTCTTTGAAGGCTCCTTGACGCAATTCTGGAGTTTTATAGATACAGGTCCACGAAGCTACTCAGCAATTGGAGGGCATCATCGAATACGCAACGCTCGGCAATACAGGTCTCCTGGTTTCGAAACTCTGCTTCGGAACCATGACATTCGGGGACGGCAGAGGGCTCTTTAAGGCCATCAGTGCCGTTGGCCAGGCCGGGGCCGATGCACTGGTCAAGACGTCGATTGACTGCGGCATCAACTTCTTTGATACGGCAGACAATTACACGGAGGGGGAGAGCGAAAGGATTCTCGGGCAATCACTGAAAAACCTGAACATCGTGCGGCAGGATGTCGTGATCGCGACGAAGGTCTATAGCCGCGTCGGCCCGGGGCGGAATGACATCGGGGCTTCTCGCGGCCACATTATGGATGCTGTGGAGGCCAGTCTCCGCCGGTTGCAGACCGACCATATCGACCTGTACCAGATCCATGGCAACGATTCCGTGACCCCTGTCGAAGAGACGATTCGCGCTCTCGACACTCTGGTACGGCAGGGAAAGGTGCGCTACATCGGCTGCTCCAACTGGCAGGCATGGAAGATCGCCAAAGCCCTCGGCATCTCCGAGTTCAGGAACCTGGCCCGATTCGACACGCTTCAGGCTTATTACTCGATCGCCGGCCGCGATCTGGAACGGGAAGTCGTTCCCCTGCTGGAATCCGAAAAGGTCGGCCTGCTCGTGTGGAGTCCGCTTGCCGGCGGCTTGCTTTCCGGCAAGTTCAGCCGGACGAACCAGAAGCCCGCGGATTCGCGCCGCGCTGACTACGACTTTCCCGTTGTGGACAAAGAGCGGACCTGGAAGATCCTTGACGTGATCGCTCCGATCGCGAAAGCACATGGATGTAGTCCTGCACGTCTCTCGCTCGCATGGCTCTTGGCAAAACCTGTTGTAACCTCGGTCATCATTGGCGCGAAACGCCTCGACCAGCTTCAGGACAATCTCGCGGCGGTCGAACTCACACTCACCCAAGACGAGCTTAGGCGGTTGGATGAGGTCAGCGCTCTTACCCCTGAGTATCCAGGGTGGGTGCTGCCGTTCCAGGGAGCCGACCGTCTGGGGCCAAGCGATCGCTGGGAGCATTTACGCGAGGCGAGCAAGCCGCATTGATTCAGCAAATCTGCGCCCGACTCCCAACAGGTCTGCTATCGCCTCGGCGATCCTCTGGCGGCCGGTGGTCTGCTGGTAGACGGTGAAGCGGGTGATGTTCCTTTTCCTTCATGCGGCGGTTACGAGCGCTGCGCCAGCCGCGCTGCCATGTCTTCGACCCACGCCGATTCCTCGTCGAGCAGAGTGGTAACCGCGCGGTCGAATGCCACCACTGCCGCGGACGCAGTATCGCCTCCCGTCGGCGCGCTTTGTGCGAAAGTATGCTGCGCTACGATCGCACGCTGCACACGGTCTACGAGTTCGGCGGACAGCTCGATACGGACGCTGCCTGGGCTTGCGCCAGCATCGTGGTAGAGCTCTTCGAGCCGAGTGTAGAGAACGAGGTCGCCCTTGGCGCCAGCGGTCGTCGCCGTCACCGAACGGAAACTGCCGCGCGCACAGAGACGGCGGAGCAGGAGCTCGGTTAACCTGCTGCCCGGCCGTTCGGTCCAGGCCGCGAATTGATAGTAGCCGCGCTGGCCCGGAGCACGGCTGAACACGAGGCTCTGCGTGTCATAGAACGGGCTTACCGAAGTCTCGCTGATGAACAGCGTTCGATCGTTCGGCGCCCCGCGCATTGACACGGCAGCGGTCCCCAGATCGTTAAGCACGTAGTACTCGCGTGCAGGCAGCTTGGGCAATGACATGCAACCCGCAAGCAGCGCAGCGACGGCGACAACGTACTTCACGGTAGCGTCTCTCCGGGGCCGAGCTGCCCACGGCTCGGGCCGAGGATCAGCGCGCGCGGATCCTTCAGCTGGTCGGCGGCGCGGGCAAGTATCTCCGCGGTCGCGCGCAACTCCTGCGCGGTGGCACTGATCTCGAGCGCGCTGCTGTCGGCTGCGGCGTCGAGTTTGGTCGCGACCGCGGACGTCTCGCGCTCGAGAGACTGCGCCGCGTGTGAGATATCGCGCAGCGTGGCCTCCGCCTGGCTCGCCACCGGCTGCGCGCTTGCGCTCACGCGGTCCACCGCGGCTGCGATCTCGCGGCTCGATTTGGCAAACTCGTTGCTGTTCTTCACCAGCGCATCCGCGACTGCGTCGAGCTTGCCCACGCGTTGCGAAAGTGCGCCCGTAAGCTGGCGCAAGTTCGCCAGCGTGGCAGCAAAGGCTTCGCGGTTTTCCTTGTTGAGCAGCTGATCAAGGCGGTCGAAAGCGCTGGCGCCGGCAAGCGCAAGTCGATCGACCGCCGCGGTGAACTCGCGCGACGCGCCTTCGGGAATCACGGGATACCGCTCGCCGGGAGCGATCTTCGTGAGCTCGGGACCCGGCGCGCCTGGCGTGACGAGATTGATGCTCGCCAGCCCGGTGAGGAGGTTGCGACTTATGGTCGCGACAGTGTTTTCGCTGACCGGTGACTTACGGTCGACGCGAATGGTGACATCGACACGGTTTATGTTATCGCGCGAGATCGAATAGTCCTCGACATGGCCGACCTTGATGCCGCGCATGTTGATGTCCCCGCCGAGCTGCAAGCCCTCGAGCGACGCATATTCGAAATGAATCGTGTAGTAGCGGAGGCCCGCGCTCGCTCCGCCGCGTGTAAGCCAAACCATCGTCAACGCCACGGCGAGCACCAGCCCGATCAGAGCGGCGCCCACGAGCGTGTATCGTACTTCAGGTTCCATGGTGTTCCGCCGCACTTCCGAGGATCTTGCGCGACTTGAAATAGGACTGCACCCAGGGATCGTCCACCTGCATGATTTCCTTCACCGATCCCTGGGCGATTACCTTGCCGTTGGCGAGCACGATCACGCGGTCGACGATGGCAAGCAGGGTGTCGAGATCGTGGGTGACGACCAAGATCGTCAACCCGAGGTCGTCGCAAAGAAACCGCAGCAATGTGTCGAACGCCCTGGCCGTGATCGGATCGAGTCCCGACGTCGGCTCGTCGAGGAACAGCACCTCGGGCTCGAGCGCCAGCGCCCGCGCCACCGCCGCCCGCTTGCGCATCCCTCCGGAGAGCTCGCTCGGCATCTTCGTGGCGGCATCGATCGGCAGACCGGCGAGACTGATACGCAGGCGAACCAAAGGGCGTAGCAGATCAGGCGGAACCGCGGCGTGCTCGAGCAGCGGCCTGGCGACGTTCTGCGCCACGGTAAGGGAGGAGAACAGCGCTCCGTCCTGGAACATCATTCCGAAGCGGTGGCGCAATGCTGCCAATTCCCCGTCCGACGCGGTCCACACGTCGGTGCCGAGCAGGCGCACCGCCCCGGCGCTCGGCCTCAGCAGCCCGATGATCTCGCGCACCAGCACCGACTTGCCGCTGCCGCTGCTGCCGATCATTGCCGCAATCTGCCCGCGCGCCACGCTGAACGTTACGCCATCGTGTACCGTCTGCGCCCCAAAGCGGGTGACGACCGAATCGACCTCGATGACCGGCGCAGCCGCGTTCAAATGTTGAGCTCCTCGAAGAATATCGCGAAGAAAGCATCAAGGAGGATCACCACCACGATGCTTTGCACCACGGTCGAAGTGGTGTTGACGCCGATGGAGCGCGCGTCGCGTCTGACGCTCATCCCCATGCGGCAGCCGATGACGGCGATGAATACTGCGAACACGGCTGCCTTGCCCAGCCCCACGGCGACGTGCCTCAGCGGCAAAGCGCTGTGCAAGCGCGTCAGGAAGGTGGTTGGCGTGATGTCGAGCATGGGGCCGGCCACGGTCATCGCGCCCGCGATCGCGGCAACATCACCAACAAACACCAGCAGCGGCAGTGCGGCGACAAGGGCGAGCAGGCGCGGCACCACGAGCACCCGCATCGGGGATAGGCCCAGCGTGCGGATCGCGTCGATCTCCTCGGTCAGCAGCATCGTTCCGATCTGCGCGGTGAATGCTGCACCCGATCTGCCGGCAACGATCACGGCGACCATGATCGGCGAAAGCTCGCGGCAGGTTCCGATCGCGACGCCATCGACCACAAAAATGTTGGCACCGTATTGCTCGGTCTGCAACCCCAGGAGATATGCGAGCACCACGCCGATGAGAAACGTAACGAGCACGACGACCGGTATCGCGTTGAGGCAAACCTGCTCGAACTGTGCGGTAAGTGCCCTCAACCTGAGCGTGTGCGGGCGCAGCGCCACGTTGGCCAGTTCGCATGCGGACCGTCCGAGGAAGTCGAGATGGCCGGCGAGCAGGTCACGTAACTCGAACGCCTGCACGCCGAGGGTCGCCAACGCACCCCGGCGGCGCTGCACGGGCTCGATGGCGCTTTCATCCATCCGCGCGCGCACGACATCAAGCACCTCCGCGTGGGTTTCCTTGAAATTGGCGAGTTGCTCGATGGTCGCTCCGGCTGCCACCACGCGGCGCAGCAGCGCGAGCGCCGCCGCAGTGTCGAGGGTGTCGAGAGCTGCTCCATCGAGCGTGACGCGCGAAGCTGGCAGGTCCTCGGCGGCGAGCGCGGCATCGATCGGGCCTAGATGCGCGAGTTGCCACGTGCCGAGCAGGAAAAGCGTGGCGGTCTGCCCGCGCCGCACCAGCCGGCAATAGTGCTCCGTCGTGTTCATCGCAAAAGGATGACGCCGACCGAAAGAACCGGCCTTCGTCTAGGACGGCAGCCGCCGACTGCCAAGGGGTGGGACGCCGCGCCTTGCGGCGTCCTCCATGGTGTTCCCAGCTCACGCGCCGGGCACACGGGACACTACGCCTATCCGATCTACTTTTCGACCCGCTTGCAGCTTCCGGAATTCAAGCAGGAAGAAACCAGCGGGCACGATGTCTGGGTCTCGTTAAGATAGCACTCGCAACCAAATTGCGTACACAACTGGTGCT
Organism: Casimicrobiaceae bacterium; assembly: GCA_035568975.1. Classification (GTDB taxonomy): domain Bacteria; phylum Pseudomonadota; class Gammaproteobacteria; order Burkholderiales; family Casimicrobiaceae; genus PALSA-1003. The sequence goes on from DATMNH010000017.1 coordinate 10,291, forward strand.
GACTACTCGACATTTGTTTGTAAATGTCGGAGTCTGTGCTTACCCGTGTACCGGACGTCGCACAAGCCGACAACAGTGCGCAGAAAACGGCTGCCACAAATACTCCGTTTTTCTTTTCCATGGCGAGTACCTTTCGTTGTCAAGTTGTGTTTCAAATCATCGAGCCCAGCCGCGCCTGGTCGGACTTGTGGTCCGGCGTAACTGCCTGACGGTTGATTATCGTCGCGGCAATCTTGCGGGCGAGCCCTTGGGCACGTGACAGCTGATTCGGACCGAGTCGAGCGGCAGTCATCCCGAGCGTGTAGACGGTGGCGTCGTGTTCGTCCGCGGACACGCCGAGCGCCAGCGCCGAGATGAGCCAGGCATAGGCCAGAGCGTTGTCCTGTTTCACGCCTTTCCCAGCGGCATACAGGGCGCCGAGATTTATCATTGCCGTCGAGCATCCGAGATAAGCAGACTGCCCAAAGAGCTTGATTGCGTTACCGCGGTTCCGAGCGACACCCAAACCCTGCGCATACATCACCCCGAGCGTGTTCATCGCGTTCGCATCGCCTTTATTCGCTGCCAACTGAAACCATTTGGCCGCGTCCGGGTAGCTTTGCCCAACACCCAGTCCGGTGTAGTACGTGGTGGCGATATTGCTCAAGGCCGCGACCGAGCCGCCGTCAGCCGCCTTACTCCACCACTTCATCGCTTCGGAGAGATCCTGCGACACGCCGTGACCTAATGCATACATGAGGCCCAAACTGTTCATGGCGTCTGCGTGACCGGCGCCCGCGGCAAGCGCGTACCACCTGAAGGCTTCCTTGTAGTCTTGAGGCACCCCCTCGCCGCGATCGAACATCAATCCGGCCAAGTACATCACATCGGGATCGTTGGCTTCATTCGCCGCGCGGTAGAGCTGCGATCGCAATGATTCCATGGTCGCGCCAGGCAGCGTCTCGGCGCGTGCTGCCGTGTCCGCAATCGCCGGGTAAGCGACCAACAGCAGGAGGGCAAACAGAATTCGCTGGATCTTCATTGCTCTGCTCCGAAATCGGCATCGGTACGCCGCACACTTCACGCTAAGGCAGCTATAGCAATTGGGTATCTGTCTCCAATTTCCGTCTCCTGAGTCACACATCGATCTCTGGAATGGGGAATTGGGTCACATCCGTGGCTTTCAGGGCATTTCGACGATCACTGTCCGGCGCCCGGGGTCGGGTCAGCTGTTTGGTTCGGTACCACCTGCAGCCACCCGCTCGGGCAAGTCTGCGTGTCCGGATAGTAGCCAGCCGAATCGGGGCAGTAGTACCAATAATTTGAAGCCGAACCCTGCGACTCGACCTCGGCTTCGAGCTGTCGAACGCGCTTGGTCAGGGCTTGCACCTCGGCGTCGCGCGCTGCTTCACGGGCGTCGTCGCGCGTTGTGGCGTTGGGCGCACTCGCGGGAATGTGGTTGGTTATCCGGACACCCTCGGGAGGAGCGAGATTGCTGACGTTAACTCCGCCAGACGCATCGACCCATGTGTAGAGGTCGGCGTGGGCAGGCTGCATCCCGAACGTGCCGGCAAGAACTGCCGGCAAAGTTGCTCGGAGAAGACGTGTGAGCATGGTCGAGACCTACCCTTCCTGTTCAAGCTGGCCGTTTTGCCCGGGCGATCGCTTCGCCGTTAGCCGCGGCGCGGTTCTGTGCCGATAGGTCCAAAGCAGCAGGGCCACGATAGAGCCGCCCGGCAAAACTAATTCGACGGCGAGATAAGGGCTCAGCGAGCGCAACTGGCCAAAGATCAATTTCACTGCTTTCATCGCGATGCGCCAGCGTTTGCTGCGGTTTCGCTTCTCCAGATCCGCGGCGCATGGCTCAACGCGCGCGGCTGCGATTGCGATTTCTGCTCATCGCGTGTTGACGGACGCCAGCCGAAACGCCGCCAGGTTTCGGTAACCGCGGTCGCATAGGAAGGTCTGTATACAAAGGCGTCGTCGAGAATCGATATCCTGGGTTTCATGAACATCTCCGTATTAGGCATTTGGCGGCCGTAGTTAGGTCAGTTGTTCGGTGCCACCTGCAGCCACCCGCTCGGGCAAATCTGCACGGCCGGATAGTAGCCAGCCGGGTTGCGGCAGTACCAAGCGAGTGAGCCGTAATCCTGTGGCTCATATGGATACGAGTAACCATATGGATACGAGTAACCATACGGGTAGTATCCCGGCCCGAAAATTATCGGCGCGCCTATGAAGAAGCTACCGTGCGAGTGGCCGTGAAAACCATGGTCGTGGAATCCGCCACCACCGTGGAATCCGCCACCACCGTGGAATCCGCCACCACCGTGGAATCCGCCACCACCGTGGAATCCACCACTGCCATGGAATCCACCACCGCCATGGAATCCACCACCGCCATGGGACCCACCACCGCCATGGGACCCGCCACCGCCACCGCCACCATGCCCCTGCGCGTTGCTGGCTCCGATCCCGCCAAGAACCGCGAATGCCGCGACATATGCGATTGCAAGTTTTTGCATCCGAGACTTTCTCATGGCAGAACCTCCTTCGCTCCTCCGGAAAAGTAAACCTGCTTATTCATCTTGGGACTGTCTCCAGTCTCCGCCACCCGGGTCACACATCGATGTCCACGAATACAAGTTGCGTTACATCCGTAGCCTTCAGGCGAGGTGCCGTGTGCGAATGCGAAGCGATCGCCGCTCCGGCGAAGCTGCCCTTTAGGGTCTGGCCGCGAATCCACCGCCAATCAAATCGGTGAGTGCGTCGATGGCCTCTTTTTCGTCAGTGCCGCTCGTTTCGATGGTGATCGTGCTGCCGACCGCCGCAGCGAGCAACATCACAGCGACGATATTGCGTGCGTTGGCCCTGCGTCCCCTTACAGCGAGCCACACGCTGCAGCGGAACCTCGAGGCAAGCTGCGCAATCTTGGCCGATGGGCGCGCGTGAATCCCAAGCGCATTGATGACTTTGACTTGAATTTTCTGCATCGCATGGAAATCGGTCTAGCCGCCACGTGAAAGGCGGCCACGCTGCAAATGCTCCTGGACAAGCCAAGCCTGCTTCTCATTGGTGCGGATCACATCGCTCACCAGGAATACATGGGTGCCATCATCGCCGAGCGCCGCAGCACGCCGCGCCGCCATCCTCACACCGTATAAAACGCGTTCGTGGGCATCGATCAGCCGTACAAGCTGCAGCGATGGCTCCTCGCGATCCCGCGGCGGACGCACGAGCATCGTCGTTTCCGCGACGTCGGCCGCCATTGCGATGGAGATGCCGCCCAGGGTTTGGATCCGTTCCGCGATCGCCTCGACCAGTTCCTCCTGCTCGCCGCGATGCTTGTCGAAAAGCAGGTGCAACTCGTAAAACGTCGCACCGGAGGTCTGCCAGTGGTGCTTCTTGTAGAGGTCTCGCAAGCTCATCGTGTCGGCCAGGATCAGGTTCAACGCCGCGACGCTTTCCGCGCGGACCTTCCGCGCGAGTGAGATGCGCACGTCCGCCAGATCATTGAAGGACTGAATTGGCGCCGCGCGCCGCGCACCGCCGGGCTTGTCGCTCGCCTCAGAAGAAGCCGTGATGCTTGCGTTGCTGCCATTTGGGGAAACCGCGAATGCCATGAAAAGCTCCTTGATCGACGTCGGCCGCTCGACCGCGTCAACCGAGCATGGTCCTGCTCAATGTCCAAATGGTTTCGATTTGCCTGGCTCGCGTCACGTTTGCAACGCATAGGCAGCAACCCACGGCGGAGCGCAGTGCGAGCGACCGAAGTGGGCAGATTGGGTGACGAGCGCGAAAGATGGATTCGCCACGCGCCTATCCGCGCCGTGGCCTGCCGACGGCAATGTTGCCCGCCGCGATGCTTGGCGCCTGGCAAAAAGCGCCAGCCCATGCCGCAAGGGCCCGAAGTCTCGGTCGTGACGGCTCATCGAGCCTTCGGCTACAATCGTTGGCAAAGAGGAACTGCGGGTCCCCATCGGTGAAAGCACGGCTGATCATTATCGTTCTGGCGGGCACGGCCGGATCGCTCGCGGGCGCCGAGGATCTGCGCGGGCCCGAGACATTCGCGTCGATCACGAATCAGTCCGAACGCTCCCGCGCGCTGTTCGTCGAGGCAGGCCGGGTGCTCCAGCATCCACGCTGCCTGAATTGTCACCCGGTCGGCGAGCGGCCGACGCAGGGCAACGACGGTCATCCGCATTCCCCGCTGGTGGTCCGCGGACCCGACGACAAGGGCGCTATCGGCTTGCGCTGCACGACCTGCCACCAGGAGGCGAACTACGAGCCGTCGCGCGTTCCGGGGCATCCGATGTGGCATGTCGCGCCGAAGTCGATGGCATGGCAGACGAAATCGCTGAGTCAGATCTGCGAGCAGATCAAGGATCCGAAACGCAACGGCGGCAAGACGCTTGCGGCGATCCACGAGCACATGGCGCACGACTCGCTGGTGGGCTGGGGATGGATGCCCGGCGGAAACCGCGAGCCCGCGCCCGGCACCCAGGCGCAACTCGGCGCGTTGATCGCCGCCTGGATCGAGTCCGGAGCCGCCTGCCCCACATCCTGACGATCGATGCCGCCGCCCGGCATCCTTCCTTGAACGAGGAGCTTTGCATGTCCGTCACGCTCAACATCAACGGCACGCGTCGCGAGTTCGACGGTGATCCGGACACTCCGCTGCTGTGGGTCATCCGCGAGGAGATGGGCCTCACCGGTACCAAGTATGGATGCGGCATAGCGCAGTGCGGCGCCTGCACCGTCCATGTCGATGGGCAGACCTTGCGCTCCTGCTCGGCGCCGGTCTCGGCGGTCGCCGGTCGGCAGGTGACGACGATCGAGGGCCTGTCATCGCGCACCGCAAAGGCGGTGCAAAAAGCGTGGGTGGATCTCGACGTCGTGCAGTGCGGCTATTGCCAGTCGGGACAGATCATGTCGGCGACCGCACTGCTGGAGAAGAAGCCCAAGCCGAGCGACACCGACATCGACCACGCGATGGCAGGCAACATCTGTCGTTGCGCGACCTACCAGCGCATTCGGGCGGCGATCCACGCCGCGTCGGCGCAGCTTGCGGGCTAAAGGAGACGCACCATGCATTCCCTGATGAATCGCTTCCACGCCGATGAGCAACGCCGTCTCATGAAGCTCCTCGGCGTCAGGGAATCCAGCGCGCCGTTGCTGTCGCGCCGCGTGTTTCTTCAAAGCGCCGGCGCGACCGGCCTCGTCATCGGTTTCGGCTGGCTCGCCCCGACCGCCGCCGACGCTGCGCTGCCCGGCGCGGAAGGCGCCGCCGCGGGCCCGCTCGCGCCGAACGCGTTCGTCCGCGTGGGCACCGACAATCTCGTCACGGTGATCTGCAAGCATCACGAGATGGGCCAGGGCAACACGACGGGCCTCGCATCACTCGTTGCGGACGAGCTCGACGCCGACTGGTCGCTAGTGCGCACCGAGTACGCGCCATCCGACGCGAAGCTATACAGCAACCTGAATTTTGGGCTGCAAGGCACCGGTGGCTCGTCCGCCATCGCCAATTCGTTTTTGCAATACCGCAGCGCCGGGGCGACCGCGCGGGCGATGCTGGTTGCGGCGGCCGCGGAAGAATGGCACGTGCCGTCCGGCGAGATCCGGACGGCGAAGAGCACACTCACGCACGCCTCGGGCCGGCGTGCAACCTACGGTGAGATGGCTATGGCCGCGAGCCGGCAGGCACCGCCCGACAACCCGCCGCTGAAGAAGGCGGCGCAGTTCACGTTCATCAGTAAGGACCGCTCGACTCCGCGGGTGGACTCGCCCTCGAAGTGCAACGGCACTGCGATGTATACCGCAGACGTCAAGCTGCCGGGCTTGCTCACCGCGGTGATCGCGTGGCCACCTGGGTTCGGCGCCAAGCTCGTGTCCTTCGATGCCACCGACGCGAAGAAGGTGAAGGGCGTTACCGACGTCGTCGAAGTTCCCGAAGGTGTGGCCGTGGTCGCCACCGGTACGTGGGCGGCATTCCAGGGCAGGCGCGTGCTCAAGGTGCAATGGGACGAGTCGTCGAGCAAGGACCTCGATTCGGACGCGCTGCTGGCGCGCTATCGCGCGCAGGCCACGCAGCCGGGCACGCCGTTCACCAAACCAACGACGACATCCGCCCCGCCCGCGGCAGTCAAGACCATCGAGGCCGTGTACGAGTTTCCGTTCCTCGCCCACGCGACAATGGAGCCGATGAACTGCGTCGCATGGCTGCACGACGGCACGCTCGAGACGTGGTCCGGGCACCAGTTCCCATCGTTTGATCACATGCTGGCCGCGAAGGCGGCCGCGCTGCCGATGGACAAGGTCAAGCTGCACACGCTCGTGTCGGGCGGCAGCTTCGGCCGGCGCGCCAACGTGTGGAGCGATTTCACCGTCGCCGCGGTCAACGTCGCCAAGGCGATCGATGGCCGCGCGCCGGTGCGGCTGCAATTCAGCCGCGAGGACGATACTGGTGCAGGTCTGTACCGGCCGATGTACGTCCATGCGGTCAAAGCGGGGATCGACGCGCAAGGCCGCATCGCATTCTGGGAGCACACCGTCGTGGGCCAGTCGATCATGGCAGGCGGACCGATGGCCATGATGATCAAGGAAGGCATCGACCCGACGTCGGTCGAAGGCGTCGACAAGACTGTCTACGACCTGCCGATGCTGGCCGGTACGCTGCATTCGCCGACGCTCGCGGTGCGGCCGCTGTGGTGGCGCTCGGTCGGCAGCACGCACACCGCCTACGTGATGGAAACGATGATCGATGAGCTTGCTGCCGCGGCGGGCCGCGACCCCGTCACCTTCCGGCTCTCGCTGCTCGGCAAGAGCCCTCGCGCAGCTGGCGTGCTCAAGCTCGCGGCCGACAAGGCCGGCTGGGGCAAGCCGCGCCGCGCCGGCGTCGCGCAAGGCATCGCCGTACACGAGTCGTTCGGAACGTTTGTCGCACAAGTGGCCGATGTGTCGATGCGGGATGGAAAAATCAAGGTCGAGCGTGTGGTCTGCGCCGTCGACTGCGGCGTGCCTGTCAACCCCGACGTGATCCGCGCGCAGATGGAAGGTTGCATCGGTTACGGCTTAAGCGCGCTCTACTACAGCGAGATCGAGCTCAAGGACGGCCGCGCGGTGCAGCGCAACTTCGACACCTATCGGGCGTTGCGCATCCACGAAATGCCAAGGGTAGAGGTGCACATCATGCAGAGCACCGAAAAGCCTACCGGTGTTGGCGAGCCCGGCCTGCCGCCGCTGGCACCGGCCGTGGCCAACGCTGTCGCCAAACTCGGCGGACCGCGCGTGCGCCGCCTGCCGTTGACGCGATCGGGGCTGGTCGAGACCTGACGCCTCGCCAGTTCGACGAATTCGAAGGATTTCGATTTCTCGCGGACAACCGTCCGAGAGCTTTGGGAGGCCTGGCTCGAGGACGTGCGACGTACGGTCTCCCATCGCGCCTGGCTGAAGGCGCGCGAACTCGTCGACGGAATGCGAGTGTTCGATCTCGCCGAATGAAGGAGACAGGATAGTGACTGAAAGCGAAGTGAAGGACCGCGCCTTTGCGATGCCACTGACCAGCCCGGCCTTCCCGCCGGGACCATACCGTTTCGTCAACCGTGAATTCTTCACCATCACGTACCGTACCGACCCGGATGCGCTACGCGCGGTAATCCCGGCGCCGCTCGAATTTACGCAACCGCTGGTCAAATTCGAATTCATCCGCATGCCCGATTCGACCGGATTCGGCGACTACACCGAGTCGGGACAGGTGATCCCCGTACGCTTCCAGGGCAAGGATGGCGGGTACGTGCATGCCATGTTCCTCGACGACGAGGCGCCGATCGCGGGCGGGCGCGAGCTCTGGGGATTCCCGAAGAAGCTCGCGGCGCCGAAGCTCAGCGTCGAGAAGGACACGCTGCTCGGCGTGCTGCGCTACGGCCCGGTCCCCGTCGCCGTCGCCACCATGGGCTACAAGCATCGGGCGCTACCGGCCGACAACATCCTCGCCGCGCTGTCCGCCCCCAATTACCTGATCAAGATCATTCCCCACGTCGACGGCAAGCCGCGCGTGTGCGAGCTGGTTCGCTACTTCTGCGAAGACATCACGGTGAAAGGCGCGTGGGAGGGACCGGCCGCGCTCGAGCTCTTCCATCACGCGCTCGCGCCGGTGGCACAGCTGCCGGTACTCGAAGTGGTATCGGGCGTGCACATCGTGTCCGACCTGACGCTGGGGCTCGGCACGGTCATCCACGATTATCTGGCCTGATTGGGGATCACGATGAAATGTCGGTGATTGGACCAGCATTATTGACTATCAGCCCGTGCAGGCAACGTCCGTCGCGTCGATGGATCGCCGCGCATCGCTCAGGCCGGCCGTAGCGGGCATTGCGGAGCGAGCGGCCCGAGGGCAAGATGCCCCAAGGCGCAGAACTAGCAAACTCTGAATCTGCGCGCAGCCGCCGCAATTGGCGGGACGCGCGAGAACAGTGGGATCGAATTTCCTATCGGTCGATGCCGCACGCAAGGGAGCCACAGACTCATGAAAGTACGTTTCTGGGGAACGAGGGGGTCGATCGCCACCCCAGGGCCGGGCACGAACCACTTCGGCGGCAATACCTCCTGCGTCCAGTTGACCACTGCCAAGGGCGATCTGCTGATTTTTGACTGCGGCACAGGCGTGCAAGGGCTAGCCGCCGAGTTGATGGCCCAAGGCAAGAAAGCCATTGACGCGAACATTCTCCTCGGACATACGCACTGGGATCACATTCAAGGCTTTCCGTTCTTCCTCCCGGCC
>DATMNH010000018.1:0-27141 GCA_035568975.1 Casimicrobiaceae bacterium
AAGACTGCGTATACCCGGTTCAGATGCTTGATTCTTGTCTCGGCCCGCTTCTGCTCGGTTATGTCTTCGCCGATGCTTGCCGTTCCGATGACATCGCCGGTTCCGGAGCGCAGTACCGAATTGTTCCATCGAATGAGTCGACGCTCGCCCGAGCGGGTGAGGATCTCGTTCTCAAAATGCGAAGCTTCGGGCTGGTTGTTTATGAGCGCCGCGAAAACGGATTTGATCTTGTGAAGCTCATGCGGCGTGAAAACCTCGAACCAGTTTCGCCCGATGACTTCCTCTTGTCGCCAACCGGTCAGGCGCAGCAGGAACTCGTTGCAGTACGTGATCCGCGCCTCGCAGTCGAGCATCAATGAAAGCAGCTCCACATTTTCCAGAAGGTCGCTGAAGCGACGCTCGCTTTCGCGTAATTTGTCAGAGGAGCGCTTGCGCTCGGTAATATCCTCCGCGACGCCAGCGATGCGACAGATCTCGCGCTCGTCGGTGAAGACCGGGAATGCACGGTCGCGTATCCATCGGATCGTGCCGTTGGGGCGCACGATGCGGAATTCCTCGACGTACTCGCCGCTCGCCTGTTTGGATTGAGCAGCTTCCAGCACCCGCTCGCGGTCCTCGGGATGGATGGCGTCGATCCAGTCACGCGGCGAGGCGCATAAGCTCTCGCAGGTTCGGCCCCAGATTTCCTCGTACGCCGGACTGACGTACAGAACCTGGCTTTTGGCTGGGTCGGTGAGCCAAAACACCTGGTGGATATTTTCCGCAATCTGCCGGAAGCGCATCTCGCTGGCGCGCAGATTTTCTTCGGTCTGCCTCTGTGCCGTCACGTCCAGGTGCATGACAACCGCGCCATTCGGATGATCGTCAGCCAGAGGTGTTACCGTCAACACGAACCAGCGCCGTTCCGTTGGCGAGTCATAGGAATATTCGAGCGAAAAGCTCTTTGCCTGTCCAGCCAGCACCGAACGAATGCCTTCGGCGACCTTGCGAGCCTCGTCTGAACCCTGTCCCCGCGCGCTGTCGCAAATCGCGAGGTAATCCACGCCGATCCCGTGCCCCACGCCCTGAATCGGATTCGCTCCGCTGGATTGTCGCCACGCCTTGTTCAGCGAGATGAAGAGCCCATGGACATCGAGCAAGGCGATATGCGCGGGAAGCGCGTTGAGGATTGCGGCCTGCCTGGCGGCCTCGCTGTAGCGCAACCGGTCCTGCGCGCGCCGCAGCATGAGCGTCCGGCCGTCACGGTCCGTCACCGTATCGACCTCGCCTCCGGTCAGTTCCTCGAGGCGTTGCTCGGTGTCGTGAAGCGTCCTGATTAGCTCTGAAACTTCCTCGTACGCATTATCCGCAGGCGGTGATCTTGCCTGGTTCATGCAGCGAGGGTATCCAGCCCCAATGCCTGTAGTATGGGTTGCGTCTGGCTGAGTGTCCCGACGATTCGCCGGTCGGGGAGCGGCGCGAGCTTGATAAGAGTCGGGGTCATGAAGATGCTGTCCGCCAGCGCGCGCTTCGGCTCCCGGAACACGTCCACGATTTCGATCTCACACCGATTCGCGAGGTGTGTCCGGCACAGCGCCTTAAGGTTGATCACTGCCTGCGCGGAGTTCAGCGCGTCGCCAGCGATATAAAGCCGGAACTTGAACATGGTGCGTCGGCTCATGGCGGTCTTACTTGCGCCCCAAAATCGTCGCATCGGCGCCGCGCAACTCCCGCATACGGGTGCGGCCCTCGGACAATTCTCCAACGCGGCTCTTCGCGGTGCGGGTCATGAGCGCCTTCTCGGTCTGCTTGGCAACGAGCTCCACCTGCAGCGACTTCATTCGCTCCTCGAGCTCGGCCTCCTCCGCGTCGAGCTTGACGCGCTTGAGTCTGCCGGCGACCGCGTTGACTTCGTTCGCGACCAGGTCGGCGCTTTCCTTTTCCCAGCGTAGCGTGCCCATCAATACCTCGCCACCCGCGGTATAGGTATCGGCCAGAGTCACGCCCGCACCGCTTAAGATCATCTCGCGTACCTGGTTCGAATGCGCCGTGCCGCGGGACTTGATGATGGCCAGCCCCCGGTTACGCTCGCCGGCCTGCACGACGTAGTTGAGGTGGATCCAGGTGTCCGCGATCTTCGAGATCTGCAACGTCGAGCCGGATTCGGTGGATACCTCGTCGAGCAGGCTGGTGCAGAACAGGGTGATGCCGTTGGCCTTCGACCAATCGATAAGTCGTTCCACCACGCTGTGCGCCGTCAGCTCGTTGCCGGCTTTAGACAGCGTCGACACCGGATCGATGACCAGGCAGCGGGCCCTACGCGCTTCCGCGATCGTCTTGATGCGCGCCAGGAAGGTCTCCGCGCTGCCGGTGATGGTGCGGGCCGAGATCATGTCCAGGCATCCGTTTTTCACGTAGCGATCCAAGCGGATGCCCACCGAGGCCAGGTTGCGGACCACCTCCGCACCATCCGAATCGAAACTGAAGAAGGTCGTGTGCTCAGCGCGCTTGCAGGCGGCTTCGGCGAACGCGCCGCTCAAGGTCGTCTTGGCCGTACCGGGAAAGCCGGTGATCAGTACGCAGGCGCCGCGGTAGTAGCCGCCGCCCAGCATCGTATCGAGCCGCTCAACGCCGCTGGAGACGCGCTCGTTGGTCACCCTGACGTCCATATGGCCGAGCGTTCGCACGACGGCGACATCGACTCCGTTTTTGCCGATCACGAACGGCGCCTGGTTCTCGTCGAAGCTTGTCCCGCGGAACTTCTGCACGCGCAGATTGCGTTGTGACACGCCCATTACCACGCTGTGGTTGAGAATCACCGCGCAGTCCACCATGAATTGCATGAAGCCGAACGAGTCCTGGTTGATCGAGCTGCCATCATCGACGCCAGACTTGGAGGTGATGACGCCGGTCAGCCCGCGCGCCAATAACCAGTCGTGCAGCCGGTAAATCTCGCGCCTCCTGGCAGTCTGGTCGGGCAGCAGCGCCACGACGATATCCAGCGCATCGAAAACGATGCGCTGCGCCTTCATCGCCTTGATCTGTGACTCGAGCGCGGCAAGCATTCCGCTCAGATCGAAATTCCCCGACTGGACCAGGTCGGGCGTCGGCTGCGCATCCAAAAAGAACAGCTTTTTCCGTCGCAACTCCGGGAGCTTCCAGCCGAACCCCTCGGCATTGGTGGCGATACGGCTCGAGGTCTCCTCGAAGGCGACAAAAATGCCTGGCTCATTGCACTGCTGCGCACCATGCACCAGGAATTGCAGCGCGAATATGGTCTTCCCGGAGCCTGGTCCGCCGACCAGCAGGGTCGTGCGGCCGCGCGGCAGACCTCCGCCGGTGATGTCGTCGAAGCCGGTGATGCCGGTCGGCACTTTGGTTGGCACTCTGGCGAGACGAGGTCGGCGGGATTTCATATGTTTCCTAGAGAAGGGCCATGATTGCTCGAAACTGCGCCTGAACGTCTTCCTTCCACTACGAATCGCCAAGGCACAAAAATCGGTCTCGAGCACGTTGCCAATGACAGATTAGGGAGCGAAAGCACACCCCGGGCGGAGAACTGGTTATGACTCTCCAAGCTTGACAGCATTTGCTTGTGTGCTGACACGGTCTGTGCGGTAAGGAACATAAGGCGGCTGCGCGCGAATTTCCGCAGACTTTGCCAATCAGCGCGAACGCGAGTCCAGCGAAAGATGTCGGGGTTGCCGGTGCGACCAAGCTTCCGCTTACTCAAGATATAGACGACCCGCAAGCGCTTGCCGGGATGGTTGTGGCACAGCGCTTGCTCAGCCTGTTGGATGACGCACGCGGAGTGTCCCGAGTCAATTTCAGCGACCTGCCTCCCTGAGCCTAACTCCCTGCAATTGCTCCAGAAAGTGATCATGGCAAAGCTATTGATCGTAGATGATGAACCGAATGTACTGAGCGCTTTGCGCCGAATGTGCCTCAATCATGACGCACCCCCCGCGATTCCGGACCCTGATGTCATGACCTTCACGTCGCCCGTCCAGGCGCTCGAGTACCTGCGCGAACATCCCGTCGATCTGGTCATCTCCGACTTCCGGATGCCGGAAATGGACGGCGCTGCATTCCTCACCGAGGCTCGCAAACTGCAACCCAATTCGGCACGCATTATCATCAGCGCCCACGCCGATATCGAAGGCATCGTGCGGGCGATCAACGACGCCGGCATTTTCCGGTTCGTGAGCAAGCCGTGGTCCGACAATGATCTGAAGACGGCAATCGTGCAGGATCTTGCCTATCGCGCGCTGCTTGTCGAAAACCATCAGTTCGCGAACGAGGTTCGCCGGCAGCACGGCATCATCACAAAGCAGCAAGCAGAACTCGATCGACTGGAGCTGGAGACTCCGGGGATCACGCGCGTACGCTGGACCGATGACGGCGGTGTGCTGCTCGAAGAGTGAAGGACACCCGCATGCAGTTTCGTTTCTTCGCGCCGCTGCAGCGTGATCCGAGGTCGAGGTCTCAAATCCAAGGCGGCAGCGTCGCGCTTCCGCTTTCGCCATGAACGAACCCATCGTGCCCCTGGTTAGCGGCAAGACCGCCGACCTGGCCTGGATCCGCGCGCTGTACGAGTTCGGCCAGACCGCGGCCCACGGCGCGGACCCGCTGCGCGTGCGGCAGGAAATCCTAAACCATATCGTCCAAGGCTTCGATGCAGAAAGCGGATCGATTGCATTGATAGTCGATGGTACCGAGGACCAGCTCGAGATCGCCGCAGGTACGGATCTGCCGCCCGGTGTCGTCGGGAGCAAACTGCAGCGCGGAGTCGGAGTATTCGGGCATGTGGTCGCAACTCGCCAGGCACTTTTGATCAACGGCAAGGCCGCCGAGGCGGGGCTGCCTCTGCGCGTGACCGAACCGCGCGACCGGCCCGCGCATTCCGCGATGTGCTGGCCGCTAATCGTTCAGGAGCAGATCATCGGGGCTCTGGCGGTCAATCGAGCACCATCGCGCGAGCGATACACGGTGGAAGACCTCGATCGGGGTCAGGCGCTTGCCAGCGTGCTCGGGCTTGTCATTGCCAATCATCGGATGAATATCGAGCGCGACAACCAGATCGCTGAGCTTTCGACGCTAAACGAGACCTTGCAACGTGTAAACGCCATGCTCGAGGACACGCAGGACCAGCTGATTCAATCCGAGAAGCTCGCATCCATCGGCCAGATGGCGGCAGGGGTCGCGCATGAGATCAACAACCCGATCGGGTTTGTGACGTCGAATCTCGGCAGCCTGGAATCGTACCTGAAAACCCTCTTTGGACTGCTCGCGGCCTACATCGAGGCGGACAAGGCCGCACCCGCGCCTCTGACCGAATCGCTGGCCCGCGCCAGATCGTTGCGTACGGGTCACGACTTCGATTTTTTGCGCGACGATATCGTCGCGCTGCTCGGCGAGTCGCGCGACGGACTGGTGCGCGTCAAAGGGATAGTGCAGGATCTCAAGGACTTCTCGCGCAGCGACGGCGAAGAAGCATGGGAGATGGCGAACCTGAACGCGGTCCTCGAAAGCACACTAAACATCGCGCGTAACGAGGTCAAGCACAAGGCCAGCATCGAAACGCACTTTGGCGAGCTCCCAAAAGTCGAGTGCCTGCCGTCGCGCCTGAGTCAGGTGTTCCTCAACTTGCTCGTCAACGCGGCCCAGGCGATCGGCGCGGAGGGCAAGATTACGCTTTCGACGGGCGTCGAGGGCAGCGAGGTCTGGATCCGGGTAGAAGATACCGGATGCGGCATAAGCGAAGAAAACCTTACCCGGGTTTTCGATCCCTTCTTCACCACCAAGCCGGTGGGACAGGGGACCGGGCTCGGGCTATCGGTGTCCTATTCGATCGTGAGCAAACACGGCGGGCAGATCGACGTTGCGAGCGAGGTCGGATGCGGCACCCAATTTACCGTGCGGCTTCCGATTCGTCACACTCCTGCCGAGGCATTGCCGACCTGGGTCGCCGCAATGCCCGCGCCTTAGACCGCTTGCTTCGACAAGAGCTGCTGCAACTCCCCCGATTCGTACATCTCGCGCATGATGTCCGAGCCGCCGACGAATTCACCCTTGACGTAGAGCTGCGGAATCGTCGGCCAGTTGGCGTAATCCTTGATTCCCTGGCGAATCTCGGGATCGGCAAGCACGTTGACCGTAAACAGGTTCTCGACGCCGCAGGCCTTCAGCATCTGCACCGCGGCACTGGAAAAGCCGCATTGGGGAAATTGCGGCGTGCCCTTCATGTACAGCACGACCGGGTGGTTCGTCACTTGCTCTCGGATGGCGTCTTGCGTGTTCATGGGCAGCTTTCTGCGGAGTCGTATAGGCGTTGGATACGAATTGTATCGGAATGGGGGCGATTCCACTTGAATTCAACCCCGATGCCATCGCGGGATTATTCCTTGACCGCGCCGGTGAGGCCCGACACGTAGTACTCGACGAAGAAGGAATAAAGGATCGCGACCGGCAGCGAGCCGAACAGCGCGCCGGCCATCAGCGAGCCCCAGTGGTAGACGTCGCCCTCGACCAGCTCGGTCACTACGCCGACGGGTACGGTCTTGACTTCGGATGAGGAAATGAACGTAAGCGCGTAAATGAATTCGTTCCACGACAGGGTGAACGCGAAGATGCCCGCGGAAATGAGTCCCGGCACGGCGAGCGGCAGAATGATCCTGATCAGGATTTGCAATCGGCTTGCGCCGTCGATAAGCGCGCACTCCTCGAGCTCGATCGGAATCGACTTGAAATATCCCATGAGGAGCCAGGTGCAGAACGGGATCAGGAAGGTCGGATAGGTAAGGATCAGCGCCAGCCGCGTGTCGAACAGGTCGAGCTTGTACACCATCGCCGCCAGCGGGATGAACAGGATCGAAGGCGGCACAAGATAGGCGAGAAAAATGCTCATACCGACGTAGCGCGAGCCGCGAAAGCGCAGTCGCTCGATCGCGTAGGCCGCCAGCACGCTGCAAAAAATCGACAGGAAGGTCGATACGACCGAGACCACGATCGTGTTCCACAGCCAGTCGGGATACGCGGTCTCGAAGAGCAGCTTCTTGATGTGGATTAGCGTCGGATTAATGACCCAGAATGGATTGCCTTCGCGTGACAGGAGCTCGGCGTCGGGTTTGAGCGCGGTGATCGTCATCCAGTAGAACGGGAACAGCAGGACTACGACGAACACGAAGAGCGGCAGGTAAACCGCGACGACGCGCCTCGGCAGCGACACCAGGTAATTCATTCCCAGCGAGTCGATGACCTCCGGCCGGGCGCCCGCGCTGCGACCGGCGAGGCTCCCCACGCTGCTTTTCGCTTCGCTCATTTGTCCGCCGCGCCCTGCTGCCAGGCGCGCCGTTGCAAACCGAAGTATGAAATCAGAATTGCGGCAAGCAGAAACGGCACCATCGCCGTCGCAATCGCGGCGCCCTCGCCCAGGCTGCCGCCGGAGATCGCCCGTTGAAACGACAAGGTCGCCATCAAGTGGGTCGAGTTGAGCGGTCCGCCGCGCGTCAGCACGTAGATCAGCTGAAAGTCGGTGAACGTGAACAGCACCGAGAACGTCATCACTACGGCGATGATCGGCGTCAGCAGAGGCAGCGTCACGTACCGGAATTGGTGCCAGGGCGATGCGCCGTCGAGGCTCGCCGCCTCATAGTACGAAGGCGAGATCGTTTGCAGGCCGGCGAGCAGGGTAATCGCGACGAAGGGCACGCCGCGCCAGATATTGGCGGCGATGGTAGAGAATCGTGCCATCCACGGGTCGCCAAGGAAGTCGATGTACTCGTGAATCAGGCCCATTCTCATCAACGCCCAGCTGATGATCGAAAACTGCGAATCGTAGATCCACCAGAAAGCGATCGCCGACAGCGCAGTCGGGACAATGAATGGGAGGAGCACGATAGCGCGCAGGAAGGCCTTGAACGGCAGATGCTTGTTGAGTAAAAGCGCCAGCCACAATCCGAGCGCAAATTTGATGACGCTGGCGACGAAGGTATAGAAAAGCGTGTTGAACAGAGCCAGGCGCACCACCGCGTCGCCCCAAAGATAACGGTAATTCTCGAGACCGACCCAGACGCCGCTGCGACCGATCTTGGCGTCGGTGAAACCGAGATAGGTGCCCAGTCCAAGCGGGTAGGTCAGGAACAGGAGCAACAGTGTTGCCGCGGGCAGCATGAACAGCAGCCCGAGGACGGTGCGGTTGTCGAGTGCGCGGGAGAGCGCAGTCTGGTGGTTGGACATCGGCACGGATCAACGTTGAGCTTCAGGATTCTACGTCCAGGCCAATCGAAGGCAGGAGCGTGTCGGGGTTGCGCGGATTTAGCGGCGCCCCTGTTGCACAATGAGGGCACCCGCTTCAATCCGCGCAAATAGTGCGTCAGCGACTCTGACGGACCATTAGACCTTGTAGTATCGCTCCGCGCGCTTTTGCGCCCGCTCGGCTGCTTCCTTGGGCGTCTTCGATCCCGATGCGGCTTCGGCGACCATGTTCGGGATGATGAAATCGGCGGTGGCCGCGGCCGAGGCGTAGCCCATCGAGCCGGCATACCCGTTCGACGTCCCGTTCTTCATGCAGTCACGGTACGGCGTCTTCTTCGGATCCGCGGTCCAGAACGGGCTCGACTCATAGGCGGCGAGCGGATGGCACACGTATCCAATCGAGGCCTCCTGCCAAGGCACGTATTGTTCCTTCTCCATCATGAAGCGCAGGTACTCCTTGGCCGCGTTCGGGTACTTCGTGTACTTGAAGATCATCATCGGGAACACGAGGTTCATCTCGCGCGCCTTGCCGTCGAGGCCATGCGGAAAGTAGGCGTGCTGGATGTCCTTCGCCATCTCCTGCAACTTGGGATCAGGCGACGTCTTCGCCGCGTAATAGATCGAGATCCCGTTGGCGGTGAGAAAGAGTTGCCCGTCGAGGAAAGCCTTGTTGTTGTTCGGGTCGAGCCAGGACAAGGTGCCCGGGATGAACGTCTCGTAGAGCTGCTTCGAGTACTCGAGCGCGGCGATCGTCTCGGGGCTGTTGATGACGACGTTGTTCTTGGCGTCGACCAGCTTGCCGCCGTGCGCCCAGACAAGCCAGTGCGTCCAGCTCGAGTCGCCGGTCGCGTTGCCGAGCGCGAAGCCCGCCGGCGTACCCTTGGCCTTCAATGCCTGGCACACCTTGAGAAAGCCGGACATGTCTTTCGGAAAGGTTTCGAATCCGGCCGCCTTCAACGCGCTTTCGCGGTACACGAGCGCGTTGCCGGCGGCGCCCATCATGATCGCCACCCACTTCTTGTCATGCATGCCGTACGCTTTTGCCATCTCGTACCAGCCGCCGTACTTGCTGCCAAGGTAGTTGGCGACGTCCGACACGTCGACGAGCTTCTCGGGATACTGGTGCGCGTCCTCCATGGTGCTGATGATGATGTCCGGTCCGCTGCCCACGTTGGCCGCCACGGCTGCCTTCGGCCGCACATCTTCCCAGCCCTCCGCGTCGACGCGTACTTCGATTCCGGTCGCCGCGGTGAACTTCTTGGTGTTGTCCGCCCACACGTCTTCGTCGCCCTGCACGAAGCGCTTCCAGCGCAGCACGCGCAGTTTTGCGCCTTTCTCCGGGGCGGCCTTGTACGTTTGCGCGGCGGCTTCGCCCGGCAACAGAATCGAGCCTGAGCCCAGCGCGGTGCCGGCGGCGACGCCGGCGGCAGTCTTCAGAAAATCACGACGTTTGAAATCGCTCATGTCATCCTCCGTTAAAGTGGTATGAAACTCGAGTCGCCGTTCAAGCGGCTTGTGTGCTCGAAACTGTGAGCCGTGCCCCGCTCGCTGCATCGAACAGATGCGCGCGTCCGAGATCCGGCTTAAGTCCGATACGGTCCCCGGCACGGCAACTGACGCGATCGCGCACGAGCGACGTCAATTCCTGGCCGTTGAACCGGCAATAAAGTTGGGTGTCGGCGCCGGTCGGCTCGACGACCACGACATCAGCGGGCAGACCGTTGCCTTCGGCCAGCGAACAATGCTCGGGACGCATTCCATAGAGCACGCTCTGTCCGTCCGTGGCCGCAGCGCCCAGCGGCAACGGCAGGGTGACACCGCCCGCAAATTCGACACGCGCCGGGCCGCCATTAATGCGAGCGGTGCCCGGCACCATGTTCATCGCAGGCGATCCGATGAACCCGGCCACGAAAATGTTGTTCGGCAGGTCGTACAAGGTCAGCGGGTCGCCGATCTGCTCGACCACGCCATCCTTCATGACCACGATCTTATCGGCCATGGTCATCGCCTCGATCTGATCGTGCGTCACGTAGATCGATGTCGTTTTCAGACGCTGGTGCAGCTCCTTGATTTCGGTTCGCATCTGCACCCGCAGCTTGGCATCGAGGTTCGACAGCGGCTCGTCGAACAGAAATACCTGCGGGTCGCGGACGATCGCGCGTCCCATCGCGACGCGCTGGCGCTGGCCACCGGAGAGCTGCCGCGGATAGCGGTCGAGCAGGACCGTCAGGCCGAGGATATTCGCCGCCTTGGCGACGTGCGCCTCGATTTCGCTTTTGCTCTGCTTCGCGAGCATGAGCGCAAACGACATGTTGTCGCGAACTGTCATGTGCGGATAGAGCGCGTAGTTCTGGAACACCATCGCGATATCGCGCTGCTTCGGCGCCACGCGGTTGACCACTCTGCCGCCGATGCTGACCTCGCCGTCGGTGATTTCCTCGAGGCCGGCGATCATGCGCAACAGGGTCGACTTGCCGCATCCAGAGGGGCCGACCAGGACGCAAAATTCGCCGTCGGCAATATCGATGTCAACGCCGCGTATCACCTGCGTCGAGCCGAAATTCTTGCGCACCGCCCTGATGCTTACCGCTGCCATTCTCCTCCTTCGTAGAGCCCTTCTGACGACGGGCCGTCCCCGCCGCCGCCGCTATGGGCGCGAAAGCCGCGTGCCTTGCACGACCACGTAATCCGGCCGTCCCGTCTCGGCCCAGGTCACGATGTTTTGCGCCGCCTTTCGCCGCAGCTCGATTTCCGACTGTGCGCTGAAATACGCGACATGCGGCGTCAGGATCACCTTGGGGTGGCCCAGCAACCTGCTCCCGGGAGGGGGCGGCTCGACCGGCAGGACATCCAATCCAGCGCCGGCAAGTATTCCACTATCGAGTGCATCAAGCAAATGCTCCATCGTGACGACTGCGCCGCGAGCGGTATTGACCAGGAACGATCCCCGCTGCATGCGCCGCAGCACGCGCTCGTCGATCATGCCGCGTGTCTCGTCGTTGAGCGGCGTGTGCAGGCTTACCACGTCGCTCCGCTCGAAAAGAGCACCGAGGTCCGCCCGCTCGACATATGCCGGAAAATCGCCATCGATGAGGTAAGGATCGCAGGCAATCACCCGCTTGAACGTGTTACGCGAAATATGCGCCATGCGTTTGCCGATGCGTCCCAGCCCGACGATGCCCAGCGTCATTTCGCTGGCACGTCTCAACCTTCCTGACGAAAGGTAGTGCCACGTGCCGGCATTGACGTCGCGGTGGAACCCGACGACGTTGCGGATCAGGGCCAGCGCGAGCGACAAAGCGTGCGTTGCCACCTCGCCGACACCATAATCGGGCGAATTCGCGACCCAGACGCCATGTTTTGCGCAGGCCGCGGTATCGATGGTGTCGAAGCCTGCACCAATGCGGCTGACCAGCCCCAACTGCGGCAGCTCCGCAATCACCCGCTCGGTGATCGGCGCGTACTGGACCAGGAACGCGTCGACATCCTTGCCTGCGGCGATCAGCGCCTCTTCGGTCTTGCAGTCCCCGAGCACCAGCTCGAAGCCGGCGGTCTCGAGGACGCCGCGTTCCAGATTGACGTCGGGGTAATCGTGCTCGGTATAGAGAACTCGGGTCATGGGCGTGATGAGTCGAGGTGACGCGGCGAAAATCGGCGAGCGGCTCGACCACGGCGCGCTCCTTCACGCGCTAAGCGTCGCTCACGGTCCGCGGCTGCCAAGGATAGCTCAAGAGCCGCCGCCCAACGCAGGCGTGTTTCTCGCGGCGCTATAATCGACCGCCTATGACTCGAACGATCTAATCGCACGGAGAACCGATGCCCACGCTCGTGCCCACCACCATCGCCGGAAGCCTGCCGAAGCCCGAGTGGCTGGCGCCGGCCCATCAACTCTGGGCGCCTTGGCTGCTCGAAGGTAAGAAGCTCTCCGAGGGTAAGCGTGACGCGGTGCGGCTCGCATTGTTCGATCAGGAACACGCGGGCATCGACATCGTCAGCGACGGCGAGCAGACCCGCCGGCACTTCGTCACCACGCTGATCGAGAACCTCGAGGGCGTCGATTTCCAGCACAAGAAAACCGTCCGCATCCGTGACCGCTACGATGCCGACGTTCCGGTCGTCGTCGGACCAGTCGCGCGCACGCATCCGATCTACGTCGAGGACGCCAGTTTCCTGCGCGGCCAGACCACTCGCAGGGTGAAATTCACCTTGCCGGGACCGATGACCATGGTCGACACCGTCTACGATGCCCACTACCGGAGCCGGGAAAAGCTGGCGTGGGCTTTCGCGGAGATCCTGAACGAAGAAGCGCGTGCTATCGAGGCCACCGGGGTCGACGTGATCCAGTTCGATGAGCCGGCGTTCAACGTCTACTTCGACGAAGTGCGGGACTGGGGCATCGCCGCCCTCGAGCGTGCCGCGCAGGGGCTCACGTGCGATACGGCCGTCCACATCTGCTACGGCTACGGTATCAAGGCCAATATTGACTGGAAGGCGACCCTGGGCCCGGAGTGGAGGCAATACGAGCAGACCTTCCCCCTGCTGGCGCAGTCCTCCATACGCCAGGTTTCGCTCGAGTGCGCGAACTCCCACGTCCCGCTCGGGCTCCTGAGCCTTCTTGCGGGGAAGGACGTGCTGGTCGGCGCCATAGACGTCGCGACCGACAAGGTGGAAACGCCGCAGGAGGTGGCCGCGACGCTGAGGGCCGCGCTCGCGTTCGTTCCCGCGAACCGTCTCCACGCCTGCACCAATTGCGGCATGGTGCCGCTGTCGCGGGACCTCGCTCGCGCCAAACTGGATGCACTGGCGGCTGGCGCAGCGCTGCTTCGTGCCGAGCTTTCCTCGTAAGTGGGTGGTTTTGGGCCTCCAGAGGCCCACCTGACTGCCGTTTGACCCCGCTGGGGATAGTGCGTATAGTGCCGTTTGTGTTTTGTTTCAAGTACTAAAGCACGACCTGTCCGGCTGCTCGCTGTCGCCGAAACGCCGTACTTTCCTGTCCTTGAGATCGAAACATCGGCCGGGTTCGACCCGATTATTTTCTGTTTTAAGGAATTGGAAAACATGGCAACAGGAACTGTAAAGTGGTTTAACGACGCCAAAGGCTTTGGTTTCATTACTCCCGATGGCGGCGGCGAAGATTTGTTCGCGCATTTCTCGGCGATCAACATGCCGGGATTCAAGTCGTTGAAGGAAGGCCAGAAGGTGTCGTTCGAAGTCACCACTGGTCCCAAGGGGAAACAAGCTTCCAACATCCAGGCGGTGTAACCGCGCTGGTTGTCGCAAGACCATAAAAAGCCGGGCGATGCCCGGCTTTTTTTTCGTCCTGAGGTGCCGCGTCTAGCGGGCATGCTCTCCCAGGCGCGTCGTGGGTGGACCGCCCGCGGACGGGCCCCACCAGACAAGACCCATCATTGCGCCGAGAAGCGACCAGAACAACAAGGCGTTGCCGAAGACCATCAGATCGTTGGTCGAGTTCTTGACCAACATCGACAGGACCAGCGCCACGACAGCGGCCGCCCACGCCTTTTCGCGGTTGCCTCGCGGCCGCGCGTGTTGAATTGCAAGCTTCAAAAGGGCGACGTGAAGGTAAAGCCACACAGCCAAACCGATCAATCCGACTTCCAGCGTGAGCCCTAGCAGCAGGTTGTGCGCGTGGGTCGGCGCGTGGGCATCGATGTGCCGAAACTCCGCATTTTCATCGAGATGGTAGGTCCTGGACGGCAGCGCGCGTCCGAATCCGACGCCCAGCCACGGGTGTTGCCTGGCAAGCTCCAGATATGCAGACCAGATTGCCGGGCGGCTGTCCTTGCCCATCATATCCACCGCCGCGCTGCGGAACATCGTCTGCGGTCCTGGCGTGCGCAAACGCGAGATCACTTCGACGCTCATGGCAGAAACGATCAGACCGACGCCGATCACTGCCAGCACCGAACGCAGGTGGAGCTTGCCTCGCAACAATCCGAGGACGATGACGAAGCACGCCAGAGACATGAACAGCGATACGACCAGCGTTCGGCTCTCGCTCATGATGCCCAGTGCGGCGAACGCCACCAGCCAGATCGCAACCGCGGCCCGATAGAGCGCCTTGCGCGAGGTCAGCAGGACCAGGAACAACGGCACCGTGACAAAGGCGACAAAGGTGCTCAGGTCCACGGTGTCGCCGGCCTTCCAGGCAAGCCACCCGAGCACCCCGGGGGCGGGTGCATCGGCCTTGGGATCGATCGGCGCAATCATGGCCGCGATCGTCGTTGCCAGCGACATCAGCGTGCCGGCACCCGCGCCAATGGTCAGGGCCCGGCGACCGTCGTGCGAGCGTACCAGCATGAAGCTCGCCAGGAAAAGCACGAACGGGTAAAGAAGATCGGTACGAAAGCTCCGGAAGGACACGATGGGCAGCGTCGACCACACAATCGACAAGGCCGCGAAGCCGAGCCACGCGAGCCACGGCACGAGTGTCGGGTTGTCCTTCCACAGCGCGCTCCTGAAGTGCAGGGCCGCCGTGCCCGCGATAAAACCCACCAGCGCGTTGCGCAGGCCGGTGACATGGGCGAGTGGAAGAATCGCGAGCAGCGTCCCCACGAACACGCAAAGCGCCCGATGACCGATCGCGTGGGGATCGATCCCATTGTCAAGCGTTGCCACGGACAGCGATTCCATCAGTGAAGCCTCGTGAGCGCCCTGCTGGCCGCGGGCGGCGCGCGATTCAACCGCACTTCGACCGCATGATGCGCACCGTCGTCGACGAGCGAAATCACCGGAGCGTCTTGCGCGACGCCATCGACGGTCACCGCGGGCTCGCCTTCAGAGACGCCATGCTGCACCACGGTAATGTGATAGATCGTATCCCGATAGCGGTAGTCCACGGCATAGGTCTCCCATGCAGCGGGGACGCATGGTGCCATATGCAGCTTGTCCTTCTCCAGAGTCAGCCCCAGAAGCGTTTCCAGGATCAGTCGGTAGAACCACCCAGCGGAGCCCGTGTACCACGACCACCCACCGCGGCCGGTGTGTGGCGCGAGTGCATACACATCGGCCGCGACGACGTACGGCTCGGTCTTGTATACCGCGGTCGCCTCCGCCGTCAGCGCGTGGTTGACCGGGTTGATCATCGCCAACAGCTCCCATGCGCGCTTGCGATCGTCCAACGCGGCGAACGCCATCGTTGCCCAGATCGCAGCGTGAGTATATTGTCCGCCGTTTTCGCGCACACCCGGAACGTAGCCTTTGATGTAACCGGGATTCAATGGCGACTGATCGAACGGTGGCTCGAGAAGCTGAACGAGGGCCGCGTCTCGCTGAACCAGATACCGGTCAACGGCCGCCATGGCCAGCCGCGGGCGCTCCCCCGTGCCGGCGCCTGACAACACCGACCAGCTCTGGGCGATGGAATCGATTCGGCATTCGGAATTAATTGCCGAGCCGAGCGGCGTTCCGTCGTCAAAGTATGCGCGGCGATACCATAATCCGTCCCAGCCGTGCTGCTCGATGTTCCGTTTCAGGTCGCCCGCTGCCGTTTCGCAGCGCTCGACAAACAGGGTATCGCCGCGGCGCGCCGCGATGCCGGCGAATTGAACGAGCACTTCATGGAGGAAGAACGCGAGCCAGATGCTTTCACCCTTGCCGCCGAAGCCGACCAGATTCATCCCGTCGTTCCAGTCGCCGGTACCCATCAGCGGAAGGCCGTGTTCGCCGAATCGCAAGCCGCGCACCACGGCGCGCTTGCAATGCTCATACAGGCTCGCCGCCTGTTCCGATCTGACCGGCAGGTCGTAGTACGAATCCTCCTCGATTCCGACCGGCCGGCCCTCGAGGAAGGGCGCTGACTCGTCCAGGATGCCCACGTCGCCGGTGGCCGTGATGTAACGACACGTCGCAAGAGGCAACCAGAGGTAGTCATCCGAGCAGCGTGTGCGCACACCGCGGCCCGCCGGCGGATGCCACCAATGCTGGACATCACCCTCGAGGAACTGGCGCGCCGCGCAGCGCAGGAGATGCTCGCGCAACAGAGACGGCTCGACGTGAACCAGCGCCATCGTATCCTGCAACTGGTCGCGAAATCCGAAGGCGCCGCTCGACTGATAAAAGCCGCTGCGGCCCCAGAGGCGACACGCCAGAACCTGATACAGCAGCCAGCCGTTGGTCAGCACGTCGAGCGATGGATCGGGCGTTTTCACCTGCACGGCGCCAAGCGTCCGCTGCCAGTACTGATGCACCTTGTCCAGCGCGTCGCGAGCGGCCGCCGAACCGCGAAAGCGCTGCACCAGCTTGCGTGCATCGTCCCGGTTTCGCCCGATGCCAAGACGAAAAATGACCTCGGAGGCCTGGCCGGCCACCAGCTCGAGCGGAACCCGGATGGCGCCACAGGGATCGAGTGCCGGTCCGATCCTCCCCGAGAGCGTCGTCCAGGCCATCGCAGCAGGATTGTTGAGCCCGCCGTTGCGGCCGATGAACTCGGTCCGATCGCCGGTCACGCTGCGGACGAGGGCGTCGGTGTCGAAGAATGCAATCCGGCCGGCGAACTCGCTGTTGTACGGATTTCTCGCCAGCAGCGCGCCGCTCACCGGATCGACTTCCGTCACCACGTGCATCCCCGTTTTTTCCCTCAGATCGCCCAGCACCCACTCGACGTAACCGGTCGCGGAAAGCTGGCGCGGGCGCCCCGATCCATTGCGCACTTTCAACACCGCGAACTTGACCGAGGCATCCAGCGCAACGTAGACCCACAGTTCCGATTGGATCCCTTCCTCGCTATGCTCGAATACGCTGTATCCGAAACCATGCCGGGTGCAGTAGGGCGCCGCACCGCGTTTGGGCAGCGGAGTCGGAGACCAGAAGGAGCCGCTCTCCTCGTCGCGGAGATAAAAGACCTCCCCGCCGCCATCGCTCACCGGATCGCCGTGCCAAGGCGTGACGCGAAATTCATGCGCATTCTCGCCCCAGCTATAGGCTTGGCCACTCTCCGTAATCACCGTCCCGAACTGCGCATTGGCGATCACGTTCGACCACGGCACGGGGGTCGCTTGTGCCTTTCCTGTGGTGATGACGTATTCGCGGCCATCGGCGGCAAATCCGCCCAGCCCGTTGTCGAAGAGCAGCGATCGCTTCGGCACGTCGACCGCACGCGCCGAGTCGGAACGACGGATAGGCGCGGATCCTGTCCGTGAAAACGGTGGCTCGGAAGGCACGCGCCGGGTAATCTGATCCGCGAAACTGCCCTTGCTGTCGGAGATGATCGCTCGTGCAACGCTTTGCATCAGGATGCGGTCTTCGGTGGCGATCTGTTCGGCGCGACGGACGAATATGCCTCCGGGACGATCGAGCAAGTGGGCCTCGACACCGCTGGCGACCAATCCCATGATCTGATCGTGCAGCAGCTGCCGGTAGCCGGAATGGTCTTCGTTCCAGATCATCAAGTCGACCGCGAGACCCTTCAAGCGCCAGTACGCATGCGCCTGCACCATTTGCCGGACCAGATCGACGTTGCTCGCGTCGCTGATCTGCAGCAGAACAATGGGCAAATCGCCGGAGATGGCATATCCCCACAGGCCCGACTGCCCGCGCTGATTGTTGCGCAGAATTCCGGCTTCCGCGCGCAAGGAGGCATTGGCGTAAAGCACCGAGCCGGCGAGGCGACCGAACAGTTGCGCGTCGGCCTCGCTCGCGTTGAGCTGCCTCAGCACCACCAGGCTGTGGGTCCACGCCAGATCAAACACTCGATCGGCCAGATGCGGATCGTGGTACTTCTCGACCAGCCCCAGCACGGCGTCGCGCGAGCCGCCCACGCCGGTGACAATGTCGATGGTCGCGGATTCCCCCGGATCGATGGTCACGCGCTGCCGGATGGCGACGATGGGATCCAGGACCGAGCCCGCACTGCCTGAGAGCGGCGCCGGATCGAGCATGGCCTGAGGGGCAAAGGCGCTGTTCCCGCGTCCGACGAATCGCATGCGGTCGGTCTCGTAGGAGCAAGCTTCGGCGGCGCCGTGTACCGCCAGCAGATGAAACATCCACGCGGCGGGGTCGCTCTGTGCGCGCGGACGCCGCGTGCAGAGGATGGCCTGCCGTTTGTCCAATATCTCCGTCTGGACGAAGAGATTGGCAAATGCCGGTGCCTGGGCATCGCTCGCCGCCGTAGCGAGCACGACTTCGGCATAGGTGGTGACTTCGATGCTTCGCCGCGTCCGTGCACGATTGGTGATGCGCACGCGGCGCAGCTCGATATCGTCTTCGGGCGACACCGTTATTTCGGTATGGGTATCGAAATCGTAGTCGCGGCGGCGAAATTCGACACGACCCTCGGAAAAAATAACCTCGTAGCGCTTCGTTGGTTTCAGCGTGGGCTGGTGAGCGGTCGACCAGAACTCTCCGCTGGTCACATCGCGCAGGTAACAGAAGCTGCCCCAGTTGTCGCATGTGCTGTCTTCCCGCCATCGGGTCACCGAAAGGTCCTTCCAGCGACTGCTGCCGCCACCTGCGTTCGTGACCATGACGTGGTAACGGCCGTTCGACAGCAGTTGCACTTCCGGAATCGGCGTGTCGGGAGTGGCGAGTATGCGCATCGGCATCTCGGGAGATTCCTCCGTCGCACGGATTTGTGGAAGCTCGGCCGCGTGCGCGTGCAGCGCCGTCGCCCTTGGGATCCGCTCCTGGAGCAGCAGCATCGTCGCCTTGAACAAGGGGTCGGACTCGAAGCGCCGCTGCATTGGGCGACCGAGCAGCAAATGCGCCATGGAAAGCAGGCTCATCCCCTGGTGATGGGCCATGAACGAGCGAACCACGGCACGCGTTTCTCCGCGCCGCAGTCGTGACGGCGTGTAGTCGACCGCTTCGTAGAATCCATACTTGCCCGCCAGTCCTTCGGCAGCCAGCTCCTGCAGATTCGAACACGCCGCCTCGGGAGCGACCATCAACGCCAGCGCGGAAGCGTAAGGTGCGATCACCAGGTCCTCGCCGAGACCGCGCTTGAATCCGAGCCCAGGAACGCCGAACGCGCGGTACTGGTAGTTGAGGTGCACGTCGACGGTGTTGTATCCGCACTCCGAAATGCCCCATGGCACGCCACGCTGGCCGCCGTAGGCGATTTGCCGATCGACTGCCGCCTTGCAGGTCTGGTCGAGCAGAGTGTTTTCGAAAGTCGGCATGACCAGTGACGGCATCAGGTACTCGAACATCGAGCCGCTCCACGACAGAAGAACCGGCGCTCCGCCAGAAGTCGTGAGCGTTCGTCCAAGCGCGAACCAGCTCTCCTGCGACAATTTCCCCTGAGCGATTGCGACGAAGTTGGCGAGTCGCGCTTCCGAGGCGAGCAAGTCGTAGTAGCTCGCATCGAGTCGGCGATCGCCGACGTTGTAGCCGATCGAGAGCTGGCGCCGTGCCTGATCGAAAAGGAAGTCGTATTCCATTTGCGCGAGCTCTGATATCTGGGCCTCCAGCTGCGCGAGCGTTGCTAGCCGGCTGCGCGCCTGCTCACTGCCCTCGGCGACGAGCGCCTGCAGGGCGAGACGCCCTTCGCGCCCGACCGGCGCCGATTGCGCTTCGGGATCGAGGGCGGCGATCGACGACAGCTGCGCGTCGAGGCCGGCGATCTGGCGCAACGACGGGACGACCGCAACGCGGGTCAGATCGAGTATTCCGGGCGCGGTAGCCGGCACGGTCGACCAGGGCGCGAGCAGGCGCAGCTCTGCGAGCGCTGCTTCGCACTGCGTGACCAGCGCACGCACCCACTCGAGAGCTTCGCTTGAAACGGCCGCAGGGCGCTCTTCGATATGAACGGCTGCGCGGGCGAGCGTTACCAGCTCCTCCAGATGCGAACGCGCGCCGGCAAGGGTGAGCGGAAGCGCCGTGGACGCCGCTTTGAGAGCGTTCGCGAATTTTGTCAAAGCGGAGATGGCGACTCCGCCGGCGCTCTGCACCGCAATCCGCAAGGTGTCGCCCAAGCCAAGGAACAATCGCTGACCGACGACCGGTGCGTCCGCGATCTCGACCAGGGCCGCGCGCAAGGTGAGCAGGTGTCCGGCAAGGTTCCCGCTGTCCACAGTCGAGATGTAGCGCGGCGTCAGCGGCGCCAGAGACTGGGTGTCATACCAGTTGTAGAAGTGGCCACGATGGCGTTCGAGCGCCTGCATCGAATGCAGAGCATTGGCGGTTCGCTCGACAAGTTGGCCGCCCGTGATGTAGCCGAAGTCATACGCGGCCACATTGGAGAGCAGCGCCAGCCCCATGTTGGTCGGCGACGTGCGATGAGCGACGGTCGCGACGGGGTGCTCCTGAAAGTTGTCCGGCGGTAACCAATGATCGTCCGGACCGACAAAGGCTTCGAAGAATGCCCAGGTCCGGCGTGCGGTCTGCCGTAGAAAGAGTGCTTGGTCACGCGTCAGCCTGGCGCTGCGGCGAGCCAGGGGCCGGCTTATCCACCAACAGATGGCAGGAGAGGCGGTCCACAGCAAGAGTATGGGAAGTGCGGTGAGCAGCGCAGCCGGCATGGCGACTGCGGTGCCGATCGCTGCGGCGACGGCGATGACGGGCGCGAACCACATGCGCCGAAAAGACGCGTTGAGGTCCGCCCGCCCGCTGTTTGTCATCGCTTGATCGGATTCTCGGTCGACCTCGTGCGACGGACTCCATTCGAGAAGCCTGCGGTGAGTGAACAGCAACCGAACCAGTGTGCGCAGGATTGCGTCGAGGCTCGAATAGGCGTCGTACGGAAGACATGTCAGCATGAACAACACCTGACCGAAGTGCCGGCCCGCGGTACGCATCGACGTGACGAGGTGCGGCAGCAGCAGCA
This sequence comes from Casimicrobiaceae bacterium, assembly GCA_035568975.1. Taxonomy (GTDB): domain Bacteria; phylum Pseudomonadota; class Gammaproteobacteria; order Burkholderiales; family Casimicrobiaceae; genus PALSA-1003. The sequence goes on from DATMNH010000018.1 coordinate 21,020, forward strand.
CCTCGGGGGGCTTCCGCAGCAGGTCGAAAACGGCAGCGACGACGGAAGGAACGACGAGAATGCCAAGCACCGTCAAGGTCCAGAACCAGCTTCGAGGCAGCGCGATCCACCCGAGCAGCAGCAGCAATGTCAATGCTGAGGGGACAAGACTGCGCCGGAGATTGTCGAAAATTTTCCACCGCGAGAGTCCCGACAGCGGATTCCGATGCAGGCGTGCATCGGCGCCAGCCACACGTGGAAATATCCAGCGGGCGAGCTGCCAGTCGCCGCGTATCCAACGATGCCGGCGACGGACGTCCGCGCTGTAGCGCGAAGGAAACTCCTCGTACAACTGCACGTCGCTGAACAGGCCTGCCCGGGCGTAACATCCTTCCAGAAGGTCGTGACTAAGGATCCGGTTCAGAGGAAAGCGGCCCGCCAGCGCACGCTCGAAGGCATCGACGTCGTAGATGCCCTTGCCGATGAACGATCCTTCACCGAACACATCCTGATAGACGTCGGAAACGGCTCGCGTATAGGGATCTATTCCCGGCTCGCCGCCGAAAAGTCGCGCATATCGGGATCGGTTGGTACCGGGCAGGCTCACCTCGACGCGCGGTTGAAGGATGCCGTACCCACGAGTCACCAGAGCCGCCTCGCGATCTCCACCCGCGGCGTCGAATCGCGGACGATTCAGCGGGTGCGCCATCGCGCCGACGAATTGGCGCGCCGAGTCACGCGGCAATTGGGTGTCCGTGTCGAGCGAAATCACGTACTTCACGTCTGATAGCACCGCCGTGTTGCCGACGACAAGCGAGAACGCGTTGCCGGCACCGCGCAGGAACGCATTGAGGTTCGCGAGCTTTCCTCGCTTGCGCTCAAAACCCATCCAGATCCGTTCTTGTGCATTCCAGCTTCGCGGGCGATGGAACAAGAAGAACGGACCGTGTCGGTCGCCGTCGCCGGCCAAGGCTGCTTCCAGCGCGTCGTCCGCGGCGCCACCGGCCGCATCGCCGTACTTTGCGTTGAGCTCCTCTATGCTCCTGCGCGCGAGCTCCAACAAGGACGCGTCCTGCGGCAGTATTTCCTGGTCTGCGTCCGGAAAATCCGTCAACAACCCGAAATGCAGGTTGCGATCGCGATTGGCCAGGAAACGAACCTCCAGCGCCTCGGCCAGATCCTCGATATCTGCGGCGCTGGCGAGCATGGTCGGGACGACCACCAAAGTGTGCGATGCGGAAGGAATCCCCGCGGAAAAATCCATGCGTGGCAGCGGATGCGGCGCCACGATCATCTGTGTCACCCAGTTGACCAGCTCGACCGCCGCGTGGCTCGATGCGATCAGCGAAACGATGCCCACTGCCGCGAGCAGCCATTCGCGCGCGCCATCTCCATACGCCCTGAAAACGAGCGCGCCGGCCAGGCTCGCGGTGACCAGCGTGATCGCGCCCAGATAGTAGAAAAGCGGATGCTCGCGGCCGGCCCACCAGATGTTCTCCAATGGCGTCCGGCGAGCCTTGACGATTCGCTCGAGATTCGGCAACCCCTTGTCGATCAGGTGGAAGCCCACGTGCGCGGCGGGATCGTCGCCGCTCGATCCTGCCGCGCTATCGCGCGCAAGCTCGAGCGCGGTATCGGCCACTGCGACTTCCGAGACTGCGCTGGCCTTGGCCAAGCGCTCGACGACGTGCCGGTAGCGATCGCGGGTGGCGAAATCCATCCGGCCGTAGACGCCGCCGGGATCCTGCCGCAATGTCCGCTCGACGACGCTGTTGCTCTCGGCGAATTCACGCCAGTCGATGGCGCCGAGCATGCGCAGACTGCTGATGCTGTTGGAAATCGAAACCTGATCGGCCGCCTGTTGCTGATTTCCCGACTGCACCAACTGCTCGATGGTGCGATTCGATTCGGCGAGACGCTGCTCGATCCACGTCAGCGGCAGTGCCAGCGCAGGGCTCTGCCCCTGCAAGCGCCGCGCCAGCTCGGAAACGAACGGCGTCGTCATCGGCGGATCCGACCGCGCCATGTCCGCGACGACCAGGATCAGGCTCTTCGGATCGCTTTCGGTAACTTCCGTCATCTCATCGGCCCATGCGTCGGCAAGATTCCGGTCCACTCTGCCGGCGGCGATGCGGGCACCGACGCGACGCAGGTTTTCGATCAAGGCCAGCCGCAGCATGATCGGAATTGCCCACAGTTCTCCGAGCTGCAGGGTGCTCACCGTTTGATATGCGGCCACAAAACGGCTGAGACTCTCGGTGTCGACGCGAGCGTCGCCGTGCGAAATCGTGTGCAGCGCGATGTCGTACACGCGCGGCAGGCCGACTGAGGGCCCGCGGGCCAACCGCGGCAACTCGCGACTGTAGCCCTTGGGCAAGTGGCGCTTGGCCGTGCGGATCTGCTCTTCGATCAGATACAGGTTGTCGAGCAACCATTCGCCGGCCGGTGTCAGCCGATGGTTTGCCGTGACCGCCGCGGTCAGCAGATTGTAGACGCCCAGCAGCGTGCTTTCGTTGTCGGCCAGGCGCGTCAGAAGCTGATCGGGGCCCCGCCGCTTGGTCAACTGATGGGAAGCGGCGAGTACCCTGCCGTGCTGCTCCATCTGATCGGCGCTGAACAGCTCCGATCGCAGCGGCAGCTCGTCGGCAGGCTGCGATCGCCGCCACGCGCTTTTGCGAATTCGCGTGGCAATGTCGAGGAAGTATTCCGAAGCCGTCGCGTCTCTGAAGTTCATTTCACGCACTGCCTCGGCTGCGGCGATCGGCCGGCGAGGTCACCGGAAGTCAATGGAGTCACGGGGGTGACCCCGCTCACGCTTTAAACGAATCGCCACTCGAGACGCATCCGCCGATATCGCGGCCATCGGCGCCGAGACCGTTTCGCCTCCCAAAACGAGCCGGCCTGCCGATGCAAGGGGGACTCGCCAAGTGCCGCAACCGCGCAAAGGTGCAGCGATGTGTCGCGCGGCGGCAGTTACAACACCACGCCGCCCGCCATCGCCCATCGAGCCAGCGGCGGAGATGAGGTCCACTGGGGTATCAGGCCGGACCGCCACGTCAGCCGCCGGTGTTGAGCTTGCGGCCATAGGGCGAGTGCGGCATCCGTCGAAACCTCCACGCGGTGCGCATGGGAGTCATAAAGCCTTCCCCAAGCCGCGGCACACCTCTTGCTGAGTATACCCTCGTTGTTGACGACGTCTTTTCCGGAGCGGTACAAGTTGTATCCGACACATCAACTGAACTCTTGGTTTCGAAGTCCCGCGCGCTGGAAGCTGGCGACCAAGACGTCGACTGTGATCTCGATATTGTTCCTGGGCGCGATATTGACGGTCGGGATGGCATCGATGCGTTCGTTCCGCGGACAATTGATGAACGTGGTGATCGCGGAACAGGACACCCTCGTAGAGCGTATCGCCGATAATCTGGACCAGAGACTGCTGGCGATGCAAAGGGCGTTGGTGCTTAGCGCCGCCGAGATCAGCGAGGCCGACATCGCTTCGGACGCCGCGCAACGATACCTGGACACCAACACGGGCCTGTACGCCGCGGTCGACCGCTCCACCTTCCTCTTTTCCGCCGAGGGCACGCTGCTCGCCGAGCGCCCGTATCGCACCAATCGAGGCAGCAAGGATGCCTCCGATCGGGCTTACATCAAGGATACCATTCGTACCCGGCGACCCGTGATCTCGGAACCGTTCCTCAGCAACATCGGCGACGGGAACATGGTGCTGGTGCTCACGGCGCCGGTCTTCGCCAAGGACGGGCGGATGATCGCCATCCTCACAGGCAGCCTCGGCCTCACCCACCCCGGGATGCTCGGAAACATCGCCAAGACAGTCATCGGCAAGACGGGATACCTCTACATCGTGACCGCGGACGGGAAGCTCATCATGCATCCGGACCGGACCCGTCTTTCGCAGCCAGCCTACGCGGAGCGCGCCAGCCCGCTCTTCGATCGCGCGCTCAAGGGCTTCGAGGGCACGGAAGAGACTCTGCGCTCAAGCGGGCAAGAGGCGCTCGTTTCATACAAGCGCGTGCCGTCGTCGAACTGGATCGTCGCCGCCGTATATCCGAAAGACGAAGCATTCATTGCAGTCCACGATCTTGTCTGGCGCTTCGTGAGCTTCCTGTTGCTGGCCTGCGCGCTCGTGGTCGCAGCCGTCTGGGTGTTGACCCGGTATTTGATGCGGCCCCTCGTATTCCTTACGCGTCACCTTGCGGCTTACAGCGCCGCCGAGGCGAGGATCGCTCCGTTGACCGGCGACAGCGGCAGCGGCGAAATCCGCGCGCTGAGAAGCGCGTTCAATCGACTTACCTCTCGCTTGCACGAGCGGGAAGACGCGCTGATCGAGACAATGCACAAGTACCAGCTTATCACCGACAACTCCACCGATCTGATTACGAATCACGCGCCGGACGGAACGATTACGTTCGCATCTCCCGTATCGGCGAGCATCCTCGGCATACCGCCCGGTGATTTGCTGGGCCATTCTCTGTGCGAATTCGTGCACCCGGAGGACTTCGACATTGTTCGCACTGCGGTCGCGGACGTCATTCAGAGGAACGCGCTGCCGACGATCATCTATCGTGCACGCCGCGTGGATCAGCGCTACGTGTGGTTCGAGACGACGCTGCGGCTGATGAAGAGCGCCACCGGCGAAGAGACGCAGAAGATTCTCTGCATCTCGCGCGATATAAGCGATCGTCGACGGATGGAAGAGCGGCTGCACGATCTCGTGCGGACAGACCATTTGACGACGCTCCCAAATCGGTTTCTGCTCGACGAACGCTTCGCAAACGGACTCGCGCAGTCCCGGCGGGAGGGCTCGCTGCTCGCCATGCTTATGATCGACATCGACCGATTCAAGAAAATAAATGACACGCTCGGCCATGGCATGGGTGACGCATTGCTCAAGGTGGTCGGAACCACGCTCAAGTCGTGCATTCGCGATTGCGATACGCTCGCCCGATGGGGCGGCGACGAATTCGTGCTGCTGCTGCCGGGCCTCCAGGATTCCAGCGTCGCGTTGGCGATCGCCAACCGCTGTCTGATCGCGTTGAAACAGCCGTTTATCGTCGACGGTCAAGTACTGCACATCTCCGGTTCCATAGGAATATGTCTTTCGCCGGACTCCAGCGCCCCAGCGGACATGCTGCTGGAGAATGCGGATACCGCCATGTACAAGGCAAAGGCGCGCGGCGGCGATTGCGTGATCATGTACAGCCCGGACATGAGCGCGGGAGCGCGCAACCGATTGTTGATGGAGAATGCACTGTTTCACGCTATCGAGCGGAAAGAGCTGCTGTTGCATTACCAGCCACTGATCTCGGCGAAGACAGGGCGCTTGGCCGGCGTCGAGGCGTTGGTACGTTGGCAACATCCCGAGTACGGCCTCGTGTCGCCCGGGGAATTCATCCCCATCGCGGAAGAGACTGGCCTTATCGACGCCATCGGCGAATGGGTATTGCGTACGGCATGCAAGCAAATGAACTACTGGTACAGCTGCGGAGTTCCAAAGATCTCGCTCTCGGTAAACCTCTCCAGCAGGCAGCTTCGGCAGGAAAACCTGGCCAGCACGATCAAGAAGGTGCTTACGGACACCAGCTTCGATCCCCAAAACCTCGAGCTTGAGCTGACCGAATCGTTTTTGATGGATGATGTCTCGCGAAGCAAATCGATTCTCGCGGAGCTCAAGTCGCTGGGTGTCACCATCGCCCTCGACGACTTCGGTACGGGATACTCGTCGTTGAGCTACTTAAAGGGCTTTCCGCTGGACACACTGAAGATAGATCGAACCTTTATCGCCGAGCTGATGACGAGCGAAGCGAATGCGTCGATCGTTCGGGCGACGATCGGCCTCGCCAAGGGGCTGTGTTTGAAAACGGTCGCGGAAGGCGTGGAAACGAGGGCGCAGGCGGATTTTCTGGTGAAGCAAGGCTGCGACGTGCTTCAGGGCTTCCTTTTCGCGCGGCCGATGGAGGCGGAAGCGTTCTTGTCGTTTGCCAAAGCTCCCCGCACGTATCTGTTCTCGAGATCACCGCGCGAAGAGTCCGCAAAAACTAGCTGAGGGGTCGTGTGCTCGCGCGCCGCGCTAAATCTGGTGGCCAAGGGCGGAATTGAACCACCGACACAAGGATTTTCAG
>DATMNH010000019.1:0-2360 GCA_035568975.1 Casimicrobiaceae bacterium
CACAGGTTGGTACGTGGGTTCGGTGGGCGTCCCCTAATCGAAGCTTCTTCGGCTCGATGTGCGGCTGTTTTGGGCTTGCAGGCCCGTGCGGAGGAGTCTTGATTCTTGAAGATGCACGACGTTGAAGCAAAGCGGCGGCAAGGCCGCGGTCGCGTGCTGGCCAGATGACGCCTGACGATCCTTCATGGCCTTCGGAGTCTCCGCGGGTATCAGAGCGGCAGGGCAGTGGCGAGGTCCGGTTCTCGCCAAATTTTTCGGTTTATGTCCTGCCTCCCGATGTCGTCTGCCTCTATTCGGAGACCCGGAAGGTCTTTCTCCAGGGCGAACTCTACTGCGCGCTTGCTTCGCGCATAGGCGCAGGAGAGCGTCGGGAAGCCATCGTCGGCGTGCTTTCCCGTGAATTCCCTGCGGGCAAGATCGACGAGGCCTTCAGGCGCCTGCTCGATCGCGGCTTTGTCGTTTCCGCGAACCTGATTGACGGCATGGCGGCAGGCTATTGGGCGAGCCTCGGGCTTAACGCCGAATCCGCCGCGCAGAATCTCGCGAAGATCGGCGTGCGAATCGTGCCAATCACGACAGCGGTCGGAGCGAGCGAACTCGACGCCACGTTGCTGGAATTCGGCGTTCGCGTCGTCGATCACTCCGCCGACCTGACCGTTGTTCTGGTGGACGACTATCTCGATAGAAGGCTTGCGGACTTCAACCGCGAGCGGCTGGCGCAAAAGCAGGAATGGCTGCTGGTGCAACCTTCCGGTGTTTTTCCCCTGGCCGGTCCGATTTTCAGCCCAGGAAAGAGCGCCTGCTGGACTTGCCTTGCCGATCGCATGAAATGGAACCGGCAGATCAAAGCGTTTCTCGATCGCAAGGAGGCGCGCTGCGTGGTTGCCTCGCCGCTCGGCGAGAACGTGGTCGCACGAAGCGCAATCGGACTCGCCGCGATCGAGATCGTCAAGGCCGTCGCCAGCGGATTTCGCACCGACTTGCACCAGCATGTCGTCAGCCTCGACTTGCTGGCTTCGACGGTCGTCAGGCACCATGTGCCGGCCCGGCCGCAATGCCCGTCTTGCGGTAGCCGGGAATTGCGGGATCCGGCGCGCGTGGCTGCACCGATCAGGCTCCGTGCCGGCGGAAGGGCGGTCATGACGAGCCGCGGCTATCGGTCGGTGGCGCCGGCCGAGACGGTCGCTCGATTTCGAAAGCATGTAAGTCCGTTGACCGGCGTAGCGTCGCAGCTCGAGCGGATCAAAAGCGAGCAGCCGGCGGACTTGGGCTTTCTTGCAAGACACAACTTTGCGCCGCGTCCCGAAGCCCTTGATGCGCCGCAGGCCCGCCTGATCGGCGACAGCTACGGCAAGGGGAGCATCGCGGAAGAGTGTGAAGCAAGCGCTCTGATGCAGGCTGTCGAGCGCTATTGCGGGATATTCCAGGGCGACGAGATCAGAACGACCCGCAGATTTGCGGATTTCCCGGAGGGCGACGCGATCCTTCCCAACGACATTCTGCTGTTGAGCGAAGCGCAGCATGCGCAGGGCCGCGATCGCCCATCGCGCTCCGGCGAGGGATTGCGCCGCTTCGATCCGTCGGCCGAGATGGAATGGTCGCCGGTCTGGTCGCTGCGCGACGAGCGCTTCAAGCACCTTCCAACCGGCCTCCTGTATTTTTTTCACGATGCGCCTGGCGATCAGGGGATCAGTGCCGACACGAATGGTTGTGCAGCCGGCAACAGGGTCGAGGAAGCGATCATTCACGGTTTCCTCGAACTGGTCGAGCGCGATGCCTGCGCGATCTGGTGGTACAATCGCTTGCGGCGCGCCGAGATCGACCCCGATGAGCTAGGCGACGATTACCTTCTGGATTTGCGCGCCCGGTACGCCGCAACGGGACGCGGCCTGTGGGTGCTCGATGTGACCAGCGACCTTGGCATTCCGGCCGTCGTCGCCGTCGCGCACTGGCAGAAGGACGCGCGGGATTGCGTCAGGTTCGCGGCGGGCGCGCACTTCGATCTGCGCATCGCAACGCTTCGCGCGGTAACCAAGCTCAATCAATCGCTGACAGTCGATCGGATGACGCATCGTCCCGGCGGCCAACCGGACGAAGACGGAGATGCGTTGCCGGCGCCGTTGCGCAAGACGGCCTATCTGCTGCCGCACGGCAAGGCGCCCGTCCGGCGCGCGCGGTCGTCGAGATTCGCAAGCCTCGATCGGCGCGAGCAGGTGCTGGCTTGCGTCAAGCTCGCCAGGCGCTTCGGGCTCGATTTCCTCGTGCTCGACCAGACCCGACCCGACATTCAGGTGCCTGTTGTTCGGGTGATCGTTCCGGGACTGCGGCATCTCTATCGTCGTTTCGCGCCCGGCCGGCTC
>DATMNH010000020.1:0-20210 GCA_035568975.1 Casimicrobiaceae bacterium
CAGCAGGAGCTCGGCAGGTTGCAGGCAGAGCTGGAGGTGCAGAACGCATCGGTGGTGCAAAAAAAGCAGGATCTCGATCGCATTATCGCGCGCTACGCCGCCGACAAGCGTCGCTGGCAGGAGATCAGCGAAAAGCAGCGCCTGGCACGCCCTGCCGCGACCAGCACAACGCCCGCGAAATAGCGCAGCAGGCAAACGCGCCGCCCGCGGGGCGCGGCATTGGGTCAGACAGTATTAAAGAAAAGCGCGCTGCAGTGCCAGCTCGCCAGCCGCGATCGTTCGATCCACGCGATCGAGCTCTCGGGGCGCCAGACTAGAGCCGCGGATCGCGGCGGCGAATCGTCGCCGAGCTTCGCCAGTAGCGAAGCATGATGAAGCCGCCGATCATGCCGCCCAGGTGTGCGAAGTGGGCCACGCCTGCCTGGGTGCCGGTGACGCCCAGATACAACTCGATGACCGCATAAACGACGACGAACACGCGCGCCGGCATGGGGATCGGCGGAAAAAGCAGCATCACCCGGCTGTGCGGAAAATAAATGGCGTAAGCGAGCAGCAAGCCGAACACGCCGCCCGACGCGCCCACGGTCGGATAAATCCCGCCCATTGTCGCCGAGACGATCAACTGCGTTACCGCGGCTGAGACAACGCAGACGAAGTAGTAGATCAAATACCGGCGCGGTCCGAAGACCTGCTCGATGGCACCGCCGAACATGTAAAGCGCAAACATGTTGAACGCAAGATGAACCAGCCCGCCGTGCAGGAAGGCGTAAGTCAGCAACTGCCACGGACCAAAACTCGCCCCGACGCCGCTGGCGGAGGCGGCCAGCGGCCACAGAGCAAGGGGGACGATGATGCCAGGCGCGATGCCCTGCAGCAGGAATACGGCGACGTTGGCGACAATCAGCGCGGTGGTGATGGGAGGCATGGCTCGCAGATGGGGCCGCAATGCGCGCCGATCAATGGCGCATGCCGCGATTGTGCCTCGGGCGCAGACTTATTTGCGTACCATCGAGCGCCGGGGGTTATGATGTTGGCATAATTACGGTTTGAGCAAGGATGGTCGAATGGTTTTTCCACGGGCTTGGCTTCTCGTCGGCGCGTTGACCACCGGCATTGCGCCCCACGGCTGGGGATCGGCGACGCTGATAGGCTGTCCGCTGTTTCCAAGCGACAACGTCTGGAACACGGCGATCGACACTCTGCCGGTCGACGCCAATTCAAGCGCCTACGTGGCCACCATCGGGGCGGCGAAGCCGGTGCATCCCGATTTTGGAACCGTCTATAACGGCATCCCGTTTATCACGGTCGGCGCTTCGCAGGCCAAGGTACCGATCAGCTTCAACTACGCCGGAGAAAGCGATCCGGGGCCGTATCCGATTCCACCCGACGCTCCGATCGAGGGCGGACCTCAGGCCGGCGGCGACCGGCGCGTGCTGGTGCTGGATTGCACGGCCGGGAAGCTCTATGAACTCTTTGCTGCGTATCCCAATGCCGACGGAAGCTGGGTAGCCGGATCGGGCGCGGTGTTCGACGTGCGCGGCAATTCGCTGCGTCCGTCGACCTGGACGTCGGCCGACGCCGCGGGCCTGCCCATCCTGGCCGGTCTTGTGCGCTATGACTACGTGGCCGCGGGAGAAATCGCCCACGCCTTGCGCTTCACGGCGCCGCAAACGCGCAACACGTTCATCTGGCCGGCGCGCCATCAGGCGTCCAGCCTGAGCGGGACACAGTACCCGCCCATGGGCCAGCGCTTTCGCCTCAAAGCCAGTGTCGACATCTCGAGCTTCGGGCGGAATGTACAGATCATTCTGCGCGCTCTCAAGAAATACGGCATGTTTCTGGCGGACAACGGCAGCAGCTGGTTCTTGAGCGGTGCGCCCGACCCGCGCTGGAACGACGACGAACTGCGCCAGCTCTCGCTTCTGCACGGCAGCGATTTCGAGGCGGTCGACGAATCCTCGCTGATGATCGATCCCAACTCCGCCCAGGCACGCCCGCCTCCGCCCACCCAGCCCCCGGCGGGAGAAGTACCCGTTATCGAATACTATCGTGCGGCGGTCGGTTCCGGTCTATCGCCTGTACAACAACCGCGCCGGCGTAAACCATCGCTATACGACTTCGCTGGCGGTTCGCGCACAGATGGTGAACGCCGGCTGGATCGCCGAAGGCTATGGCGCGCTTGCAGTTGCGATGTGCGCTGCCCCGCAGTGAGCGGATCGCGCCTGGCGCGCGGCTGCGAGGAGTGGCAGAACCGGCGGTGGACGGAGAAGCTCTCGGAGCGCGCGGAGGCCTTGCTCAATTCGCAGCTCTGAACGGCGGCGCGCGCGCCGATCAATGTCCTCGAAACGCCTTGGAGTCAAGCCACATGCAGACCGCTTCCTTGAGGGCGACACCCGCCCATTCGAAGCCCGGAGCGTTCGGATTGAGGTTGCCGGCATGGTTGACGATCAAACCGTACGCGCGCCGGATGTCGTCGACGCTGCGCTGCGGATTCGCCACCGCCGCGCGAAATTCCTGTACTTCCGACACCAAGCTGGTCGGCGTGAGTATCTGTCCAAGTGCTTGCCTGTTCATTGCGATCCTTTCGCTGCTCCGGCATGGGTACCGTCGGTCGATGCCGACGCTGCCGGTGCAGGTTGATCCTCGCGTCTACCCTTACGCAAGGACCGTACCAAGCCGCGGGTCGAGGGGCGTCATGGCGGCAACTTTCGGGCAATACGGCAACAAAATCAAAGGCGGAGACGCCGCGGCGGGAACCCGGGACGACGCGCAGATTCAGCGAGATGAGGTGCTTTGTCGGCGGTTATTGGGTGACGCGGAAGGCGTACCCGACGCCCGCGCGGCGCATTATCCCGTGCCTCGGGCATTTGCAGTCTTGGACGTCCCGGCAGCGTCGGCACACTTGGCGTGTGGATCCAAGCGAATTCAAGGGCGCGAGTGCTTTTCGGTTCGCGCGTGGGCGGGCTGGCTGAGAATCTCGAGGCTTACCCGGGCTACGCCCTTGCGCATTCCAAGCGCCGCGGCGGCACGCGACGAAAGGTCGATAATTCTGCCCTGAGTATGCGGACCGCGATCATTGATGCGGACCTGCACCGATTTGCCGTTGTCGAGGTTGGTCACTCTGATCTCGGTGCCCAGGGGCAAGGTGCGGTGCGCCGCGGTCAGACCGGTGCTGTCGTAGCGTTCGCCGCTCGCAGTCTTTTCCCCGTTGAGATGCTCGCTGTACACCGATGCCAAGCCCTTCTGCACCGGCTGCAACGGCGCGCTGCTGGCGATAGCAGCGATTGCGCAGCTAGCGCAGATCGCCGTGAGCCAAAGGCATCTTTCCGGCACTGCATTCTGAAGGTTCACGGCGGACGCTCTCATTGTCATCTCGGATTCCAAGCCGCCTCCGGCGCCCTCGCGTCTGACTGATCGGCTATAGTCCTACAGCAAATGTTACGCGCCGCCGATTCCGTGTGCGGCGGCCGCGTGCCACACTACAGCGGAGCAGACGCTCGACGCGAGCGTCGCCGCTCGGGCGGCGCACATGGAGCGGACAATCGATCGAACCCGTGTATCAAGCGTTAACCTCCGTGCAGTGAAATGAAACGGGCCGTCGCCTTGAAAGACTCCGCGTCGGAGAGGCGTCGATTCGGCGAGCGGACCGCGTACATTCTCAAGAACCCGGGCGGGTTCGCGCTCGGCGTGCTCAGGGCCTTTCGCAAAAACCAGGGCTTGCTGCTGGCCGGCGCTGTCGCCTACTACACCCTGCTATCGCTGATCCCGCTTCTGATCCTGATGCTGATCGCACTGTCGCACGTGATCGACCAGTCCCGGCTGCTGGCAACGATGACCGAGTACCTCGAGTTCATCGTCCCCGGACAATCCGGGGCGCTGGTCGGCGAGCTGCGAACGTTTGTGGACCACGGCCAGGTGATCGGTGGCGTGCTTCTGGTGACAATGGTATTTTTCAGCGCGCTCGCGTTTACCGTGCTGGAAAATGCAATGTCGGTGATTTTCTATCATCGCGTGGCTGTCCGGCGCAGGCGCTTTGTCGTGTCGGCGCTCCTGCCTTACCTGTTCATCTTTTTTCTGGGATTGGGGCTGCTGGTCGTGACCATCGTAGCCGGCAAGCTGGGCGCGCTGGCAACACACCACATTACGGTCTTCGGCGTTCCGCATTCGCTGAGCGAGCTGTCGGACTACCTGCTTTATGTGCTCGGCGTTGCCGGCGAGATCCTCATATTGACCGCGATCTATCTGGTCATGCCGGTCGGGCGACTGTCGTTGCGCCACGCGCTGATCGGCGGCGTCACCGCCGGCCTGCTGTGGGAACTGACACGGCATCTGCTCGGCTGGTACTACGGCACCATGTCGCAGGTACGCGTCGTCTACGGCTCGCTGACGACGGCGATCCTGGCGCTGCTCTCGGTGGAGATCGGCGCCATTCTCCTGCTGCTCGGCGCGCAGGTCATCGCCGAATATGAAAGAATCGGCCGCGAGCCCGCGACGGCTCCCCAGAAGGGACTGACCACCGGAGGGCGGACTGCGCCACGGGAGCGCGGCACTTGACTGCGCTGAAATGGCTCGCAAGCTCGATCTTGCTTGCGGTCCTCTGCGGCTGCATCACCTTGACGGCCGAGCCGCGCGCCGTCGTCTCCGGCCCGGGCGGCATTGCGCGGGTCATGACGCTCACGTGCGGGGCCGCCGACCGCGTGTTGCAAACTGCGGTCGATAGCGATGCTGGGGACGCACTGGATCGGCGCCCGTTTCGCGTCCTGGTTTGGAACATTCACAAGCAGGGTGATTCCGGCTGGGAGCACGATCTGTCGGCGTTCGCCGCGGCGAGCGACGTCGTGCTGTTGCAGGAGGCCGTATTGCAGCCGTCGCTGCGCGACATTCTGGACGATTCGGGACTGCGCTGGGTGATGGCGAGCTCGTTCCTGCTCGGCGCCGACGACAACGGCGTTCTGACCGCGACCCGCATCGCACCGATCGCGAGTTGCACGCAACGCGAGGTCGAGCCGCTCATTCGCATCCCCAAATCGGCGGCGATCAGCTGGCTGCCTATTATCAATGCGCGCACCAACAAGCGGCCGGACTTCAAAGAGACGCTCGCGATCGCCAATGTTCACTCCATCAACTTCGAGCTTTCCGTGGATGCGTATCGCGCGCAGCTCGAGGCGCTGGCCGACGCACTCGCCGGACACCGCGGGCCGATTATTTTCGCTGGCGATTTCAATACCTGGAACGATGCGCGCGATCGGGTCGTCGCCGAAACTGCCGCACGCCTTGGGCTGATCGAAGTGCACCTGCTAGTCGATCAGCGGGCTGTCTTCTTCGGCCGGCATCTCGACCATATTTTCATTCGCGGGCTGCAGATCGTGGACGTCAGCGCCCTTCCCGTCACTTCGTCGGACCACAACCCGATGGCGGCGACCTTGCGCATTCCCTAGGCCATGTCCGCCAGAGCCCGGGTAGGTGTAGTTGAAGCGGCCGCCCCGCACTATCTGCGCCGGCCTCCCGTACGATAGCGTAAACCTATTACTGCCATATAATAAATACACTTGAACTATCGACACATTGCCACGACTATAGGGTCATCGTCATAGTCACTTAACCAGGAGTTCACCGTGTCGGAACACAATCTCGTCAATCGTGAAGGTCAGCGCGTCCCCCAAGTCAGCTTCCGTATCCGCCGCAGCGGCGAATGGGCAACCGTGACCACCAACGACATCTTTTCGCGCAAGAATGTCGTCGTCTTTTCGCTACCGGGCGCGTTCACGCCGACCTGTTCGTCGACGCACTTGCCGCGATTTAACGAGCTCGCGCCGGCCTTCAAGGCGCAGGGCATCGATGCCATCGTCTGCATCTCGGTCAACGATCCATTTGTCATGGAAGAATGGGGCCGCGATCAGGAAGCTCAAAACGTGTTCCTGCTGCCCGACGGCAACGGGAAATTTACCGAGCAGATGGGCTTGCTGGTCGACAAATCCGATTTGAACTTCGGCAAGCGTTCATGGCGTTACTCGATGCTCGTTCGCGACGAGTTGATCGAAAAGATGTTCATCGAGCCGGATGAGGCGGGCGATCCGTTCAAGGTTTCGGATGCCGACACCATGCTTGCGTATCTGAATCCAAACGCGAGCAAGCCCGATCAGGTGGCCGTCCTCACCCGCGACGGGTGCTCGTTCTGCGCTAAAGCCAAGCACCTGCTCGCCGACGCGGGGTATGATTTTGCGGAAGTAGCTCTGCCGCATACGATACGCACCAAGGCGGTGGGTGCGATAGCGTCCGCGGCGACGGTACCGCAGGTATTCATCAACGGGCGCCTGGTAGGTGGATTGGATGATCTGACCGCGTTCCTGAAGAAGGCGGCGTAAGCGCGGGCAGTGGTGCGCGACCAACGGTCCAGCGGTCTCGGGTCGAAAAGTCGAACGTAAAAAGCGATCAATGGCAATCACGCAAACGAGCATCGAGACCGACGTCGCCGTCATCGGCGCCGGGACCGCTGGCATCGCAGCGTATCGCGCAGCCAAGGCCGCTGGAAAGCGCGCGCTGTTGATCGAAGGCGGCGAACACGGTACGACCTGCGCAAGAGTGGGTTGCATGCCGAGCAAGCTCTTGATCGCACCCGCCGAAGCCGCGCATGCCGTGGCGCGGTTTCCCGCATTCGGGATAGCGCCGGTTGCCGTCAAGGTCGATCGCCGGGCCGTGATGGAGCGCCTCAGAGTCGAGCGCGACCGGTTCGTAGCATTCGTGACCGACGACGTCGATGCCCTCCCCGACGCCGACAAGCTCAGCGGCCGCGCCACTTTTGTCGACGACCGGACGCTGCGAGTCGACGATCGCGTGCTGGTGAAGGCTGCCGCCATTGTCATCGCCACCGGTTCCTCGCCTGTCTTTCCCGCCGACTGGCGCGCCCTCGGCGAGCGCCTCGCAACCAACCAGGACGTCTTCGAATGGGA
Organism: Casimicrobiaceae bacterium; assembly: GCA_035568975.1. Lineage (GTDB taxonomy): Bacteria > Pseudomonadota > Gammaproteobacteria > Burkholderiales > Casimicrobiaceae > PALSA-1003. The sequence goes on from DATMNH010000020.1 coordinate 6,951, forward strand.
TCAACTCCCGGAGAGTGTCGCCGTGTTCGGCCCCGGGGTGGTCGGACTCGAGCTTGGCCAGGCGCTGCATCGTCTGGGTGTGCGCGTGAAGGTCTTCGGCAGAGGCGGCGGCGTCGGCCCGTTGTCGAATCCCGCGCTCGTCGACTGCGCGCGCAAGGTGTTCACCCAGGAGTTCTACCTCGATACCAATGCCCATGCCGAGGTCGCCCGCGACGGCGACGAGGTGGTCGTCACCTACAGGGCGCTGGACAGCACCACGCAGACCGAGCGATTTGCTTACCTGCTCGCGGCCACCGGGCGTGCGCCCAACGTCGACAAGCTCGGGCTTGAAAATACCACGCTGGCGCTCGACGCCGGCGGGGTGCCGATCTTCGACCGCACCACCTTGCAGTGCGGCGGGTCGTCCATTTTTGTCGCCGGAGACGCGAGCGACGATTCGCCGGTGCTGCATGAAGCCGCGGATGAAGGACGCATAGCCGGCGACAACGCCGCGCGGTTTCCCGCGCTCAGGAGCAGCTTGCGGCGGGCGTTGCTGAGCGTGGTCTTCACCGACCCGCAGATTTGCATCGTCGGCGGCGGGTTCGCGTCGGCGCGGCCCGCAGCTCCCGTTATCGGCGAGGTATCGTTCGAGAACCAGGGCCGTGCCCGCGTCATGCTGCGCAATCAGGGCATGCTGCAGGTGTATGCCGAGAGCACCACCGGTTTATTTCTCGGCGCGGAGATGATCGGCCCCGATGCGGAGCACATCGGCCATCTGCTCGCGTGGGCCCGCCAGATGAACCTCAGTATCGACCGGATGCTGGAAATGCCGTTCTACCATCCGGTGCTCGAGGAAGGTCTGCGCAGCGCGCTGCGCGACGCGCGCGCCAAGCTGGCGCTGATCGCGAGCGCGAAGCGCGCGGCTTGACCAAGCCAGGCCTTGAATGCGCCGGTTGACCGCTCGACCCGCGACAGGCCCGGACTGACGCTGGATCGCGGGTCGAGTGCGTTCGGCCGCGCGGAAACCGAGCGCCCGTGATTGCCGCTATCCCTGCACCAGCCGCTGCCCGTGTTCGCGCGTGGTGTGAAAGCCGATGTTGGCCCACCTTTCCATCGTCACCTGCAGGATGTATTTATTCGCCGCCAAAAACACCGGGTTGCCGTCGACGTCGGTCGCCATCGACGCCGCGGTTTCGTTCTCGAAGTTGCGAAGCGTCGCGGCATCGGGGAAGGTGAGCCAGCGGGCGGTTGCGATGTTGGCCGCATCGTAGAGAGCGTCGACCTTGTATTCGCGCGCCAGCCTATCCGCGACCACGTCGAACTGCAACTCTCCGACCGCACCGAGCAGCAGCGTATTGTTCCACCCGCGTTCGAAGACCTGGATCGCACCCTCCTCGCCCAGCTCCTGGAGACCCTTCTGCAGCTGCTTGGCCTTGAACGGGTCGCGGGGACGCGTAACGCGGAACAGCTCCGGCGCAAAGTAGGGAATGCCCTTGAACGCCAGCGCTTCCCCTTCGGTCAGCGTGTCGCCGATCTGCAGCTGCCCATGATTGTGAATGCCGATGATGTCGCCGGCGACGGCATCGTCGCTGGCAACGCGTTCGTTGGCCATGAACGTCAACACGTTGCCGAGCTTCATCTCGCGGCCGATGCGCAGATGGCGAACCTTCATCGCCGGCTGGTAACGTCCGGAGCAAACGCGGAAAAACGCGATGCGGTCGCGGTGGCGCGGATCCATGTTCGCCTGGATCTTGAAGACGAATCCGCTGAACGCTTTTTCCGTCGGGAGAACCACTCGGCTGCTGCCGTCGCGCGGCTGCGGCGGCGGCGCCCACTCCACCAGCGCCTGCAGAACCTCCTGCACCCCGAAGTTATTGATCGCCGAGCCGAAGAAAACCGGGGACTGGGCTCCCGCCAGGAACGACTCCAGATCAAACGGCGAGCTCGCGTTGCGGAGCAAGTCCACGTCGTGACGCAACGCCGCAGTCTCATCGGGAAATAGTTGATCGAGACGAGGATTGCCCAAGCCTTCGATCAGCTCGCCGTCATCGCGCACCCGTTCCTCGCCCGGCGTGAAGCGGACCAGGCGGTCTTGCCGCAGGTCGAACACGCCCTGGAAACGTTTGCCCATGCCGATCGGCCAGGTGATCGGGGCGCAATCGATTTTCAGCACCGACTCGATTTCCTCGAGCAGCGCCATCGGTGCTCGAACCTCGCGATCGAGCTTGTTCACGAACGTTATGATCGGCGTCGCGCGCAGCCGGCACACTTCCAGCAGTTTGATCGTCTGCGCTTCGACACCCTTGGCGGCGTCGATGACCATCACCGCCGCGTCGACCGCCGTCAGCACCCGATAGGTGTCCTCGGAAAAATCCTCGTGCCCCGGCGTGTCGAGCAGATTGACGGTGTGGCCGGCGTAGGCGAATTGCATGACCGAGCTGGTGACCGAAATGCCGCGCTGCTTCTCGATCTCCATCCAGTCCGACGTCGCATGGCGCGAGCTCTTGCGCGCCTTCACGGTTCCAGCCATCTGAATCGCGCCACCGAAGAGCAACAGTTTTTCGGTCAGCGTCGTCTTGCCCGCATCAGGGTGCGAGATGATCGCGAACGTTCGCCGCCGCGCGACATCGCGAACCAGATCTGCCGGGAAAGTCGTTGCGTTCATCGGGTAGAAGAGAGCGGTCGCGCCCTATGGCGCAGGTTCAACAAAAACAAAAGCCGCCGGCCGGCAAGGGCAGGCGGCAAACAGAGGTCGATTATACCTCGGCCCTCTGAGCGACCGGCCGATGCGCCGCGGCGAGCCGTCCAAACGTTTCGGTCAGAGACAGCCCATCAGCGACACATCGATGTCTCTTTTCAGATCGGCGAAAACGGTGGTAGCAAGCTCCCCCAGCGTCGTCATGAACGGATTGGGGTCGCCTCGCAACTGCACGAATGCCAGCGAGCCCGCGCGTGTCGGATGTTCCAGTATTCGCAACGTGAAGCCTTTGGGGGCGAGCATGATCGCGGAAGCCGGAACGATCGCCACTCCCAAGCCCGCGCTGACAAGGTCGAGTACGCCGTACAGTGTGCTCGCTTCGTAGCGCAGTTCCGGACTGAAGCCGGCGTCGCTGCAAAGTCCGATCATCTGGTCGAAATAGGCAGGCCCGCGATGCCGCGCCGAACTGACGAAGGTGCAATCGGCCGCCCCTCGCAAATCGATCGAGCCCTTGCCCGAGAGGAGATGCCCTAGCGGAACCGCAAGACAAAACGGATCGTCCAGCTCGACGACCAGCTTAATGCGCCGTGAATTGATCGGCGCCCGGGCGAGGCCGACGTCGATCTCGCTGGTGCACAAGGCTTGCACCTGCTGGGGGGTGATCATTTCCCGCACGTCGACTTCACCGTCCGGATGAATTTCACGGATCTGGCGCAGCAGCCGGGGAAGCACGGTGTGGCCGGCGGATGGTACGTAGCCGATGCGAACGGCGCCGCCCAGTGCAAAATCGTGGTGCCGTGCCATGCGCTTGGCATGTTCCGAACGCGCGAGCAAGTCTTTCGCCTCGGCCAGAAACGCCGTTCCAGCGGCGGTCAGGCGTACTCCGCGCGGATGGCGCACAAAAAGCTTTACCCCAACTTCATCTTCCAACTGCTTGATCTGCATGGAAAGTGGGGGCTGGGCTATGAAAAGCCTTTCGGCCGCGCGCGATACGCTGCCCATTTCAGCGACGGCAACAAAATAGCGCAGGTGCCTCAGTTCCACGACCTTCAGGATATATTAGAAACATATGGCACGTATATTCAAACGATATCGATTGGCTATCTCGTTGGGCGCAATATTACATACCAAATACCACAGCCTGCATGCCCGTAAATGACGCCGCAGAGCGTCTGTCGGATATGCCAGGCCACCGAAGCGTTGCTGCGGTCCGGCACCGGGACCTGCATTGCCGCGCGGGAGGAAAGACATGCAATTGGCAAACCGTGCCGCAACGGCACTGTCGCTTGGATTCCCCCTGTCGCTTCGATTCCAACTCTCCGCATGGTCGACGCCAAGTTTCGGCGGCGCATCGCAAGGAAGTCTCATTACGTAGAAATTCTGGCGCGTCGCGGCTGCAGCAGCGGTCGCGACGCGATCTTAGTTCAACTGAAGGAGGAAGGTTCATGAACAAACGAAAATCGCGTCAGATCCGCAGTGATCCGCCGAGCGCATATCGCCGCACTCTTGTCAGCCTCGGCGTGGCGTGCGCGCTCGGCGCAGGCGCGTCGATGCTCGTTGCGCCAGATGCGAACGCGCGCGTCACCGCCCTGACCATCACGTCAACGACGTTGGCGTTCGGCGGTTATTCCTACTCCGGCGTCGGGCAATACCAGAGAATCATCGGTACCGTGACGGGCCAACTCAATCCGAACGACGCGCACAACAGCGGGATTGTCGACCTCGCTTTGGCACCCCGCCTTGCGAACGGCAACGTCCAGTACACGACGAGCTTTTACATCCTGAAGCCGGTCGACCTCACCAAGGGCAATCACAAGGTCCATTACGAGCCGCCAAATCGTGGGAGCAAGACCTATACCGCCTTGAATCGGGTGGGTGCCGGCAACGATCCGGCAAGTCTCACCGACCCCGCGGCACTTGCGACGGCATTCCTCTGGTCGAGAGGCTATACCTCGGTTTTCGTGGGTTGGGATCAAGCGGCCGGCACGGACCCGACCGGCTTCAACCAGTTCATCAACCTGCCGATCGCGAAAAACGCGGACGGTTCGTCCATCACGGGGCCCGCGTACGACTACATCGTACTTGGCGCCGGGGTCACCTCGAATGCACTTACCTACACGGCGGCGACGCTGGACCAGACCAAGGCGACGCTTACAACCCGCAAGCATCTGAACGACACGCCGGTAGCGATACCGGCGTCCGGTTGGGCGTACGATGCCACGGGCAATTCGATCAGCCTGCTGCCGGCCGGGACGGCGTTCAATGCGAACGATATTTACGAGTTTTCGTACGTCGCCAAAGATCCCACGGTCAACGGGGTCGGATTCGCTGCGTTCCGCGACCTCATGTCGTTCCTCCGTTACTCGACTCAAGACGATGCCGGCGTGAAAAATCCGATGGCCGGCGATATCACGCGGGTCTATACCGAAATCTCATCGCAACCGGGGCGCTTTCTCAACGACTACGTGACACTTGGTTTCAACGCGGATGAAAGCAACCGCATCGTCGTCGACGGCATCATGAACTGGATTTCCGCCGGCAGCGGCATCGATGGCAACGTTCGCTTCGGGCAGCCGGGACGAACGGCGCGCAACCGCCAGCACCTCCTCTATCCCGAGGCCGTTTTCCCGTTCGCCGACCTTTCGACGACCGACGCGATCTCGGGCAAGACGCAGGGCCGGTACACAGTATGCGAGAAGACCAGCACCTGTCCGCTGAAGATGAACATCTACTCGGCGAACGAATATTGGGTGAAGACCGCATCACTGCTCCACACGGATCCCGCGGGGACTGTCGATTTGGCCGACTACCCGCTGTCGCGCCACTATTTCATGTCCAGCATGCAGCACGGCACTGGCAGTGCCACGTCCAAAGGCCTGTGCCAGCAGTTTGGGAATCCGCTGGACTCGAGCCCGGTGCAGCGCGCGCTGTGGACGGCGTTGGACCTGTGGTCGACACAGGGCATAGCGCCGCCGCCGACCGCGGTGCCGCGTCTGGACAACAAGACGATGTCGAAGCCGTTGCCCCAGAGCGCCGTAGGCTTCCCGAATATACCGGGCGTCCAGTACACCGGGTTGCAGACGACGCGGTATCGGTTCAACTACGGCCCGAATTTCTACACGACGGGAATCCCGTCGATCTACCCTCCGAACGTCACCGCGCCGTACCAGGATAATCCCGCGAACGGGCCGATCTACCAGAGCTACGTACCGACAACCGACGCCGACGGCAACGACATTGCCGGCGTTCGGCTGCCGGACGTCACCGTGCCGCTAGCGACCTACACCGGTTGGGCGCTGCGCTCGACAGCCAATGACGGACCGGATGGCTGCGAGTCGACCGGGCAATACATTCCGTTCCAGCAAACCAAGGATGCGCGGATCGCGGCCGGCGACCCGCGACTCTCGGTGCAGGAGCGCTACGGCAGCTTTTCCGGCTACTATTTCACGCTGCTGTTCGCGATCAACGACATGATGGGACGCCGCCTACTGCTGCCGGAAGATGCGCAGGTGGCTTTCAATGCCGGCCTGCAGAAAGCGCTGGCGCCGGGATCGGCACTGCAACCGAAGCTCCGCGAACTCGGGCTGCTGGAAGGGACGGGACTGCTTCAGAGTAACACTCACCGCGGTCCTGACTCTCGGTAAGCCCTGCAATACACGCAGTACAGCGCGGTTCCGATCGCCTGGTCGGAGCCGCTTTTTTTTTGCGCGAGCGCCGCGCCATCGCCTGACGCCGAGCGACATTGCGGCATGGCAGCAGCCAATGTCGCGCGTGGGATCACCCGGAGCAGCATCCGGCAGATCATGGATAATGCGTCCTTGTGCAGTCGCATGGACTTCGATTTCTCGTTCGCGCTAGCTCGTCGCCGGCGCGGGCCGGCGTGTTTCCTCGCTCTTGCCCTCGCCGTGGCTCTCGTCTCTGCCGTGCAGGCGCAGAGCTACCCGAGCCGGCCCATACGCGTCATCGTTCCTTTCTCGCCGGGAGGCGCGGTCGACGGGCCGATGCGCTTGATCGCCCAGGAACTTTCCAAGCGCCTCGGCCAGGGTGTGATCGTCGAGAACAAGCCCGGTGCGGGCGCGACTATCGGCAGCGAGATCGTCGCCAAGTCGGCGCCCGACGGGTATACCTTGCTGCTCGCATCGCAGACCAACGCGATCAGCGCCACGTTGTATCCACAGCTCTCGTTCGATCCGGTCGAAGACTTCGCGCCGGTTTCGCTCATCGGCCGCGAGCCCGGCGTGCTGGTCGTCAACCCCTCCCTCCCGGTAAATACCTTGCAGGATTTCATCGCCTACGTGAAGGCACGCCCCGGCCAAGTCGACTACGCATCGTCGGGCAACGGCAGCGGCCAGCACCTTTTCGCGGCGCTGCTCGCGTCGATGACCGGAATGAAACTGAACCACATTCCGTATCGCGGCAGCGGCCAGGCAACGACCGATCTGCTCGGAGGACAGGTGCAGATGTCGATGCCGGGCATGGCTGGCATGCTCGGCCACATTCGAAGCGGAAAGCTCCGCGCGCTGGCCGTCACCGGCGCAAGACGCGCGCCGCAACTGCCCGACGTGCCGACCGTTGCCGAGGCGGGCGTACCGGGTTACGAGGCCTACGTCTGGATGGGATTGCTGGCGCCCAAAGCAACTCCGGCGACGCTCATCGACAGACTCTACCGCGAGCTCCTCGCGGTGCTGGCAAACGACGAAGTGAAGCGCTACATGGCCGGCGCCAGCATCGAGGTCGTGGGATCATCGCCAGCCGAATTCGGCGCGTTCTTCCATACGGAAAAGGATCGCTGGGCGAAAATCGTGCGCGAGACGGGTGCGAAGGTCGATTGACCGGATCAAAGCGTCGTAATCGACCGGCAGAAATATTTAATGATCTGCCCGCCTGGCGTCATGAATCGTAGCGCGCTCACCTTGAGCTAAAATTCAGACATGATCAAGATCCGCAAGGGACAGGCTCCCGCTCAGCTGTCCGGAATCCAGGTTCACGACCGCTTCACGCAACCGTTCAAGGACCCGCTGTTCGCGCCCGAGGAAGCGGCGCTCGCGCGGGTCGAGAATGTCGCATGGAAGGCGTACAAGGATAGCCGCAAGGTGCCGGTCACTCATAAAGCTGGCAAAGGGTACGCCGATCCCGACGACGCGAAGCTCGAATCCCCCCGACCCAAGTGACCGAAGTGAGCGGCCCCCCACGCCCGCAGACGAGCGACGACACGCCGTTTTTTCCAGCACCAGACGCCGCTCCCGCCGAAATGCCGGTGACCGGCGTCGAGCATTGGACGCGCAAAGGCAAGGTACGCCTCTTTCTTTGGGAAAAATTCGTCGGCTCGCCCGATGGCAGGCCGGCGATTTTGTTCGTGCACGGATCATCGATGGCGTCGCAGCCGACGTTCGACCTCACCGTTCCGGGAAGGCCCGACTCTTCCGTCATGGACTGGTTCGCCCGACGCGGCTTCGTGTGCTGGAGCGTGGACATGGAAGGCTATGGCCGCTCCGACAAGTCGAGAGACATCACCTGCGATATCGCCAACGGCGCCGATGACCTGGCCGCCGCGACCGGCTACATCGCGACCAGACGCGTCGAGCGCGACGTCATGATGTACGGCATCTCCTCGGGCGCGTTGCGGGCCGCCTTGTTCGCTCAGCAGCATCCCAAGCGCGTATCTCGCCTCGCTCTCGACGCGTTCGTGTGGACGGGAAGCGGCGCGCCGACGCTCGAAGCGCGGCGCAAGAAGCTTCCCCAGTTCCTGGCCGAGAGACGCCGCCCGATCGACCGCGCCTTCGTCTATTCGATTTTCGAGCGCGATCATTCGGAAACCACAGAGCAACGTGTGGTCGACGCTTTCGCCGACGCCATACTCGCGCTCGACGACTCGATGCCCAATGGGACCTACATAGACATGTGCTCCAGGCTTCCCATCGTCGACCCGGTCATGATCACCACGCCGACGCTGATCCTGCGCGGGCAATACGACGGCATCGCCGCGTTCGACGACCTGATCGAGTTTTTCAAGCGGCTGCCCGTCGCGGACAAGCAGTTCACGGTCATGCCGGGCATCTCCCACGCGAGCTTTCAGCAAAAGAACTACCTCATGGTCTATCACCTGCTCCATGCCTGGTTTTCGCGTCCGAACCCGGTCTATGTCGGCCCGGTGTCGCGAAGCATGTCATGACCGCGCATTGCCGCGAGACCTATCGTCGGCACTCCCGCTTGTCGTTCGCCAACTCGACACGCTGCGGATAGCCGAGGCCGACCTCGTGGAGATCAAGCTTCAGCCCGACGCAGTGGCCGCGATCGTCGCGCGTACGCTCGATCACTATGAGGAACGCGCCGCGGCATTCTGGGAAGGCACGCGCGATCACGACGTCAGCCAGAACATCCAGGCCTTGCTGCGATACATCGAGGGCAGCCCGCCGTTCACGATTCTCGATCTGGGCTGCGGACCCGGCCGCGACCTCAAAACCCTCTCCGAGCTGGGTCATACCGCGATCGGTATCGATGGAGTCGAGCGCTTCGCGGCGATGGCGCACGATTACTCCGGCTGCGAAGTGTGGCTGCAGGACTTTCTCAAGCTGAGTCTACCGGCGGGCCGGTTCGACGGCGTGTTCGCAAACGCTGCATTGTTTCATGTGCCGTCGCAGGAGTTGCGGCGCGTCCTGGGCGAACTGCGCGCGACGCTGAAGCCGCGCGGAGTCCTCTTCAGCTCGAACCCGCACGGCGAGGACGAAGAAGGATGGAATCGCGGCCGCTACGGCGCCTACCACCGAATCGAAACCTGGCGCCGCTACGTGTCGAGCGCGGGATTTGTCGAGCTCGAGCATTACTATCGACCCGACGGGTTGCCGCGCGAGGAGCAGCCCTGGCTCGCCACTGTCTGGCGCAAGGCGGCGCCGGCAACCGATGACGCGGCGATCCGCCCATCGTGAACACGAACCTGTCGACATCGGAGATCGAAGCGGTGCTGGCCGACACCCGCGCATGGCTCGAACGAGCCGTCATCGGGCTCGAGCTCTGTCCGTTCGCCAAGGCCGTTTACATCGGCGATCGCATTCGCTTTTCCGTCAGCGCCGCACGCGACGAAGATGCGCTGCTCGAGGATCTGACGCGTGAGCTGTCGATGCTCGATTCGACCCCTGAGCAGAGGTGCGAAACGACGCTGCTGATTCATCCCCGGGTTCTGTCTGACTTTACCGACTACAACGGCTTTCTCGACGCGGCCGACCGCAAGGTCGATTCGCTGGGGCTCCGCGGTCAGATTCAGATCGCGAGCTTTCACCCGCGCTATCAGTTCGCCGGCACGACACCTGACGACATCGGCAACTATACCAATCGGTCGCCCTATCCGATGCTGCATCTGCTTCGCGAAGCCAGCGTCGAGCGCGCCGTGGCGGCGATTCCCGACGCCGCTGCCATCTTCGAGCGCAACATCGAAACCCTGCGCCGGCTCGGGCTCGACGGATGGCGGCGGATGTTCCCCCAGACATGATCTCGATCGCTGCGCACGAGATCGAATGGACCGCGATCCGGGCGCAGGGGGCCGGCGGCCAGAACGTCAACAAGGTGTCGAACGCTGCGCAGCTGCGCTTCGACATACCCGCGTCGACGCTTCCCGACGCAATCAAGGATCGGCTGCTGGCTAGCAAAGACCGGCGCATTACTGCGCAGGGTGTGGTCATCATCAAGGCGCAGCGGCACCGAAGTCTTGATCAGAACCGCGACGACGCACTCGCGCGGCTGCAGGCGCTGGTGGATAAAGCCGCGAAGGCGCCTCGCGTTCGCAAAGCGACGCGTCCGACCCGAAGCTCGCAACGCCGCCGCGTCGACTCCAAGGTACGGCGCGGTCAGATCAAGTCGGCGCGCGCCAAAGTCGGGGAGGAGTAGCCGCGCGGATAACGCCGGCGGCGGGATTGAAACGGAATCACTGCGCCGGCTTCGTTGCAACAGCGGCAACAGCGACCCATCCGCGGGACGCGTGCGACGCGACGCAGGCCTCGATGAACGCCATGGTATGCGCGCCTTCCTCGATGCGTGGATAGAGCAGGTCCGGGACGGGCTCGCCGAGCTTGCGCGCCATCCGGTCCTGCGCTACTTCCGCGTAGATATTGGCGAACGCTTCGCGCAAGCCCTCTGGGTGGCCGCGCGGAGTACGTCCCAGGGCGATGATCTCCGGAGGCAGAAACGCGTCGCCGCGGCCGATGATGCGTGCCGGTTCGCCCTGCAACGCGAGCCGCAGATAGCTCGCGTCGCGATGCCACCAGTCGAGCATGCCCTTGTCGCCGTAGATCCGCAGCCGTATGTCGTTTTCCCCGCCAGCCGCCGCCTGCGTCACGGTGAACGTACCGCGTGCGCCGCCGTCGAACTCGAGCAAGGCCGAAACATAATCGACGAGCTTGCGTCCCGGGACCAGCGCGCCGACGTCGGCTGCGACGCGCGCCACGGCAAGCCCGGTGGTGAAGCTCGCCAGATGCTGGGCATGGCAGCCGATGGCGCTCATCACCAACGCAAGTCCGCTGCGCCGGGGATCGAGAACCCAGCGGAAGCGATTGTTCTGCGGCCCTTCCTCCACGCGTGTCGCCATGCCGCCTTGAATGTACTCGACCTGCACCAGCCGGACCGTGCCGAGCACGCCGTCGCGCACCAGCTGGCGGGCGTACCGCGTCATCGGATACGCCGAATAGCCGTACGCGACGGCAAATATTCGTCCGCCGCGATGGGTGCGTGCGACGAGATCGCAGGCCTCTTGAAAATCGTGCGTCACCGGCTTGTCGCCAACGACATCGAGGCCGGCGTCGAGCGCTGCCACCGCGAACCGGTAGTGCGTATCGTTGGGCGTCATGATTGCGACTGCGTCGACGCCATCCGGACGCAGGCGCTCCTCGCGCAGCATTTCCTCGACGTCGCCATAGCTCCGTCCGAGATCGAAGCCCAACGCCGCGCCGCCCGCGCGCGAGCGCTCTCTATCGCTGGAAAAAACGCCGGCCACAGCGCGCCACCAGCCGTCCATCTCGGCGGCGCCGCGATGCATGCGTCCTATCCATGCGTCGGGGCCGCCTCCGATGATTCCAAGGCGCAGCGGTCTGCCGAATCGCTCCCGTAGTCCAGTCATGCCGCTCCCTTTCCGATCGCGTCTGGTGTTGTCCGGACACACCGGAAAATCGACTACAATCGAAGCATCGGATCATAGCGGATAGAATCGAGCCGGAACAGACGACGGAGGGCGCTATGCAACTCGACTCGGAACAACGGTCGCGATTGGATCGCGACGGCTACCTGTTCTTTCCCAGCCTGTTCAAGCCGGATGAAATCGCGGTCCTGCTGGACGAGGTGCCGCGGCTTTATGCCGAGCTCCGGCAGGAAAACGTGCGCGAAAAGGGAAGCGATGCCGTGCGCACCAATTTCGCCGCGCACCTGTACAGCGCCCCGTTCGCGCGGCTCGCGCGCCACCCGCGGATGATCGAACCGGCAATGCAGGTGTTCGGCGAGCCGGTGTACATGCATCAGTTCAAGATCAACGGCAAGATGGCCTTCGACGGCGACGTCTGGCAATGGCATCAGGATTTCGGCACCTGGAAAAACGACGACGACATGCCCGAACCGCGAGCCATGAACGTCGCGATCTTTTTGGACGACGTGAACGAGTTCAATGGTCCGCTCATGTTCATTCCCGGCAGCCACAAGCTGGGCATGATCGACGCCGCCCACGACACGTCGACCACCAGCTATCCGCTGTGGACCATCAGCCACGACACAATCGCTCGCTTGGTCGCTCGAGGTGGCATCGTCGCGCCAAAGGGTCCTGCGGGATCGATGATCTTGTTTCATTCGTGCCTCGTTCACGCATCGACGTCGAACTTGTCGCCGTGGAATCGTGTCAGCGTCTATTTGAGTCTGTGCGCGGTGTCCAACCACATTCGCAAATTCAAGCGTCCCGAATACATCGCCCACCGCGATTTCTCACCGATCGAGTGCCTGCCGGACGATTGCCTGCTGAAAGATTACGACGTCGCGCTGCCGTGGAAAAACGGGACTCCGCAGGACGCCGGGAGCACGAGTCTCGCGGCTTGAGACAAGCTTGAGCGCATGAGCCTCTACGCCGGACTGCAGAAGCGCGCGACCGAGGGCCGGCCGCTTCGCGTCGGATTGATCGGCGCCGGCAAGTTCGGCGCCATGTACCTCGCGCAGGTGCCGAAGACGCCCGGCGTTCATCTGGCGGCGATCGCCGACCTGGCGCCGGCAAACGCAATGGTCAATCTTCAACGTGTCGGCTGGGCACCGGAGCGCTTCGCCGCGCCGTCGCTCGACCACGCATTGCGCCACGGGACGACGCATGTCGGGGACGACTGGCAGGCGCTCATTCGCCATCCCGCGATCGATATTGTCGTGGAGTGCACGGGCAATCCGATCGCGGCAGTCGAGCATTGCCTCGAAGCATTTCGTCAGCGCAAGAACGTCGTCAATGTGACCGTCGAAGCCGACGCGTTTTGCGGCCCGCTGCTCTCGCGCAAAGCCGCCGAGGCGGGTGTCGTTTACAGTCTGGCCTTCGGCGACCAGCCGGCGCTGATCTGTGACCTGGTCGATTGGGC
>DATMNH010000021.1:0-3802 GCA_035568975.1 Casimicrobiaceae bacterium
AGCGGGCAGGCGAAACGGCAATAGAAGCGCTCGATGAACACGCCTGCCGCGACAATGACCAGCGCGTAGGCGACCATCGGCCATTCGGTCATGAAGCGAAGGATGATGGCTGCTTTGAACGGTTCGACCTCAGTGCCCGTCATCGCCAGTTCCCATGAAAAGAACGAGGTAACGACTAGCCCGAGAAACAACAGATATTTGAAAGCGATGAGGCGGCTCTGCAGCGACGGCGGGATCGTCAGCTGCGGGACGCGAAGCCACCGTGCAGCGTCGTTCGTCAGCTCCTGGAGGGCGCCGAACGGGCAGAGCCAGCCGCAGAACACGGCCCGGCCCCAGAGGAACAGCCCGACCAGCGTAAACGCCGACAGGATCGCAACGAGCGGGTCGGCCAGGAAATAGTCCCAGCGAAAGTCGACAACGAGACTGTGAATGTAGGTCAGCAGGTTGACGATCGTCAGTTGCGCGCCCGCGTACCAGCCGAGCCAAACAAGCGTCCACAGCAGAAAGGCCACCCGCAGAACGCGGTGCAGTCTGCGCCGCCTGCTGATCACGTCCTGCAGGAACAGGATGATGGTCAGCGCGGTGAGACCCGCGCCGAGAATGGCGATGCTTACCCGGTGCGACGACCAGATCGCCTGCCAGGGCAAACCCTTCTCAGGGGTTTCTGTTTCGCTGCGCGGGGCCGCGCCGGCATTTGCGGTCTCGGGCAGGCGATTGCCGGCCGGCGCTGCGGCGGCTCTGATGACGTAAGTTTCGGGAAGGTGATACGGAAGATCGAAGCTTGCAAAGCTTGGCGGACTGATAGCGTCGCTCCCAACAAGCATGCGCAACTGCCATGGCTCCAACGGATCGAAATCGCTCTTGTCCTTGAAAAAGACCAGCGCGCGTTCCGAAAGGTCGGGCGCATTCTTGGCGTGGAGGAAAGGCAGGGTCTTGATCTGCTTTGGAGATAGCCGGATCGTCCGCTCGCGTTGAACCAACTGGATGGGGGCGATGGCGTCGGCATGCTCCCAGTCCGCGCCCAAGAAAGAGTATGGGCCGTTCACGGCGATCAGGATAATTTGTTCGTCGATGCCGCGTCCGGCCGTGTATTGGGCGTACCAGGTCTCGCCCAGCAGGTTGATTCCAATGCCCGCCGGCGTCACCAGCGCGGCGTAGAGATCGAGGAAGGTGTCGCCCGGAGCCGCCTGCGGATCGCCGATTTTGCCGCTGGCGCGCACGGAAATCTTGTCGCGAAGCGCGGCGTAGTCGAGATGCAGATGCGCGAGCACGCCGGTCTTCTCCAGCTCCGCCCAGTCGGCAGGTGCGAAGCGATCGACATCGAGCGCGGCGCCGGTCTTCGGCGCGCCGAGAATTCCCCGGCTGCGCGCGACAATGCGCCCGCCGCGTACGATCGCATCGCTCATCAGCACCGAGCTTGTCGTGGCACGAGAAACGGCGTCGATCTTTACGGCGTCACTTGTTCCGGGAGCCGAACGCTGCGAGAAGCTTCCCGGCCCAAGGACCGAGGACGACAGCTCGCTGACGATGTCGACTCCATCGTTGAGGTTGTGCCCCTTGTAGTTTTCGACGAAGCGGTGGAACAGATCGTCCTTGATCCCGAGGATGCCGATCGGCTCGGTGTGATGGACGAGCCGCGCCGCCGTGATGCGGCCGGCCAGATCGATGCCCACGAGAAGGATCAGCACACGGTTGGAGAAACCCTTCGACAGGGTCACGTCCCAGGTCGAGAAGACATAACCCAACTGGCGGCCGCCCTTGGAGATGGAGACCGCCGGGGGAGTCCCCTCGACCTCGCCGACCTTGTCGGCTCCCGGGAAGATCGATTGAAGAATCTCCGGCGTGAGGTACTGGGTGACGGTCGGACCTGACCTGGGTTCGTCTCCCAGCGCCCACGCAAGGGTGGCTGTGAACCCCATTGCGATCGCCAGAACCAGGCACCACAAGGTGGCTTTGATCGACTTTACCGCCATCTTCAGCTGCTTCTCGGGTCCGCGCAAAGCGTAACACAGGTTCCACCAACGGACCTAGCCCGGTCGCCGCAGCCCTGATCCTCTTCGCGGGGATGCTAGCCGACACAAACTAATGGGGTCTGCAGAACGAAGCGCACATGGCGGTTGCCGTCGGCGGCCGTCAGGGGCAGGATATCCGAAACGCGGACACACCTTGCCTCGCGATTTTTCGAGGGGTACTGGTCCGCTGCTTGAAGGAAAATACTTCGAGGGAGCGCATCGATGAAAGCGACATGCCCGCTGATGACCGCAGCGCTCGCCGTCGGCTTCGCCCAATTTACTTTGTCCAACGTGCTCGCGGACGATCGCATGCCGGCGGCGCTCGCCGGCCAGGTGAGTTCGGACGCCGAAGGGCCGATGGAAGGCGTTGCTATCACGGCCCGCAAGAATGGATCGATCGTCTCGGTCAGCGTCACCAGCGATGCGCGCGGCCACTACGCCTTTCCCGAGAACAGGCTCGAGCCGGGCGAGTACAAGCTCTCCATCCGCGCGGTGGGCTACGAAATCGGTGCGCCGGCCACGGCAGAGATCGTGGCCGAGAAGACTGCGACGGCGGATATCAAGCTCAAGAAAGCCCGCAATCTCGCGAGCCAGCTCACCAACGCAGAATGGATGATGAGCATCCCCGGCACCGAGGAGCAGAAAGCCATGCTGCTCGACTGCACGGGCTGCCATACGCTGGAGCGTGTCGTGCGCTCGACGCATGACGCCGACGAGTGGACGCACGTGGTCAGGCGGATGAAAGGCTATGCCTTCGTGAGCATGCCGATCAAGCCCCAGCGCATGCTCGACGAGGCGCGCGCCGGCAAGCCGGAAGATTACCGCAAGATCGCCGAATACCTGGCGACCATCAATCTGAGCGCGGTCGACAGATGGGAATATCCGCTCAAGACGCTCCCGCGTCCCTCCGGACGAGCGACGCGCGCGATCGTAACTGAGTACGACATGAAGCGTCCGACGACTCAGCCGCACGACGTGCTGCTCGATAAGGACGGCAATGTCTGGTATTCCGATTTCGGCGAACTGTTCATCTCCAAGTTCGATCCGAAGACGCAGAAGCTTACCGAGTATCCCACCACGGAATTCAAGCCCGGCGCGCCGGTCGGCAATCTGAGCCTCGAATTCGACAAGGAGGGCAAGCTCTGGTTCGATACCATGCACCAGGGCGCCATCGCCAGCATCGATCCGAAGACCGGCGAGATCAAATATTACCCGCTCGCTCCGGAATGGAACGATCACCGGGTTCAGCTCAATTTCGTCGGCTTGCGACATGACGTCGACGGCAAAGTATGGACCAAGAACGTCGGCACGGTCGACGTTTTCCGGCTCGATCTCGCCTCGGGGAAATGGGAGCGCTTCCACCCTACCGATCTTCTCCCGCCCGGTCGCCGCTACAGCATCTACCAGCTGATATCCGACTCCTCGAACAATGCCTGGGTTGCCGAATTCGAGGATGGCTATCTCGGCAAGATCGATGCGAAGACGCTCAAGGTGACGTGGTTTCCGTTGCCTTCGCCCCACGGGCGGGCGCGCCGAATGGAGATCGACGATCAGGACCGCATCTTGCTGACCGAGTATCGGGCCAACAAGATCGCACTCTTCGACACGAAGACCGAGCAATTCACCGAATACGATCTGCCGCCGTGGACATACCCCTACCGGGCGCAGGTCGATAAGAATGGCGAGCTCTGGACCGGCGGCATGAGCTCCGACCGCGTCATACGTCTCGATCCCAAAAGCGGCACAGCCACCGAATATCTGATGCCGAGCGGCACCAACATGCGCACCGT
>DATMNH010000022.1:0-52706 GCA_035568975.1 Casimicrobiaceae bacterium
GCGACGATCTGCGTCGTGTCGATGCGGGTGGTGCAGGGGAAGACGTCCTTGCGCGTCTTGACCGCCATCACGATTTCCTCCAGCGACGCGTTGCCGGCGCGTTCGCCCAGGCCATTGATCGTGCATTCGACCTGACGCGCGCCGTTCATCACCGCGGCGACCGAGTTGGCGACAGCCATGCCCAGATCGTTGTGGCAATGCACCGACCATACGGCCTTGTCCGAGTTCGGCACGCGCTCGCGCAGGTTTCGAATGAGCTCCCCGAATTGCCACGGCATGGTGTAGCCGACCGTGTCGGGAATGTTGATCGTCGTAGCACCCGCGGCGATCGATGCCTCGACCAGCTTGCACAGAAAGTCAGGCTCCGAGCGGCCCGCATCTTCGGGCGAGAACTCGATGTTATCGGTGTATTCCCGCGCCCAGCCGATCGACTTCACCGCCTGAGCAAGCACCTGCTCGGGCGTCATCCGCAGCTTCATCTTCATGTGAATCGGCGAGCTCGCAAGAAACATGTGCAGCCGGCCCGACTTGGCACCCTTGATCGCATCGCCCGCGCGACGGACGTCATTCTCGTTGGCGCGGGCAAGCGCGCATACCGTGCTGTTCTTGATCGCCTTGGCGATGGCATTGACCGCCGCGAAATCACCGTTCGATGATGCCGGAAAGCCCGCCTCGATTACGTCGACTTTCAGTCGCTCTAGTTGCTTCGCGATGCGCATCTTCTCTTCTGCGGTCATCGACGCGCCCGGGCTCTGCTCGCCATCGCGCAACGTTGTGTCGAATATGATCAAGTGGTCTGGCATGGTCGGCTCCTGCACGATTCAATTCCTAGAATGCTTGTCCCGCCGGCGCTTGGCGGGCAAAGGACAGCGACTGCAAGAAAGGGGTATGAGTTATCTGCGCGCGGGGCGCAGCAGTAGCAGCAGATCGCCAGGAATGGCGATCGAGAAAAGTCGCGAAAGGAGGTCGCGCGGGCTGCTCATGGATTCACTATAGCGGGAATTGCGGCCGCGCGCAACGCGTCTGGGCATGCGCGGCGACGGGCGGCGCCGCTCCTGACGGGTGGCATAATCGTGACTCATGCCGCCCACTCCCTCCGCGTCGTTGCGCTTGCCGAGCGCTCGACGCGCGACCCGATGCCTGCTGGATGCGGGGTTGCTTCTTGCCGCAATGCTGCTCGCCGGCGCGGCCTCGGTGCTCCTGTTGCGCCAGGACGTGAACTTCGACCTGCAAAACTATCACTTCTATAATGCGTGGGCGTTCGTCCACGGCCGGCTGGGCTGGGATCTTGCGCCGGCTCAGCTGCAGACTTTTCACAACCCTTTGCTCGACCTGCCCTTCTACTGGATGGTCGCGGCCGACTGGCCGCCGCGGTTGATCTCGTTCGCCATGGCGCTGCCGGCGGGGGTCGGCGCCTTTTTTCTGGCCAAGATTCTGCTGCTCCTGTTTCGCGATCTGCCGGGGAGGCAGCGCTGGGGCTACCCTATCCTTGCGTTTGCGGTAGGTGTCACGGCTTCCGGCCCCGTTTCGCTGCTCGGCTCGACCATGAACGACTGGCCTGGAACGGCCCTGGTCATGGTCGCGCTTTGGCTGCTGCTGCAGCGAGGCGAGCGACACAATGCCCACTGGCCTGCCCTCGCCGCCGCTGGCTGCATCGTCGGCATCGCCAGTGGTCTCAAGCTCACCACCGCGACATACGCGGTCGGGCTGTGTGTCGCGCTGCTCGCCCAACCGCCCATCCTTGCGCGCGGACTGCGCGATGCCGTCGCGTTCGGCGTGGCTGCGGGAGCCGGCCTTTTGCTATCGTCGGGCGCATGGATGTGGACGCTCTATACGCACTTCGGGAGCCCACTGTTTCCCTACTTCAACGACATCTTTCGTTCTCCTTGGTGGGACGCGACGCGACTCGCCGATCCGCGCTTCGGGCCGCGCACGCTGTTGGGATGGCTGACTTTTCCCCTGCCGCTTTTGGAATTCTCGTCTGGCTACGTGACCGAATCGTTTTTTCGCGACTGGCGCTTGCCGCTGATCTACCTCGCGTCGATCGGCGCGCTCGCCGCTTGGTTCGTGCGCCGTGTTCGCCGTCGCACTCCGCCGCAAGCCGTGAGCGCAGACTCCACGGACAAGTGGCGCCTGGTGCTCGTATTCTGGGGCGCGTCGTTTGTCGTCTGGGCACTCATGCACGCGGTCTACCGCTACATCATCCCTCTCGAGCTGCTCTCGGGCGCGGTGCTCATCTACGTGCTGGGATTGAGTGTGCCGCGCCGGTGGGTGCCCACGGCCACCGCGATCACTGCGGCGCTGGCGATGTTGACCGTGCGCTATCCCGATTGGGGACGAATCGATTACGGCGAGCACTATTTCGTCGTCACGGCACCTCCCGTTGCGCCACATTCGGCGATCTTGCTGCTTTCCGATCAGGCGATGGCTTTCGTTCTGCCCTACTTCCCACCCGACGGACGCTTTCTCGGCGCAGACAATAGTTTCAACAATCCCCGGTACCACAATCGACTCGAGACCGAAGTGGCGCGAACCGTGCGCGAGCACACCGGGCCGCTATATTCGCTCGCTCCTTCCGACGGCGTGGTCAGCGCCGCTCTCAGTGCCCACGGCCTGCGCCGCATACCCGGCGGCTGCGCCTCCATCGTCAGCAACATGTCGGCGGTCCCGTTCGAGCTTTGTCTCCTCGATCGGATCCGTTCCCCCGGTCAGACCGATGGACGTACACAAGGGGGAGGCGCCATTTGACTGCAAAGGGAAATACGATAGCCACCTACTGGGTGCCGCTCGCTATCGTTGCGGCCGTCTTCGCCATCGCCGCAGGATGGCACATCACGCTTCCCGGTCTGTACATGGATGCGGTCGATCCTGATTTCCTGGTCGTTCGCATCCTCAATCCGAACGGCTACGAAATCCCGCCATGGGTCCTGCCCGGGAACTTCCCTGCGCAGCGGTTTCCCATCCTCACGACGCTCTACCATGGCACACAGCAGGTCTGGCTCGGACTTCCCGGATTCCTGATTTTTGGTACGACCCTGATCGGTCTGCGCATCACGCATGCGCTCTTTGCCTTCGCGATCATCTGGTCGGTCTACGCGATGCTCGTCGATCGCAAAGTCCCGCACGCCTGGGCTGCAGTGATGTGCGCCGCGCTCGCGCTCGATCCGGCCTTCATCTACGCGTTTCGAACACAAAGCCACGTCACCACTGCCCCGATCGTGTGGATCTTTCTGTCGATCCTGAAAATGAACCGGGCGACCGACACCTATTCCGATTTCACACGACGCGATCTTTTCCTTAGCGGCCTGTTCTTCGGCATTGCCATTTACGGATATTTCACTTATCTCTTCTTCTTCCCCGCGCTGATCACTGCGCTCGTGATCAGGCTGCGTCGCGCCATCATCGCCGGCACGGCGCAACGCAATCTGCTTTCCAGCCTCGGGCGGTGGGCCGGAGGCGTTTGCCTGGGCATGACGTTCTATTTCGTCGGCTATGCGATCGTGGCCGGGAGACGCGGCGGAATCGGCGGCTTGTTTTCATACATCGCGGCCGCGCAAGCGGACCTCGGGGCTTTCAACTCCCAACTATCGTTCGCGGAACGCGTCGGCAATGCGTGGTATCTCGTTGTCGCCGTTTTCTCCAACTCGTGGAACTCGGCCCTGATGTTCGACGACTACACTCCTACGCCCGCGGCGACATGGAAGATGATCATGCTGATCGGTCTTCCGTTCGTTCTTTGGGCCTTTGCCGAGTACCGCAAGGCCGCAACCGACTTGGTGCGGCTGCTGCTCGGACTGGAAATCTCATTTTTCGTGGTATCGCTGGTCTTCGGTGGCCGGCTCGGCGGCCATCACTACGCTTGTCTCGTTCCGCTGAGCTATGCGGCGCTCGCCGCGACTCTAGCAGCTGCGGCGGCGCTATACCGCGATGCGCAGGCGCAGCCGATGCAGACACCCTGGGGCGTCTCTGCATTGCTTGTCGTCGGTGCGCTCATTGCCATCAACATCGCCGGCGACAGGCGAATGACCGCGAAATTGAGCGAGACACACGGCGTCGGCCTCTATTCGGACGCGATCAACCACTTCGCCGAGGACCTGCTTCAATCCAAGCGCGATCACCTTCTCATGCTGCCCGACTGGGGCTTGTATATGCCGATCGTGTTCCTGACCGGGGCCAACATTCAGATTTCGACGGAGGAGGACATGAATGCCGCCAGGCACTCCCTTTGCCATAAGCGCAACGTATCCGTGGCGCTGATCACCGGCGACCGCGATGCGCGCTTCCGCGACTGGCAGAAGCGTCTTCTTTGGAATGCCCCGACCATAGAAGACTACCGGCAGCACGACGGCAAGCTTGTGTTTCAGGTCGGTACGTTCGTAGCCAATCCGTTCGCCGCCAGCTGCCCACCGTAGCGCGATGTCTTGGAGGGATGCATCGACGTCGATGTCCTGAGATGCGGGGACCGGTTCACTGCCGCAGTCCTAGGCGTCCTGGCTGCGAGCGAATGCGTGGTGCAAGACAGGGCATGTCGAGCGTTCGGATCTAAGGCCGCGCTGTCTTCGACGAGGACAAGAGCAGGTTGGTTGGCCAGCCGAGGAGGTCAGCGCTGTCGATCCGGAACCTTGTGATCCCAGCGGAGACGGCGACATCCGCGAGCGTGCGCCGGGAGAGCAGGTTGAGGTTTTCTTCGGAAGCAAAGAATTCCTTTCCGGCACTGATCAGTATTTTCCTGAAGAGCGAATGCGGCAGCCAGTGCGCAACGGGCAGCAGCGTGTGAAACTCGATTGGGAACCAGCGATTTGGCGTCGTGACAAAAATACCTCTGCGAGCGACGCGCCAAAGCTCGCGCAAGAAGGATATCTGTTTGTTGGTCGCCCCAACATGCTCCAGAACCGCGCTTGAATGAACGAAGTCGAACGATTCTGCTGCGAATGGCAGGCTGCTGCCGTCGGCACGAACAAACGCTACCCCCGGGTATTGCGCCTCAAGAAAAGATGCGTCGTCGATGCCGACTCCGGTGATCTGTGTTTTTTGGGGGTACCACGCCTCGAGATAGTTCGAGTGCTCGTAGCTGCGGTCGCTCGTCACCCCGACATCGAGAATTGTATTGCCCTCTGTAATCTGTGTCGCGGTCCGAAACGCTTCGAACATTTTTCGCCGCTGATAGGTGGCGATCCTGACTGGCCAGGAGCGGGGCCTAGCTACGTTGTATTGCGCATTGACAGACATGGCTGGCGCTTGGCTTCTTGCCGCAAGCGCGACGGTAAAGAGGGCTAGAGAAGAGAAGAAAGGTCGCGGGAACTGGTCTGGGTTGGACTGTCGTTGGCATCACGGTTCAGACACGGATTTGCCGATCGTGATCGCGTCGACCGCAACTCCAGCACACTCATGAAGAAAGCGCCATAGGCGATCTGGAAGCCGAGAATTATTGCCGTCCCGGAAGCGATGACATATCGCATCGCGTGGGTCACGGAGAGCGGCCCGAACTGTGCGGCGCCCCAGGACGCGACCGCGTAGGCGCCAAGCGCGAAACCCACCAACACCAAGAACGCGCCGACGATAAGACCGACCTCGAACGTGACGACGCTTACCATCGCCTGGAAGCGCTCGTCAGGGGGCGTCAACCCTTCGTGTACGCTGTAGAGCTTGGCGAGAATTCCGAAAAGCACGGACTGAAATCCGATGACGCTCGCGAGGGCGGCATAGTAAAGCGTGTTCAAGTCGAATGTTACCCCGCCCACGGTTCGCGATTGCGGCAACAGCCAAGCCATTCCCAGTGATCCCGCAAGCAACATTCCAAGCCCCGGGTACAGGAACAACCAGCGAGGCGCGAACAGCAGCAGGAATCGCAGGTGCCGCCACCCGTCGCGCCAACTGCGCAGGTGTGGAGGGCGATTGCGGCCGTCTCGGTGGAGGACGGTGGGAACCTCTGAAATCCGCAGCTTGTTGACCGTGGCTTTGACGATCATTTCGCTCGCGAACTCCATGCCGGTAGCGCGTAAATCCAACGCAGCAACGGAGTCACGCCGAAACCCGCGCAGCCCGCAATGAAAGTCGCCGATCCGGCCGCCAAAAAACAGCCGGCCGATCGCACTCAGCGCAGGATTGCCGAAATAGCGGTGCAACAACGGCATCGCGCCAGGCCTTATTCCGCCGAGGAACCGATTGCCCATAACGAGCTCATCGCCACCGCGAAGCTTTTCGACGAACGCTTCGAGAGCACCGAAGTCATAGCTGTCGTCGCTATCGCCCATGATTACATACGTTCCGCGCGCCGCTCGGATGCCCCCGATGAGTGCGCTTCCGTAGCCGCGGTCCGCAATCTCGACGACCCGAGCACCACTGGCCCTGGCGATACCTTGCGAGCCGTCGGTGCTGCCGTTGTCCGCGATAAGCACCTCGCCGGCAACGTCGCTACGCCGGAGGAAATCATTGGCCTTTGCGACGCATCGCGCGACCGTCTCCGCCTCGTTGAGGCACGGCATGAGAATCGTAAGCTCGCAGGATTCGCCCATGAATGATTGCAATCTGCTTCCCAGATACGCCTGCGTCCACGGTTCTCGCGGGAGAATACTCGCGCTGCCGCTCACTTTGTCATCGCACCGCGATCATTACGCCGAGCATGATGATCGCGCCGCCGACCAAGGTGTTCCACGACCATGGCTCGCCGAGCAGGAAGTGCGCCGCGACGGGCACCAGCACGAACACCAGCGCGTAGATCGGAAAGGCCGCGGACAAGGGAACGGCGCGCAGGATGAGTACCCAGAGTATCGTCGTCAGTCCATACAGGAACAATGCCAGCACCAAGGCCGGCGACAAGAAACCGCGCACCGTCACCCATGACCAGCCATCGATGCGCCATTGCGCCGCAGCGACTTTGAACAGCATTTGCCCGGCGGCGATCAGCAGCACGCACAGCAATGTAAGAAGTAGCCAGCGGGTCGACACGGGTGTATCAGCTCAACTTGCGATGGGCGGAAATGATGAGCCTGATCGGCGGCAAGGTCAGCCGCGGCGCCGCTTCAGCGCCAGCCATGCCGACCAGATAAAGCCGGAAATCGCGTACACCACGAAGCCGGCAAAAGGCACCACCGAAGGTTGATAGCTGATCAGCACAATGAACAGGACGATCAGTATCACGACCGCAAACGGGACGCTCCGTCGCAGGTTGATCGTCTTGAAGCTGTAGTACTTGAGATTGCTGACCATGGTAAGACCCGCGAAAAGAGTGACCGCCCAGGCAGCCCACCGTACCGTCTCCGGGTCGATGGCGTAATCGTCGATGATCCAGACGAAACCAGCGACCAGTGCCGCCGCGGATGGGCTCGGCAATCCCTGGAAATAGCGTTTGTCGGCAACCTCGAGCATGGTGTTGAAGCGTGCGAGACGCAATGCGGCGCCCGCGACGTAAATGAACGCCGCGATCCAGCCCAGCTTGCCCATGCTGCGCAGCGACCATTCGTAAACGACGAGCGCCGGCGCCGCACCAAACGAAACCATGTCGGAGAGACTGTCGTACTCCGCGCCAAATGCACTCTGGGTCTTGGTGAGGCGCGCGACGCGGCCGTCGAGACCGTCGAGCACCATGGCGACGAAGATCGCGACCGCGGACTGATCGAATCGCCCGTTCATCGCCTGCACGATCGCGTAGAAACCGGCGAACAGCGCCGCGGTCGTAAACAGATTCGGCAGCAGGTAAATGCCGCGCCGCCGAATCCGGTTCTTGGCCAGCGCGCGCTCCTGCTTGAAATCCACCATGGGTGGGTAGCCTAGCAGGCCGGGCAGGGCAACACAATGTCGCGCGGTGGATCGCTATGCGAATTCGGCGATGATTGTCGACGTCGCTTTCGCCACGTCGCCCACCGCCACCTTCGACGTCGCGGTAGCAGGCAGGTAGATATCAACGCGTGAGCCGAAACGGATAAAGCCGAAACGCTGCCCGCGCGCAAGCGTGTCGCCCGGCCCGACGTAGCAAAGAATGCGCCGCGCGACGAGTCCCGCGATCTGTACGCACGTCACGTCGGCCCCGTTGGCACTGGCGATATGAAGCGCATTGCGTTCGTTCTCCAGCGAGGACTTGGCCAGCGCCGCGTTGAGAAAGCTGCCGGCGTGATACCACTTGTTGCGCACGATGCCATCGACCGGGCTGCGGTTGGAATGCACGTTGAAGACGTTCATGAACACGCTGATCTTCAATGCCTCGCGGTCGAGATAAGGGTCGTGTGCCTTTTCCACCACCATGACGCGTCCGTCCGCGGGTGACAGCACCGCGTTAGGCTGCGACGGAATCCCACGCGGTGGATCGCGAAAGAACTGCACGATGAACGCAGTGATGAGCCATGCGGGCAGCGCCGCCAGCCACCAGCCGGCGAGCGTCAACGCCAGGGCCACTGCCGCCGATATTGCGATGAACGGCCAGCCTTCGCGGGCAATGATGGGATGCGGATATCTGTCATTCATTTGTGGCTGGCGGACCGTGCCGCTATTTCGCCGTGTCGTCGATGCGCTTGTCCAGATCCCGCGCCTGCTGCTGGACCGCACTTTCGAGCCCCCGAGCACGTTCTATGGCGGCGGCGGGCGTCGGTGTCACATCGGGTGCGTCCGACGGCGCAGGGCTCACGCCACCCGGGCCGCGCGGCCCGCGCTCAGCAGCTGACTTGGCCCCCGGGTCGGCACCTGACAGGAGTCCGTATGTCTTCAGCACTTTCTGCGCCAGGACCGCGACGATCACCAGTGCGACGAGCAAGCCGATGAGCCCGAGCCAGCCCCGCTGGCGATGCAGCGTACGCATATTTTCTCCAGGAAGCAGCCGCGCGAAGCACAAAATAACCGGCGCGAATCATGCTGCGGTCGGACAAGGCAATCAGTTTCGTGTCTGATCGACGAGTTTATTCTTTTTGATCCACGGCATCATTTCGCGGAGCTTGGCGCCAACCTGCTCGATCGGGTGTTCGGTCGTCATGCGCCTCTTCGACAACAGCGTCGGCGCGCCGGCGCGGTTCTCGATGATGAAATCCTTCGCGTACTCTCCGCTCTGAATGCGGTCCAGCGCCTCGCGCATGGCACGCTTGGTGTCGCCGGTGATGATCTTCGGGCCGGTCACATATTCACCGTACTCGGCATTGTTCGAGATCGAATAATTCATGTTGCCGATACCGCCCTCGTACATAAGGTCGACGATAAGCTTGAGCTCGTGGAGGCATTCGAAGTAGGCCATCTCCGGCGCGTACCCCGCTTCGACCAGCGTCTCGAATCCGGCCTTGACCAGCTCGACGCAACCGCCGCACAACACGGCCTGCTCGCCGAACAGGTCGGTTTCGGTTTCTTCCTTGAACGATGTCTCGATCACGCCGGCGCGCGCGCCGCCTATCGCCGCGGCGTACGACAGCGCGAGATCGCGCGCCTTGCGGCTTGCATCCTGATGGATCGCGATCAGCATCGGCGTACCTCCGCCCTGCACGTACGTCGAACGCACCGTGTGCCCCGGCGCCTTGGGCGCGATCATCACCACGTCGATGTCGTCGCGCGGTTGAACCTGGCCGTAGTGGATGTTGAAGCCGTGCGCGAACGCGAGCGTCGCGCCCTTGCGAATGTTGGGCTCGACCTCGTCGCGGTAGACCGCGGCGATATGCTCGTCGGGCATCAGCATCATCACGAAGTCGGCGCCTTTGACGGCTTCCGCGACTTCAGCGACCTTGAGGCCGGCTTTTTTCGCCTTATCCCAAGACGCGCCACCCTTGCGCAGGCCGACGGTGACCTTGATGCCGGAGTCGTTGAGGTTCTGCGCATGCGCGTGACCCTGCGAGCCGTAGCCAACGATGGTCACCTTCTTGCCCTTGATGAGCGACAGATCGGCGTCCTTGTCGTAATAAACCTTCATCATCTTCGTTTCCCCCTTAGTTACCGTCGCAGCGGATCAGACCCTGAGAATGCGCTCGCCGCGGCCGATGCCCGACGCACCGGTGCGCACCGTCTCCAGAATCACGCCCGGCTCCATCGCCTGCAGAAATGCATCGAGCTTCGATCCCGTTCCGGTCAGCTCGATGGTATAGCTCTTGTCGGTCACGTCAAGAATGTTGCCGCGAAAAATATCCGCAAGCCGCTTCATCTCTTCGCGATCCTTGCCCGCGGCGCGCACCTTGACCAGCATCAACTCGCGCTCGATGTGATTGCCATCGGTGAGATCGATCACCTTGACGACTTCGACCAGCTTGTTCAACTGCTTGGTGATCTGCTCGACCACGTCGTCGGAGCCGACGGTCACGATCGTCATCCGCGACATGGTCGGGTCTTCGGTCGGGGCGACCGTCAGCGACTCGATGTTGTAGCCGCGCGCGGAGAAGAGCCCCGAAATGCGGGACAGCGCACCAGCCTCGTTTTCGACCAGAATCGAAAGGATATGCCTCATCGCGGCCGGCTCACAGCTCTTCGGCCAGGATCATTTCCGTAAGCCCCCTGCCCGCCGCAATCATCGGAAACACGTTCTCGGTCTGGTCGGTGATGAAGTCGAGGAACACCAGCCGCTCTTTCTGCTTCAGCGCGTCCTTCAACGCGCCCTCGACGTCGCCCGGCTTTTCGATCTTCATGCCGACGTGGCCATAGGCCTCGGACAGCTTCACGAAGTCGGGCAATGCATCCATGTACGATTCGGCGTACCGGTTCCCGTAGAAAAACTCCTGCCACTGCCGGACCATGCCCATGTAACGGTTGTTCAGATTCACGATCTTGATCGGCAGGTGGTACTGCTTGCAGGTCGACAGCTCCTGGATGCACATCTGGATCGATGCTTCGCCGGTCACGCAAACGACCGTTGCGCCCGGATTGACCAGCTGCACGCCCATCGCCGCCGGAAGTCCGAAACCCATCGTGCCCAGGCCGCCGGAGTTGATCCACCGCCGCGGCTTGTCGAACTTGTAATATTGCGCCGCCCACATCTGATGCTGGCCGACATCCGACGTGACGAAGGCATCGCCACCGGTCAACTCGTAGAGCTTCTCGACCACGAACTGCGGCTTGATCAACGCGCTTTTCTTGTCGTACTTCAAGCAATCCTTGCGCTGCCACTCCTTGATCTCGCCCCACCAGACCTTGAGCGCCGCCGGATCGGGCCGGACATTGGACGACTCGATCAGCTTGAGCATCTCGTCGAGCACCTCGGTGACATAGCCGACAATCGGTACGTCGACCTTGACCCGCTTCGAGATCGACGATGGATCGATGTCGATATGGATGATGCGGCGGTCGCTGCGAAAGAAACTCGCCGGATTGCCGATCACGCGATCGTCGAAACGCGCGCCCACCGCGAGCAGCACGTCACAGTGCTGCATGGCCATGTTCGATTCGTAGGTGCCGTGCATGCCGAGCATGCCGGTGAACTGCGGATCGGTGCCGGGAAAGGCGCCCAGGCCCATGAGCGTATTGGTGCACGGGAAGCCGAGCAGGCGGACCAGCCTTGTCAGTTGCGACGAAGCATTGTTGAGAATGACGCCGCCGCCGGCATAGACCATCGGCCGCTTGGCTTCGAGCAGAAGCTGCACCGCCTTGCGGATCTGGCCGGCATGGCCCTTGGTCACCGGGTTGTACGAGCGCAGCGAGACCGTCTTCGGATAGGAATACTCGGTTGACGCCTGCGTCACGTCCTTGGGTATGTCGACCAGCACCGGCCCTGGCCGGCCCGTGGCGGCGAGATAAAACGCTTTTTTGATGGTGAGCGCGACGTCCTTGACATCCTTGACCAGGAAATTGTGCTTCACGCAGGGGCGAGTGATACCCACGGTGTCGCATTCCTGGAATGCATCCTGGCCGATGGCGTGCGTCGGTACCTGACCGCTGATCACGACCATCGGTACCGAGTCCATGTAGGCCGTGGCGATGCCGGTGACCGCGTTGGTCACGCCAGGACCCGAGGTGACCAGCGCCACGCCGACTTTGTGGGACGAGCGCGAGTAGCCGTCGGCCGCGTGCACCGCCCCCTGTTCGTGGCGGACCAGGACGTGCTTGACCTTTTCCTGCTTGAACAGCTCGTCGTAGATGTTGAGAACGGCCCCGCCCGGATAACCGAAGACGTACTCGACGCCCTCTTCCTGGAGGCAACGGATGACGATTTCTGCGCCCGTAAGTTGCATAAGCTCCCTTTCGGCGAAGGCAAGTGAACATGGGCTTGAATGCCTGGCTTGGATAGCCAAAGGCACCTTAAGCCGCTGCAAACTGCGGGACGCGGTACGGGTAATCGCGTCCGAACGGGCTTGGATCGGGTAGAAAGCCGCGATTGGGTCACGGCCACCCGCGTTCTCCAGGGTTTTCCGCGGGCACTCGTGGCGCCGGCGGATGGAACGCGAACGACCGATGTTGCAGTGTTCTGCCGGCGGCAACCGCCGACTAAGTGAACAGTAGCGTCTCGGACGTCTTTCGTCAATGCTTGTTGCGTCACACAACGGGCCGGGCAGGCGTCGGTCGACGGCTTGTGCTTATAATTCGCGGAAATCCCCACGTTTATCGAGACGCAACTGGCTTCGCATCAGGAAATCTCTGCGTTTTTGGCTGAAGTAGAGCGCCGTGCCTTCAAGCAAGCGATGTTTGCGGTCCGCGATGAGGATTCCGCCCTCGATGTCGTGCAGGACGCGATGCTGAAGCTCACGGAAAAATACGCCGACAAGCCGGTGACTGAACTGCCGATGCTGTTTCAGCGGATCTTGCAGAACACGATCCATGATCATTTCCGTCGGCAGAAGGTGCGATCCGCGTGGACAACCCTGTTCTCCTCCTTTGGCCAAAAGGACGACAAAGATGACGATTTCGACCTCCTTGAAACTTTGCCGGCAAAATCGGACTCGAACACGGCCGCGGACCCTGCCCGCCAAGTCGAGCAGGGCCAGATCGTGGGCCTCATCGAGCAGGCTCTGACGCGGTTGCCGGCGCGTCAACGTGAAGCGTTTCTCTTGCGTTACTGGGAAGAACTCGACGTGGCTGAGGCCGCCGCTGCAATGGGCTGTTCCGAGGGCAGCGTGAAAACGCATTGCTCGCGCGCAGTTCATGCACTGGCCGAGATGCTGAAGGCCAAAGGGGTATCGCTATGAACCAAACCGAAACCGCAAAAAAAATAACAGCTTATCTGGACAAAGGGGCGGCCCAGCTGAAGGCCGGGACGGCGTACAAGCTGCAGCTTGCGCGCCAGGCGGCGTTGGCTGCGGCAGCAGCGCCGCAGCGCTCGTCCGAGCTCGTGCTCGCTGACGGCGGCGGCGGATCGCTTGGGGGCGGCAGGCCGCTCCTCGGCGACGCGCGGCTGTGGATCGGTATTCTGCTCATCGTCGGCGGTGTCCTCTTTTTCCAAAACTGGCAGATCGCGCAGCAAACGCGCGATATCGAGGAAACCGATGCCGCGCTTCTGACCTCGGAGCTGCCGATCGAAGCGTATCTGGACCGGGGATTCCAGAATTGGCTGAAAGAACCCCAACCCTGACCTCACGCCTGCTGATTCTCGGCCTGGTCCTTGCGACGAGTGTTTTTAGCGGCCCTGTAGCACCCGGGCCGCTGGTCGCGCGCTCGTCGAACTGGGCCGACCTTTCGCCGAGCGACAGGCAGGTCCTCGCTCCGCTCGCACCGGAGTGGGACAAGCTCGACGCCCAGCGCAAGCAGAAGTGGCTGGGCATCGCTCAGCGCTATCCAAAAATGCCGCCTGATCAGCAGCAACGCGTGCAGGAGCAAATGGGCGCTTGGGCACGCCTGACGCCCGACGAGCGCCGCGTGGCCAGGGCGCAATTCAAGGCCTTGAAGCAATTGCCGCCCGAGCAACGGCAGGAAGTCCGCCAGAAGTGGCAGGAATATCAGCAACTGCCACCGGAAAAAAAGCAGGAACTGGCGACGCGACCGGTCGCGCCGGCGGGCGCCGCTGCTCCGGCCAAGGCTACGCCGGCAACATCACCCGCGCCGCCGCCGCCGCATTAGCCAACTGAGCCAACCGAGCCAACCGAGGCATCCTCGCTTGGTGTCCCTCTGCTTCCCAAAGCCCGCCTTCCCGCGGCGGGGGTAAGCGAGCGTGCCGGCGTTATGCGGCGCCTTGCCGCATCCCTGTACGAAGTCTTGCTGCTGGCCGCCCTTGCTCTAGCGGTCGGATTTGCGCTGCTGCCGGTGCTGTCGGCCGCGCCTTCGCTGCCCGCCGATCAGCGCTCTCTGGCGCTCCTGAAACCCGCGGCCCAGGCGGTTTCGTTCGGGTGCCTGTTCGCGGTGCTTGGCGCCTATTGCGCCTGGGGATGGAGCGACGGCCGGCGGACGCTGCCGATGAAGACCTGGCGGCTTGCCTTGGAGTCGGCGGTCGGGGCGCCTGTCAGCCTATCGAGGGCGGCCGTGCGCTATGTCGCCTGCTGGATCGGCCCCGGGCTTGCCATCGCCACCTACGCGGGCTTGCGACCCTTGGGCTACAGCCAGTGGGCAATGGCACTGCTCGCTGTCAACTATGCCTGGGTACTGGTGAACTCCGATCGACAGTTCCTGCACGATCGAGTCGCCGGCACCCGTCTTGTCGTCGCCCGCTAGCTCGCTAGCGCCCGGGCACCGGCTGTGCGGCCTGATAACGCGCGACGCTGGCAAGAATTTCGGCCTTGGCAGCCTCGGCTCCGACCCAGGTCGAAACCCGGACCCACTTGCCCGGTTCGAGATCCTTGTAGTGCTCGAAGAAATGCGCGATTTGCCGTGTCGTGATCTCCGGCAGATCGCGCGGCGACTGGATTGCCCGATACAACCCGGTTAGTTTGTCCGTCGGCACCGCGAGGATCTTGGCGTCTCCGCCCGCCTCGTCGTCCATTTTCAGCATGCCGATCGGCCGGCAGCGAACGACCACGCCGGTAATCAGCGGCATCGGCGAGAGCACCAGCACGTCCGACGGATCGCCGTCGTCGGAGAGCGTACGCGGGATGTAGCCGTAGTTGCACGGGTAGTGCATGGCGGTCGACATGAAGCGATCGACGAATACCGCGCCGGTCTCCTTGTCGACTTCATACTTGATCGGATCGCCGCGCATCGGGATCTCAATGATCACATTGCAATCGTCGGGAACGTCGTTGCCGGCAGGAACGCGATCTAGATTCATTCGAAGCCAGAGAACAGTGCGCGAGCCGGCATTATAGCGGCCACGCCACCCGGCACGGCCTGCCGTATCATCGGGCTTTTGGTTCCGAAGCCCGCCATGATCTATACCCTGGGCGAACGACGCGTCCAAATGCGCGGCCGCGGCCATTACATTGCGCCCAACGCGGTCGTTGTCGGCAGCGTCATCCTCGAGCAACAGGTCTCGATTTGGTTCAACGTGGTCATTCGCGGCGACAACGAAGACATCGTACTGGGACCGCGCTCGAACATTCAGGATGGCTCGGTGCTCCACACCGATGAGGGCGTGCCGCTCTCCGTGGGAGCGTCGGTCAGCGTCGGCCATCTCGCGATGCTGCACGGTTGCCTCATCGGCGAGGGCTCACTGATCGGCATCAAGGCGGTGATCCTGAACAACGCGGTGATCGGCAAGGAGTGCCTTATCGGCGCCAACACGCTCATTGCCGAGGGCAAGACGATCCCCGACCGTTCGTTGGTAATCGGTTCGCCGGGCAAGGTGGTGCGCACCCTGACCGCCGAAGAGGTCGCCCGTTTGCGATGGGTCGCCGACCACTACGTCGAGAACGCCGAGCGCTATAGACGCGGACTCACGGTCGCTTGATGGCCGTGCAAGGCGGAAAGCGAATCCGGGCGGCACTCTCGCCGCATCCAATAGACATGGCCCTGACGCACAATCTGCCGTGAAGATATTCATCGTCGTGATCGTCGGCGTCGTCATCGCGACCCTGGCCGCGGTCGCGACACTGGCGACGACCCGGCGCAGCGCCCCGGTCGGCGAGTCGCAACGGGAGACGCGCGTGCTTACCGGGTTCAGCCGAATCGAAATCTACGGTGCGGCGGAAGTCCGCCTGCGCCAAGGCACGACCGAGGGCGCAACCATCGAGGCGGCAGCCCGACTCCTTCCCAGAATACGCACCGAGGTCCGTGACGGGACGCTGCTTATAGATGTAGCCCAGGAGCGCCAATGGTCGGACTGGATGCACTGGTCGGGGCCGTGGAAGACGCGCGTCACAGTGGACTTCATCAAGCTCGATCGACTGGAATCCGCGGGAGCCATCAAGCTCGCGGCCGACAGTCTTCGCGCCGATGAGCTGCGGCTCGACTTTTCGGGCGCGTCGTCGGTAAGGATAGGGAATCTCCAGGCGTCCCGCCTGCATCTGGAAGGATCCGGCGCGACCAAGGCGGAGCTGACCGGCAAAGTCGGCACGCAGGTCGTGGACTTGTCCGGCGCGGGATCGTACGCGGCAACCGACCTGGAAAGTGACCGCGCGGAGGTGCACGTGAGCGGCGCGGGCAAGGCTTTCGTCAATGCCCGGACGTCGCTTGCGGTCGAGATCTCCGGCGCAGGATTGGTGGAGTATGTCGGCAATCCGAAGCTCGAACAGGACATCAGCGGCGTCGGCAAGGTGCGGCGACGCGAGCATGGCTAGATGGCTTTCACTGGAACGCTGCCGCCGCGCCATCCGGAACGGCGTCGGCTCTGAACAGCAGCGTCAAGCCGGTGTCCGGATCGCGGTCTGCCTGCGCGCCGGCGATGACCCGAACGTCGGTCACCCGACAATCGTGCAGGAGATCGAGCAACATCGTCGCCACATCGACCGCGCGATCGGGTGGAAACAGCGGGCAGCGGAAGCCCTCGGCCTGGCGCGGATCGAACGGACTCGACAGCGACAGCCTCAACTCACCGCCGCCGGGGGCGGCCGCGCATCGATGCGCGCTGATCACCGCGGATGGCTCGCCGACGCGCGCGCGAAAGCGCCGAATCGCGTTGCTCGCAAAAAGCTGAGCGCCGACCTCGCGCTGGGCGGCTCGCCCGTGTTGAAGAGCGAGCAGCGGCGCTTGCGGCGGGCGCGGCAGCGCCAGCACCGAGAGCCCCGTTGTGGCGAGTTGCCGCGACAATTCCTGCGCCAGGGGCATGATCCACTGGCCTCCCCCCTTGCCGGCGAACACGTCCACGGCAGATGTACCGATCGCGGTTCCGATCAGGAAGCGCAGGTGAACGCCTTCCTGACTTGAATGGACCACCATCGGTGTTGGATGCACCTCGCGGGTAACCGGGCCGTCGCTGGTCGACAAATTCTGCCATGCAAGCAGCGTCGGCAGGCGCGGAATATCGAGCGCATCGGCGGCTACCAGCGGCGTCGCGAGCGCTAAGCTCTGGTTGCCGCCGAGCGCATGATGCTCGCGCAGCAAAGCCGTCACCCGCTCGGCGTCTACGAGCACTCCGGCGAGCACCCCGCCTAAGGTACTCGCGACTGGCGCCGATTCGTTCGCTGTTGCGCCGGCGACAATGACGACCGGCAGCGCAAAAAGCGTGGCAACGACTCGATCATCTTCTGCCGCCGACGCCGCGCGCCATGCATCGATCAGCCTCCGCCAGATATGGCGCGCGACGGCCGCCGAGGGCGACGCGGAAAAAAGGTCCGCAAGCCACAACGCGTCGTCTCCATGCAGATGCGCTGCGAGCGCGCTGACAAGCGCTGCGTCGATTTCCTCGGCGCGCGACGCGCTCGACGCTACAAGGCTGGCCTCTGCCAACCGGATCAGCGACTCCTGTATGGGGCCGGTCGGTGCGGAATAAGCTCTCGGGTCGGCGATATCGATGGACATTCGAACGATTGTCGCATGGCTTATGGATCGGATAAAGATGACACCTCCGTCGCCTCGGATAGAATAAGTGCATCGCTTGCGCGGGAGATCGACCATGTATCGGAACATTCTTGTCGCCACGGATGGCTCGCGGCTTTCAGCCAAGGCAATCGCTCATGCGATCGCGCTAGCGCGTGCGCTTGGCGCGAAACTGACAGGCTTCTACGCCTCGCCCGCCTTTCCGTTACCCGCGTACGCCGATGGCGTGATGTACGAGCCGGTATCGCCGAGGGAGTATGCCGCGATGTGCAAGAAGGAGGCCGATCGGATCCTAAGCGCTGTCGGCGCCAAGGCCAAAGCCGCGGGCATCCGATTCACCGCGGTGCAAGCCATCGCGGCGGCGCCGTGGGAAGCGATCCTGGCCGCGGCGAGAAAGGAGAAATGCGACGCGATCGTCATGGCATCGCATGGCCGCCGCGGCGTATCGGCGCTTCTCCTCGGCAGCGAAACTCAAAAAGTACTCACTCATTCCAAGCTGCCGGTGATCGTCGTCCGCTGAATCTGCACCCGCCAACGCCGAATAACTGTCGGCATTACTGTTTATCGTGCGTAACGCGATGCTCGCGCGCCGCGCAGAGAGCGAGCGTTTCACGTAAAATGCGCGCTTTGACGATGCTGATTCGTTCATGCGCGTATCGCAGTATTTTCTGACAACGCTCAAGGAAGCGCCGGCCGAAGCCGAGCTCGCGAGCCATCGCCTGATGCTGCGTTCGGGCATGATCAAGCGGCTCGCCGCGGGCATTTATACCTGGTTGCCTTTGGGATTGCGCGTGTTGCGAAAAGTCGAGGCGGTCGTGCGGGAGGAGATGAACGCGGCCGGCGCGATCGAGCTCCTGATGCCCGTGATACAGCCCGCCGAACTCTGGCAGGAATCCGGACGCTGGGACAAGTACGGCCCGGAGCTGCTGCGGCTCAAGGATCGCCACCAGCGCGACTTCATCGTGCAGCCTACGTCGGAAGAAGTGATCACCGACATTGCACGCAAGGAGATCAAGAGCTATAAGCAGCTTCCACTCAACCTTTATCATATCCAGGTCAAGTTCCGCGACGAGGTGCGGCCGCGATTCGGCGTGATGCGCTCGCGTGAGTTCATCATGAAGGATGCGTACTCGTTCGACGTCGACAAGGAAGCGATGCTCAAGTCGTATCAGATCATGTACGACGCGTATTCACGAATCTTCACCCGCCTGGGCTTGCGCTTCCGGGCGGTCGCCGCCGACACCGGCCCGATCGGCGGCTCCGCGTCACACGAGTTCCAGGTGCTCGCGGAGTCCGGCGAGGACGCCATCGCGTGGTGTGCGGACTCCGACTACGCGGCAAACGTCGAGCTGGCTGAGGCGGTCGCGCCGCAGGCCCACCGCTCCGCACCGGCCGAGCCCATGCAAAAGGTGGATACTCCCGGCCTGGCGACGTGCGAACAGGTCGCGGAGCTCTTGCACCTGCCGCTCGGACGCACGGTGAAATGCATCATGCTCAACGCCGGCGGCAAAGTGCACATGCTGCTCATTCGCGGCGACCATAGCCTGAACGAAATCAAAGCGGCCAAGGTACCCGGGCTTGCCGG
Source organism: Casimicrobiaceae bacterium (assembly GCA_035568975.1). Classification (GTDB taxonomy): domain Bacteria; phylum Pseudomonadota; class Gammaproteobacteria; order Burkholderiales; family Casimicrobiaceae; genus PALSA-1003. Next base: position 19,316 of record DATMNH010000022.1, read on the forward strand.
CTTTCGCTGGGCCACCGATAGCGAGATCGTTGCCGCCACCGGTTGCTCGCCGGGTTATCTGGGGCCGGTAGGCATCGATCCTGGCATGCCCTTGATCGTCGATAGAACGGTTGCGGTGATGAGCGATTTTGTCTGCGGCGCCAACGAAACGGACTATCATTTGCGGGGCGTCAATTTCGGCCGCGACTGTCGCGAGCCTGACATCGTGGCGGACATCCGCAACGTCGTGGCCGGCGACCCGTCGCCGGACGGCAAGGGTGTGCTGGACATCGTTCGAGGCATCGAAGTGGGCCACGTTTTCGCTCTCGGAACCGAGTATTCGCGGGCGATGGGGGCAACCTTCCTCGACGCCGGCGGTCAATCGCGGACCATGGAAATGGGTTGTTACGGAATCGGCATCACTCGCGTCGTCGCTGCGGCCATCGAGCAGAATTTCGACGATCGGGGCATCCTCTGGCCGGCGCCGCTCGCGCCGTTCACGGTTGCCATCGCGCCCATCGCATTTGATCGCAACGAGGCGGTGCGCACCGCCTCGATCGCTCTTCACGACGAGCTCTGCGCTGCCGGGTTCGAGGTCCTGCTCGACGATCGCGGGGAGCGCCCGGGCGTCATGTTCGCCGATCTCGAATTGATCGGCATCCCGCATCGCATCACCGTCGGCGAGCGGGGATTGAAAGAGGGCAAGGTCGAGTACCAGTCGCGGCGCGATTCCGCCGCCACCGCGGTCCCCATGTCTGAAATCGTGGCGCTGGTCCGCGCCAAACTGCAGAGCTGACGCGATGAAGGACGCGCTTTCGATGCGAAGAACCCTGAGCGTGATGGGCGCGATCCTGCTCGTGCTCATCGCCTTGCCGGCAGGCGCTGGAAATCAAGTCGAGGAAGCGCTCGCGTCGAGAGTGCAGAATCAGCTGCATCGCTCGGTCAGCGACTATCCCGCTCCACGTCTTGTCTTCGCGACCGACGTCGAAGGGTGGGCATGGCTGGCCGACATGTCGTCTCGTCTCGCGTCCAAAATGCCGGACTGGCCCACACGCCGCAACTTCCTGGTTACTGTTCAGTACGAAGCAACCCGCGCCGGGCTCGATCCTCAGCTCGTGCTCGGCCTCATTCAGCACGAAAGCAACTTTCGCAAGTACGCCATTTCCACCGCCGGCGCACGTGGATTCATGCAGGTCATGCCGTTCTGGGTGCGGCAGATCGGCGACGGCGGCCACGATCTGTTTACCTTGCGCACCAATCTCCGCTACGGCTGCACCATACTTCGCTATTACCTCGATATCGAGCAGGGCGATCTCTATCGTGCGCTCGGCCGCTATAACGGCAGCCTCGGACGTGGCGAGTATCCCACTGCGGTGCTCGGATCGATGAAACGTTACTGGAGCTGGACGCCTGCTATCGCGGACAGCGGCCGCGCCGAGCCAGGTCACGGCGGGATCAAGACTCTGAATTGAGCGTCGGGCGCTACCGCGGCCGATTCGCGCCCTCTCCGAGCGGCCCGCTGCACTTCGGTTCGCTGGTTGCCGCGATGGCGAGCTGGTGCGACGCTCGCGCGTCTGCAGGCGATTGGCTGCTGCGCATCGAGGATGTCGACCAGACGCGCAGCCGCTCCGGCGCAAGCGATGCCATTCTCGCGACGCTCGAGACGTACGGCTTCGAGTGGAACGGACCCGTCGTGCGACAAAGCGAGCGCAGCGGGCTTTACGCGGCGGCGCTGGAGGACTTGATTCGCCGCCGCATGGCGTTCGACTGCGCGTGCACTCGTAGAGAGCTGGAACTTGCGGCCCCGGGCAAGAGTGGTGAGCGCGTCTATCCGGGAACGTGTCGTCGGGGCGTACCCGCGGGTCGCCAAGGCCGCTCCTGGCGCGTCGCCGTCAGCGACGAAATCGTGCGGTTTCAAGACCGCTTGCAAGGCATGCAGGAGCAGCAGCTTGCGCGCGATGTAGGTGACTTCGTGCTCAAACGTGCCGACGGACTCTTTGCATACCAGCTTGCCGTCGTCGTCGACGACGCCTTGCAAGGCATCACACATGTCGTGCGCGGCGCGGATCTGCTGCTGTCGACCCCGCGGCAGATCTGGCTGCAGCGGCAGTTGGGATATGCGACACCGTCGTATCTTCATCACCCGATCGCGCTCGATGCACGCGGCAGGAAATTGTCCAAACAGGCCGGTGCGAAAGCGCTGAGCCCACACCCGCTTGCGCAGCTGCGAGAAGCCTGGACATTTCTCGACCAGTCGGAGCCGCCTTCGCCGCCTGCGTCGGCAGGCGAATTCTGGCGTTGGGCCCACGTCGCATGGAACGCCCGCAGATTGCCGCCGGTCGTCATGCTGCCCGCGCCCGGCTCATGCTCGTGAACAGAGACCACACGGTATAATTCCTATTGCACCGGCACGCGCTCCGCTTGAGCGCCTGTGCGCGGCCTGCGTCCTGCACCGCATATCTCCATGACAACTCTCGTCGTCGTCCGCAAGAACAATGAAGTTGCCATCGCTGCCGATTCACTGACCACGTTCGGAGATACACGGATGTCGGCGCAATTCGACAGCACCTACGACAAGATCGTGCATCACAAGGGCACCTATATCGGCTTGTGCGGCAGCGCTGCGCATCAGCTCGTGTTCGAGAGCCTGCTCGCCAAGCACGAGGATTTCGATTTCTCCACCAAGCGCGCCATCTTCGAAACCTTTCGCAAGCTCCATCCGATCCTAAAGGAGCAGCATTTCCTGAATCCCAAAGAAGAGGAGGATGACCCCTACGAATCGACCCAGGTTACGGCGTTGATCGCCAACGCCAGCGGCATCTATGGTGTCTACTCGATGCGGGAGGTCTTCGAGTACACGAAGTTCTGGGCGGTGGGCACGGGCCGAGAATTCGCGCTTGGAGCGATGAACAGCCAGTACCAGCGCATGCGCAACGCCACCGCGGTCGCGACCGCCGGCATCGAGGCAGGAGCGATGTTCGACAAAAATTCCGCGCTGCCGATGACGCTCTACACGCTGTCCCTGAAGTGAGCGTCTATCAGCCGCCTTCGTTCGTTGCGCGCGACGCCGCGGCAGCCGAGCACGTGATCCGCGATTATCCGTTCGCAAGCCTGGTCACGGCGCGCGCGCCCGAGCCGCAGATCAGCCACCTCCCGCTTTTGTTTCACGCAACACCCGAGCCCAAGGGCTTGCTCATCGGCCACATGGCGCGCGCCAACCCGCATTGGCGGCAATTCGCCGATGGTCCGACCATGGCTCTGTTCCATGCGCCCCACGCCTACGTGTCTCCGTCCTGGTACGCGGAGCCTGAAAAAGCAGTTCCGACGTGGAACTACGCCGTCGTTCATGTCCACGGTCGCGTCGAGCTGGTGGAGGATCGTGGGTCCACGCTCTCCATCCTGCACGAGATGGTCGATCGCTTCGAGTCCGGGCGTACTGCGCCGTGGCGGCTGCAGCTCGAGGGCCGGGAGCTCGAAACCATGGTCAATGCGATCGTAGCCTTCCGCCTGGTGATCGAGCGCGTGGATACCAAGCTCAAGCTGTCGCAGAATCGGAGCGCGGTCGATCGGCGGCGAGTCGTCGCAGCGTTGCGCGCGGAAGGCACGGCCGATGCAAGTGCTACCGCCGATTGGATGCAGCGTTATGCCGGAGAAGTGTGACACGCGCGTTCGGCTGGACAAATGGCTTTACGCAGCCCGGTTTTACAAGACGAGAACCATCGCTGCGCAAGCGATCGAGTCAGGACGCGCGCGCGTCGACGACCAACGCGTCAAGCCGTCGCACGCGATCAGGGCGGGTGCGCGCATCAGTCTCTCCAAGGATTCGCTGCTCTGGAGGCTGGAGGTCGCCGCAGTGTCCGACAAACGCGGGCCGGCGAGCGAGGCGGCAAAGCTGTATCGTGAATCGCCTCAGAGCGCGGCCGTGCGCGAGGAAGAAATCGCGAGACGCAAGGCGGCCGCTGCGAGCGCACCGCGCACCTCGGGTCGCCCGACCAAGCGCGACCGGCGCAAAATACATTCGTTTCTTGAGGAAAACTAGTGTACTAGCAGTATCGCAGGTTCGCGAAGTCGAGAATGAAATCAGGCTGCTGGTAACCGCGCCACACCAGGTAGCTCAACGCGGCGACGACCACCAGGGCGATCACCCGCCACGGCCAGCGAAACGCGACCGTTTCAGGCACGCTGCTGCACCCCCACCGGAATGGCGGGCACGACATCGAGCTCGCGCATGGTCGCCATGACCGAGCTGAAGTCAACGGCGGTGCGCACATTGGGAATCGGCTTCGCCAGCAGATTGACCGCGCGCCCGCTGACGACGAGCGGCATATCCGCAGGCAATGCGGTTCTCAGCGAGCGTATTTCCTGTCCGGCGATCTTCCCGGAGATGCCCCGGTCGAAAAGCAGAATCGCGAGGCACACCTGGTAGGCATGCGCCGCACCCGCGACTTCCTGCGCCGGCACACCGCTGCCCAGCGTCAGACAGTTGATGCCTTCGGTGAAAAGCAGCAATTCGAGGATCGCAAGCCCGAGCTGATTCGGATCGTTCGGAGGCGTGGCGAGAAGAATCTGACGCGCGTTTCGCGTGGGCCGCACCAGCCGCGTCACGTCGCGCAAAAGCCGTTGCGCGATATCCGCGAAGCGCAGTTCCTGGAAGTTCTGCATATCGCCTCGCACCACGTGCTCGTGCACCGCCTCGTTCAGCGGAATCAGGGTCTGCTCGAGAAAGCGCCGAAGACCTTGGCCGACCAGCAGCTTCGACAGATGGTTCTGCAGTTCGCCGACGCGGTGCTCGGCCAGAAGCTTGACCGCGGCTTCGATTTCCAGCGGCAGTGGCAGGGGATCCTCGACGGCGATGCCCAGCATCGATTGCAGCGCCGATTCCGCCAGCGGAACCACGGCTCCGGCACGCCAGCCTTCCGACAACAGCTGCTTGATGACCTTCAGCCGCGCGACTTGGTCGGGTGGATAGACGCGGTCGCCGAATCCATCGCGTGCTGGATTCGGGAACCCGTAGCGTCGTTGCCACATATAGAGCTGTTCGCGGCGCAGGCCGGTGATTCGTACCACCTCGCGGATGTGCAATGAAACTCGCAAGTCGCCGTTGGCCGCGGGCACAGCAAGTGATAGCCCGGGGTCGGTACGGCGAGTCGGGGCTTTGATTAGAATTCCCATATTTTCCTCTGCACTCCTGTGCGTCACAAGTATAAAGACTTCATCTGTCGTTTTCAGCTTGGCGTAGAGCGGCATATCTCGCCGCAGCGCGTCAGGCCGATCCATGAACCGCTCGGGCGTATTGCTCCTGGAAGCGCTTTGCTCCATCATCTTGCTTTTGGAACAATGGCTTCCGGCACTTCGCTTGGTCCGAGCTTTGTTCAGCTGCCCACCACAGTAGGAGCTGTGCAAATATCGTACCGGGCCAAGCCGCGCCCCCTCAAATGTTTCGTTTCGGCAAGTCTTCAAAGGACCCTCTCGCGGACGCAAAAACCGCGGAACGCTGGCTTGCGTCCTTTCCCGCGAGCGATCCGCTAGCCGTTCACTCCGCGCTGCTGGTCGAGCTCGGCGCGCTAACCGAGCGCGACGCACGCCGAGCGCCGGCGCGCCTTGAGGCGGTGTTTCATCTCGACGTCCAGACCGAGGCATTGCGAAGATCGTTGACCGCGCAATATCTGGAACACTGCAACCGCTCGACCCGTGTCGAAAGTCAGTTGTGGCAGGCGCTATTCGATCTGACGCAGGGATTCCTGCTTTGCTATCAGGCGTTCGAGCGCGAAATAAGCCAGTATCCGCAAAACAATAAGTGGCAGCTGCTTCTGCCGCAGTTGATCGCGCGGCAGATTATCCATCAGGGTCTCGACGCAAAAATTCGGCTGTATCGATACGAGCAATGGATTCCCGCGCGCTGGGTCGACCTTCACACGCTCTTCCAGACGGCATGTACTGCGCAAATTGAGCGGCGGCCAGTGGCCGTTCTTGCGGGAAGCGTGTTGACCACAATCGAGCAGGAGTATCTGCGAGTGTTGCTGCTGCAGCTGATGAATGCCGGCAATCTCTCGCCGCGCCACGTCGAGTGGGTTGCCGACCAGCTCTCCGAGTGGTGTGCGCCTTTGCGTCTAAATATCGAATCCTCGACGGTGACCAGCTTTTACGTCGACCTGGGCTCTCGTACCGGGCTCAAGCGGCGCGGGCCCCAACCGCTCGAAGGCCGGGTCGTGTTTCTCGACACGCGGCCGTTGCACGCAGTGCTCATGCAGAATGTGGTGATGCTCGAGCAGAAGGTTCGCAACGACCCCTTGTCCGAGCGTGCGCCGCGCCGTGCCGAGCAGCTCAATCTGCTGACCAAGCTCGCCTCACAGGTCGATCCCGAATTCAGGCCGGTCGCACGTCGAGGGGAACGCACTAACGCCAGCGGCAGCGTCGACGCTATCGTCGGCTTTGCCAAGATCTCGGGATTCTTGCGCGATAACGAGGTCGGCGCGCTCGTCGACAAGGGCGCGCGGCCGGGAAGCTTTGGCGATACGCTCGAGATCGCGACGTTCGGCCGCCTGCGCAACGAGAATGCGCGCGCGCTCGAAATGGTTGGGCGCCGCCTCGCGACCTACGCCGCGCCGGGAGGAGCGTGGCAGATCCGCGATGTCTCGCAGACCGGTTATCGTCTGGTCGCGCCGATGACGATCATCAGCTCGATGACCCTCGGCACCCTGACCGCCATCCGCGGGCATGGCGACGCGCTGTGGACGCTCGGTATCGTGCGGCGCATGAAGCGCCTCACTACTGAACGCGCGGAGGTCGGGCTGCAGATCATCGCCAACAACTTGGTTGGTGTGGAGCTGGCCGAACAAAAACGAGGCGACGCCGACTATTCGGTCAACGGCGAAACCCCCACGGTCAGCAGCCGGCGCTTCCACGGCCTGTTCCTGTCCCTGAAAAAACGAGAGAGCGAATCCGCGGTTCAGACCTTGATCGTGCCGGCCGGCGAGTATCAGCCTGGCAAGCGCCTGCGGATGAGTGTTGCCCAGTCGTCCAATCCGATCGCTTTCGGCCGTCTGCTCGAACAGCAGCCCGATTGGATCTGGGCGACTGTCGAGTCGCCCGATTACGCACACCGCGACGAACGGGTCTCGTTGGCGCCTGGCGGTCCGTAACTGCAATTCGTCACTGTCGGATTTCGATTCGCACCGATCGCTGCATGCCGCGCGCAGTTACCCTGGGCACCGCGGTTCCGCGTAAATCACTGAATCAGCCTTGAGACTCCGCTAGCCCATGCTGCCCGAACGTTACCGGGAGGTCTTCTCGCAGCACCGATGGGAGGTTCCGGCCGAGTTCAATATTGCGACTGTCGCGTGCAGCCGCTACGCCGCCGATCGCTCCCGATTCGCGATGTATTGGGAAGACGAGACGGGCGTGACGGCGACACTTACCTTCTGGGATCTTCAACAGCAGGCAAACCGCCTTTCCAACGCGCTCGTGGAGCTCGGCGTGGGTCGCGGCGACGCCGTCGCGATCATTTTGCCGCAAAGGCCGGAAACGGCCGTCGCCCATATCGCCTGCTATCAGATGGGCGCCGTCGCGGTACCGCTATCGTTCCTGTTCGGTCCCGATGCATTGGAATATCGATTGCATAACGCCGAAGCCAGGGTTGCGATGGTCGATTCCGCGTCGCTGCCTAATCTGGCGCCCATCCGTCAAAACCTGCCGCTGCTCACCCATGCCATTGGCGTCGCGGGCGCCCGGGAGTCGTGGTTGCTCGAATGGGAGACGTTGCTCGCGAAAGCATCGCGGCATTTTTCTCCGGTAGCGACGCGGGCGAACGATCCGGCCCTGCTGGTCTACACGAGCGGCACCACCGGGCCACCCAAAGGCGCGCTCATGCCGCATCGGTGCCTGCTCGGAAATTTGCCGGGCTTTGTCTGCTCGCACGACGGCTTTCCGCACCGGGGCGATCTATTCTGGTCGCCGGCGGACTGGGCATGGACAGGCGGACTGATGGATGCGCTCCTGCCAACGCTTTACTTCGGGCTTCCCATCCTCGGTTACCGCGGCCGATTCGATCCGGAGCACGCACTGGCATTGATCGAGAAGTATCAGGTGCGAAACACGTTCCTGTTTCCGACGGCGCTGAAGATGATGATGAAGGCCGTTGCCGAACCCCGGACGCGTTACGACATTGACCTGCGAACCATGATGAGCGCCGGCGAAGCAGTCGGAACGACGGTATTCGCGTGGGCGCAGGAATCGCTTGGCGTCACCATTAACGAAATGTTCGGCCAGACCGAGATGAACTACATCGTCGGCAACTCTCACACCCTGTGGCCGGTCAGGCCTGGATCGATGGGCCTGCCGTACCCGGGTCATCGCATTGCGGTGATCGATGACGATGGCAACGAGATCCCGCCGGGTGACATCGGCGAAGTAGCGATTCATCGCATCGCGCCGGACGGCGTGCCGGACCCGGTTTTCTTCCTCGAATATTTCAAGAACCCTGAAGCCACCGCCAAGAAATTCAGCGGCGACTGGAGCCGAACCGGCGATCTCGCCAAGCGCGATGAGGACGGCTATCTCTGGTACCAGGGCCGCGCTGACGATATGTTCAAGGCGGCGGGCTATCGTATCGGCCCGTCGGAGATCGAAAATTGTCTGGTCAAGCATCCGGCCGTTGCCAACGCCGCCGTCGTGCCGAGTCCGGACGAAACGCGCGGCAACGTGGTGAAGGCATTCATCGTGCTGGCAGCGGGGCACACGGCATCTCCCGCGCTGGAAGAAGATATCCAGCACCACGTGCGGGCGCATCTCGCGCCGTACGAGTATCCCAAGGAGATCGAATTCATCGACGCACTGCCGATGACCACCACCGGCAAGGTTCAACGGCGCGTGTTGCGCCAGCGCGAGACAGAGCGCAAGGCGCGAAACGAGACACGGTGACCGGCGGCCGGCATCGTGCGCTTCGCTGCACGACGAAGCTCGGAGGGCGCGGCAAGGAGCTTACGCTCTAGGATTTGTCGCGGCCGGCAAGTTTTTCGAGGAAGCGGCGATGCATCAGCACCCAGACGACCGCCGGTGCGACCGTGGGCAGGATCAGCGTCCCGAACTGATAGCAAAAGGCGATGACCTCGCGCTGCCATGCGTTGAGGTTGGTTTGTGACGCCACTGCGGGTCCGGCAAGAATGGCGGCGTTCTTCAGGAAATCGGCCACAACGCTGAACGTTTGAAACGGGAGCAGCACCACATAGCCGATCAGCAGCATCCGCACTCGATGCGGCTCCCGTGCAGCAAGTATGAGCGCGGCGAGCATCGCCAATCCGAACGAGAACAACAGCACATTGCTCTCGACCGATAACACCGCTTGCACCCCGGCGGGGTTCGCCCCTTCAGCGGGTTTGAGCGAGGTGACGAATATGATCAAGGGCCCCATCTGCTCGACGCTCTTGACCCAGTCGAAGGTGCTTCGGGTAAACATCTCCGCCAGCAACGCGACGGGCCACACCAGTAGCGGCGCGCCGAGGTACCACACGGCGAAGGTCAGCGGCAACCAGGCAACGACACGCAGGACGAAACGCGGCAGAGAATCAGAATCGGCGCGCATCGGCTTCAGCTGGCTACGGCGGGTGCCTCGGGTGTGTCGGCTGCGATGCGCGGCAAGGTGCGCACCCAGAGCAGCCAGACGATCAGGACGTCGAGCATGATGAGAGCCTGCCAGAGGTAGAGGTGGGCCCATTCGAAGACGTTGAAATTCCACTGCCCGAGATAGAACAGGCTGATCACGCGGACGATATTGAGACCCTGCACCGCGACAACGCCGATGGCGAGCCCCACGAGCTTGCGTTTCCACGGCGCCGGAAACGCAAGAATTGCGGCGACCAGCACGATCGTCGCCTCGACGCCGTTACAGCCTGCTTCGATCGAAACGGCAAAACCGTTACCGGCGCTCTGCAGCACTTTCCCATGAGACACGACCTGCGGATCGAACAGCTTGACGATGCCGGCGCTGATAGCTGCCAGCGTGTTCGTCCACGGAACGACGAACCACGACTGCACCCAGGGTGTGAGCTCGAGACCGAAGAGCGTCGCCTGCAGACCGAGAAACCAGAGAAAGAAACTGACCATGGGGCGCAATTCTACGCAATTCGCAGTGCTGTCACAGTATGGCGCCGGGGAAATCGGGCGCGAATGCATCGTCGCGCGAGAGTCCGGGCCGCTCCCGGAAGCACTCGTATCGCGCGCGCTCTAGGAGAGCTTTGAGCGCGACAGCGGCGGATTCTGCGCGAAATAGCGCTTCACGCCGCTGAAAATCGACTCCGCGAATTTTTGCTGATACCTGTCGCTTTTCAGCTTCAGCTCTTCATCGGGATTGGAAATGAATGCCGTCTCGACCAGTATCGAGGGAATGTCGGGTGCCTTCAGGACCGCGAACCCGGCCTGTTCCACGCTGCCTTTATGCAGCGAGTTAACCGCGCCGATGCCGTCGAGCACCGAGCGGCCGACGCGCAGGCTGTCGTTGATTTGCGCGGTCTGCGACAGGTCGAGCAGCGTTCTTGCCAGGAATCGATCCTTGTTGTCCAGATTGACGCCACCGATCAGGTCGGCCTCGTTTTCGCGCTGCGCAAGCCAGCGCGCCGCGGCGCTTGTGGCGCCGTGCTCCGAGAGCGCGAACACCGAAGAGCCTCGAGCGGTCGGCGTGGTGAACGCGTCGGCGTGAATGGAAATGAAAAGGTCCGCCTGTACCCGGCGCGCCTTTTGCACACGCACGCTCAATGGAACGAAGTAGTCGTCATCACGCGTCAACATCGCGCGCATGTCGGGCTGAGCGTTAAGCATGGCGACGAGTTTCCTTGCGATCGCCAGCGTGACGTTCTTCTCGTATGTTCCGCGAGGACCGACCGCGCCCGGGTCCTCGCCGCCGTGGCCCGGGTCGACCGAGACGACGATCGGCCGGCGAAGACCCGGCCTAGACTTTGACGAATTGATCGACGAGCCGCGATCCGTGGGGCCAAATCGATCCGGCGGCACAGCGTCGAGCGCGCCATCGCGCGCGTTGCCTTTCTCAAAATCGAGCAGCGCCATCAGCGGATCCAGCGGCGTCAGCGGATACAAGTCGAGCACCACGCGATGTCCATAGTCCGCGACCGGCTGCAGCGCGAACAATTGCGGATCGACCTCGGTCTTCAATTCGAGGACGAGGCGCACGACGCCCGGCTTGAAGCGTGCGACGCGAATGGCCTGGATATACGGATCGCTGGGCTGCACGCGCTGCCCGAGCTGCGCGATCTCGCTGGTCAGCTCGACGTCCTCGAGGTCGAGCACCAGACGCTCGGGATTCTTCATCGGCATCATCTGGTGCGATACCGCCGAGGTTGATTCGAGGATCAGGCGCGTGTATTCCTGCGCCGGCCACAAGCGCGCGGATGCGATGGTCGCCGCATTCGCGGCCGCGCTCCACCACCACGGCGCCGCCTGCAGGAGCAGCCATTGGCAGACTCGGCGGCGCTCAATCGAAACGCGTGCGATCAAGGGTTCGCGGCAAATGCGGCGAGGCATGCGCTACCAGCGACGCTCGTCGCGTCCAGCGTCAGTATCCGCGCAGTATCGGCGTGCTCGAAACGCAGCTCGATGTCGCCCGCGGGCAGCCATCCGGCGGCACGTTCCGGCCATTCCAGAACACACACCGTGTCCGGACGCAGATATTCGGAGAAGCCCGCCCTGTCCCATTCTTCGGGGTCATTGAAACGATACAAATCAAAGTGATAAAAGTATAAGCTCGAAACGATATAATGTTCAAGCAATGTGTAGGTCGGACTTTTGACAGCTCCGGTCCATCCCAGGCGGCGAAGCATTCCCCGCACCAGGGTCGTCTTTCCCGCTCCGAGCTGTCCCGAGAGCGTCACCAGCATTCCTCCGGTAACGCCAAGTGCCAGCCGCGCTCCAGCGTGCGCGGTTGCCTCGGCATCGGGAAGGAAGATGCGAAGCTCTTCTATAATCGGCATCATTTTTTTGAAAACGCGCGCCGGCCTATAAGCGCCGCGACAGGCGATCTCGCTTTGGACTTCTCGCAACTTGCACGCGACATCGTAATTTGGGGCCGGGAGCTCGGGTTCGCCGAGCTGGGCATCGCCGATACCGAGCTTTCCGCCGACGAAGCGCGGCTTGGCGCGTGGCTCGATGCCGGCCGCCATGGCGAAATGGATTATATGGCACGGCACGGCGGACGCCGGGCACGGCCGTCAGAAATGGTCCCGGGAACGATCCGCGTCATTACCGCCCGGCTCGATTACCTGCCCCGGCGAGCGCAAGCTCCTGACGCCGTGCTCGCAGATTCGCGAAAAGCGTATATATCGCGCTATGCGCTCGGCCGCGACTACCACAAGGTCATGCGCCAACGGCTCCAGCGCCTGGTCGATCGCATCGGCGACGCGGTCCGCAATTCAACCGACGCCTCAATCGACAGCTCGGTTAACAGCTATCGCTACCGGGTGTTCAGCGACAGCGCTCCGGTGCTCGAAGTCGCACTGGCGGCAAAAGCAGGATTGGGCTGGCGCGGAAAACATACCTTGCTGCTGACGCGCGAGGCGGGATCTTTCTTTTTTCTGGGCGAGATCTACACCGATCTTCCACTGCCGATCACGCCGCCGGTCAGCGCTCATTGCGGAACGTGCCGCGCCTGTCTCGACGTCTGTCCCACGGGCGCGATCGTAGCCCCGTACGAGCTCGACGCGCGGCGCTGCATCTCGTACCTGACCATCGAGCTCAAGGGAAGCATTCCCGAGAGTCTTCGCCCGCTGATCGGAAACCGCGTTTACGGCTGCGACGATTGCCAGCTCGCCTGTCCGTGGAACAAGTACGCGCAGGTGAGCGACGAGCCGGATTTCGATATCCGCCATGGACTGGACGATGCCGACCTGGCCCACCTGTTCGCGTGGACCGAGTCCGACTTCAACGTCCGCATGGAAGGCAGCGCGATTCGCCGCATCGGTTTCGAGCGCTGGCTGCGCAATCTTGCGGTCGGGCTGGGCAACGCGGAATACAGCGAGCAAATCGTCAGCGCGCTCTCGTCGCGCCGCGACGACGCATCGCCGATGGTGCGCGAGCACGTCGCATGGGCGCTGGCCGAGCAGGAAAAGAAACGCGTTACCGCAGTGGCGTAGATCCGAATGACGGCCCGGCGTACTAGCGAATGAGCTGGTTCATCGACACGATGGGCAGCATCACTGCCAACACCAGCACGAGCACGATCGCGCCCATGAAGACGATCAGCAGCGGCTGCACCAAAGCGGCAAGCCAGGTAAGACGTCGCTCGACATCCTGTTCCTGTGCGCGCGCCGCACGATCGAGCATCACCGGCAGCTGCCCGCTTTGCTCTCCGTTCGCGACCAGGTGAATGAGCAGCGGCGGAAATACCCGCTGACTCGCAAGGGCGCGCGCCAGCGACACGCCTTCGCGTACGTGCGCGGCGACGGCGTCCGCCGCGCGGCGCATCGGGCGCGCCCACACAACGCCGGCGGCGGTGTCGAGCGCACGCAAAAGCGGTGCTCCGCTGCCGGTGAGAATCGACAGCGTACTGGCGAAGCGCGCCGTATCCAGTCCGGAAAGCACTCTCCCGGCCACCGGCAGCCGCAGCAGCAGCGCATGCCAGCGATCCCTCCAATATTCGCGGCGCAGGAGCAGCGTCACACCGATCATGAGTAGCGCAATCGCTCCCAGCCAGTACCACCCCGTTGCACGCAGGAAGTCGCTGCTCGCGATCAGCGCCCGGGTCAGGAATGGCAGTGTCTGCCGGCTCTGTTGATAGACGGCGACGATCTGCGGCACCACGTAGAGCAAGAGGGTGGTGATGACCCCCAGCGCGATGATTGTGATCAGCGCCGGATAAATGAGCGCGAGCGTAAACTTCTGTCGCAGCACCTGTCTGGCTTCGAGATAGTCCGCGAGCCTGGACAAGACCCCGCCGAGCTGCCCCGTCTCGGCGCCGACCGCAACGAGACCCCGATAAAGATCCGAGAAGGTTCGCGGAAACCGTGACATCGCGGCCGCGAGCGGCTCGCCAGCCGCGACCTGGTCGCGAATCGCTTCCAAGAGCCGTGCCGCGCCCGGATGGTCGGTTTGCTCGGCCAGCGCCGTCAACGCCTGGTCGAGTGGCATTCCCGATGCAACCAATGTCGCCATCTGCCGCGTCGTGAGTGCCAATAGCATCGGCGGCAGCCGCGTCGCTTCGGTGCGCGCGGTGATGGCGCCGGCGGAGCTCTCGATACCCGTCGGAAACAAGCCGTCGGTGCGCAGCAGATCCCGCGCAGCGCGGGAGGTCGCCGCATCGACGATTCCGCGTCGCGGTCGACCGGCGGCGTCGACAGCCTCGTAACGAAATGACGGCATCGGTGGACTGAAGCTTGGTCAGCGGCCGAAGCCGCGCAACGGCGCGCGAAGCAGAAATTGATTGGGCTTGCCGAGCATCAGCTTGACCAGATCATCGAGCGCCTCGGTGTCCAGCGCGCCGGGGGTAAAGTCGAGGATCACCGGCTCGAACCGGTCGACGTTGCGCAAGGTGACGATGATGCTGTCGTTGACGAAATCCGGATCGAATCGAACTTCGCAGCGCAGCCCAGGCGCAACGCGTAGGGCATTGTTGGTCGCCGCGCCGCGCACGGAGGAGTCGGACTCGCTGGTGAACTCGATATTGGCCGAGACCAGCGCGCGCTCGACTTCCGGCGAGCGTCGCATCGCGACCCGCAGCAGGGGCGGCGGCGGCCCTGTCAAAGTGTAATAGATCACGACGTGCGCGAAGACATCGTGCTGCTGCAGGCGTTGTTTGCGAAACATGACCACGCCGCGATCGAAAGTCATTCCGGTATAGCGGACGATTTGCGGCAGCGTGAAATCGCGCTCGATCGCCGGCGTTATGATCTGCAGCAGCCTGCATGCCTCGTCGAAATATTGAAAGACCGCGTGCAGGCGACCGTCAACACGCTCGACAACCTCGCGCGAGAGTTGCTGTTGCTCGACGCGCTTGGCGCTGACCGACTCCGCCTTTGCACGCAACTCTTCCAGCAAATGGGATTTGGGCGACTTGGCCAAGGTTCAGGATGCGGCTCCGGTAACCCGCAGCAACTCGGCCAACGAGGTCGTACCGTCGGCCAACCATCGCGATCCATCCACCTGCAGCGTGCGTACCTTCGCGCGCGTGCACGCCTCGCGCAGCAAGGGCTCGCCTGCGCGATCGTGAATGAGCCGGCTTAAAGCTTCGTCGACAAGCACCAGCTCATAGATGCCGGTGCGCGCGCGGTAGCCGGACTGGCGGCATGATGCGCAGCCGACGGAGCGATACAGACGCTGCGTCGGCGGCAGGCCGAGGCCAGCCAGGATCTCCGACTCGCCTTTCGTTGGCGTCGTCGCCTCCCGGCAATCGACGCACAAGCAACGTACGAGGCGCTGCGCCAGGACGCCGCGCACCGACGACGCCAGCAGATACGGCTCGACTCCCATGTCGCCAAGGCGCGTCACCGCGCTGACCGCATCGTTGGTATGCAAGGTCGCCAGAACCAAGTGCCCGGTGAGGCTCGCCTGAACCGCGATCTGCGCCGTTTCGAGATCGCGGATCTCTCCGATCATGATGATGTCGGGGTCCTGGCGCAGGATCGATCGCAGCGAGCGCGCGAACGTGAGCTCGATCCGCGGATTGACCTGCGTCTGCCCCACTCCGTCGAGCGCGAACTCGATCGGATCCTCGACGGTCATCACGTTGAGCGCGCCGCGAGGCAGACGCGACATCGCGGCATAGAGCGTGGTTGTCTTGCCGGAGCCGGTGGGGCCGGTAACCAGCACGATGCCGTGCGGTTCGCGTATGAGACGGTCGATCGCCGAAAGCGTCTCGTCGCTCATGCCGAGAGCGGTCAGATCGAGCCGCGCCGAGTCCTTGTCGAGCAGGCGCAGCACTACCCGCTCTCCCGGCCCGGTGGGCAGCGTCGACACCCGCACGTCGACGCTCTTGTCGCCGAGCTTGAGCGTGATACGCCCGTCCTGCGGAAGGCGTTTTTCGGCGATGTCCAGGCTCGCCATCACCTTCAGCCGCGACACCAGCGCCGCGTGCAGCGCGCGCGGCGGCTCGATAATATCGCGCAGCACGCCGTCGACACGGAAGCGCACGACCGAGCGTATTTCGTAGGGTTCGAAGTGGATGTCGGACGCGCGCTCGCGCAGCGCCTGCAGCAGGAGCGCGTTGATCATCCGGATCACCGGAGCATCGGACGTCGATCCGAGCAGATCCTCTGCCTTGGGAATGTCCTGCAGCAGTCGTGCGAGGTCCGCGTCGCGCGACAAATTCTCACCGAACTGAGCCTCACTGAATTGAGCCGCGGGCGCCGATGCCTGGTTGTATGCGGTAGCCAGCTCGGCGGCGAAGCGCTCGGCGCTGACCCTGAGTGTTTTCAGCGGCCGCTGCAGCACGCGCTTGAGCTCGGCAATACCCTCGACCGATGCATCGTCGCGGACGACGACCAGTACCCCGTCGCCTTCGTCGCGCAACGGGAAAACGCCGTGGGTCCGTGCGAACGCGTACGACACGCGCGGAGCGGTGGCGACCGGGGAAACCGCATCCGACGCGAAGCTTGGTTCAGGCATCGCCATCGTTATCGCTACCTGGGAACACGCTACTGCGGCTTGGCCGGAGGCGTGGCCCCGGGTATGGGGGCCGGCGCCGAAGGCAAGCCGGACGGCGAGGCGTCGGGCGGCGCGTTCGGTAACAGCGGCAGTTCCGGAACCGTGGTGTCCGGCCAGAAAGGTCGCTCCGCGGGTCGCAAGCGCTGCTGCTCGCCCATCAGATAATCGTAGCGATCGCTGGTCAGCGCTGCACCGGCGCCGGCGGTGCGTATCACCGTCGGCTTCAGAAATACCATCAGGTTGGTCTTGATGCGATGCCGGTTGTCATAGCGAAACAGCGCGCCCAGCACCGGAACGTCGCCGATCACCGGCACCCGGCTCGACCCGTCGGTGAAGCTGTCCTCGATCAGCCCGCCGAGGACGATGATCTGGCCGTCGTCCACCGCGATGGTTGATTCGAGCGAGCGCTTGCTGGTGATGATGCCTGCGGCGTTGGTCGTATCCTGGATGCGCGAGACTTCCTCGTAGATCGTCATTCGCACCGTCCCGCCCTCGGTGATCTGCGGCTTGACCCGCAGCGTCAAGCCGACGTCCTTGCGCTCGATGGTCTGAAACGGCGTCGGCGTCGTCGCCGAGCCGGTGACCGCGTACTGACCGGTGATGAAAGGCACGTTCTGCCCGACGATGATTCTTGCCTCCTCGTTGTCGAGCGTCAGCAGGTTCGGCGTCGACAGGATGTTGGTGTTGGCGTCAGACTCGAGCGCGCGGGCAAGGAGCGCCAGATTGGTGATGGTGCCGATGCCGGGGATGTTGATGGTGCCGCGAATGACGCCGAGGTTGAGCCCCTGCCCCAGCGAGCCCAAGCTAACCTGCGCATCGAGAAGGTTGGTGCCGCTGCCGCGCGGCGTGAAGTTGGTGCCGCCGCCAATTTGCGTCTGGTTGTTGTTCAAGCGATTGGGATCGAGCAAATTCCACTGAATGCCGAACTCGGCAGCCTTGTCGGCGGTGACTTCGACCACCAGCGCTTCGACGTAGATCTGCGCGCGCCGCACATCGAGTTTTTCGACGATGGCACGGATGTTGTTGTAGATCGGCTCCGGCGCCATCACGATCAGCGCGTTGTTCGCGGAATCGGCCTGGATGGTCGCGCCGCCGGCGTTGAATGCCGGCGCGCTTGGGGTCGCGCTTGCCGTCAGCGGCGGAGCTGCGGACGCGGGCATCCCCGCAGTGATCGGCGTGCCCAAGCCGGGAAGCGTCGCGACCGGAGCGGATTCGTTGCTCGTCTCGCTGCCGCCCGAGAAAAGCGCGCGCAGCGTTCGCGCGACGCGCATCGCGTCGGCGTTCCTGAGATAAATGATGAAAATATTCCCGCCGACGCGCCCCGGGGTGTCGAGCTGCTCGATCAGCGCCCGCGCGCGGACAACGCGGGACGCGTTGTCGCCGCGAATCAGCACGCTGTTCGATCGCGGATCGGCGACCAGGGCCACCCGCTGTTGGGCGTCCGGAGCGGCGCCCGCGGCTCCCGGTGTGTCCGCCAGCAGCCGTCCCATGATCTGAACCATGTCCAGCGCCGACGCGTAGCGAATCGGCACCATGATCGCCTCGCCAGCCGGCGGAACGTCGAGCGAAGCGACGATCTTTTCGATACGCTTCAGGTTCTCGGCGTAATCGGTGATGACGAGCGCGTTACCGGTAGGCACGGCGGCGATGGCATTGTTGGGCGTGATCAGCGGCCGCAGCACGTTGACCAGTTGCACGGCCGACTCGTACTTGAGCGCAAAGACTTCGGTGACCAGCCGGTCGCCACCCGCGCCGACGCCTCCACCCTTCCCTCCCATGACCACTGCGGAGCCCTGCTGCTTGGCGTCGGCCTCCGGCACGATCTTGGTGATGCCATCCGCCTCTACGGCGGCAAAACCCTGCAAGCGCAGCGCCGATAGCAGCGTCGGATAGACGAGGCTCTTTGGGACGGGACGTGCGGAAACGATGTTGACGACCCCTTTTACCTTCGGATCGAGAATGAAGTTGCGCCCGGTCATCTCGGCCACGGCCTTGACGACGGCGTCGATGTCGGCGTTGACGAAATTGAGCGTCACCATGTCGTCCGCCGCGTGGCCAGCAGGTACCGCAAGCGCTGCGGCAAGGGACAATGCGGCCAGAAATCGCGGGATCGACGTGGTCAAGGGTTGGAGCGGCTCGAGGAGGTTGGACGCCAGGCGGCGCCCGCGATTCGTAAGGGGCGGTCGACTCAAGGCAATGATAGCATGGGCATTCAGCTCTCCAGCCGACCCGAGAGAAGTGAATCCGGGTCGTGCCTTCGTTTCATCTAAGCATTCAGACAACCATATTCAGGGAGAAACGCATGCAATCCCCGATTCATCGGCGCGGCAGGCGCTTCGGTACCCTCGATAGCGTACCGCGCGCGTTGCTTTTCGCCGCCGCGATGATGATCGGATGCGGGTTCGCCATGGCCGCAATCGCGGCAGACGACAAGGCCAAGCCGAACGTTGAGACACCGTCCAAGGCGACTGTCGATGCGCCCGCGACTGGCACGGTCCTCGCACCCGAAGCCGACGCACCCCGCGCGAAGACCGATTCCGAAACCACACCCGGAAAACGCTCTCCGCGCCGACGCAGCCACATCAAGACCGGTGACGACGATTTCGATTCGTTCAACGAAGCGTTGCAAACTGCCCCTTGGGTCGTAGGTTTGGCATTCGTGGTCGCCGGCTCGATTCTCCTGACGCCCGTCTTCCTGCTTATCGGCATCATCTGGTACAAGCTGCGCAAAACACGGCTGCAAAACGAGACCGTACTCAAACTCGCGGAAAGAGGCGCGATGGCGCCTGCTCACGCTGTCGACGCAGTCATGTCTGGCGTGACGCCCGAGGCGGCCATGGCGTCGAGCGCCGAACCTTTGGCGCCGGCAGCCTCGGGGGCGCCGGTCTACCAGCAAACGGTCATCGCGCGACGGCGCGCCGTCTGGTCGGATCTGCGCAAGGGAGTGATCCTGACGGCGATCGGATTGTCCTTCGTTTTCTACTGGATGGTCGAGAGCGGCTCGGCGAGCTGGGTCGGACTGGTGTTGATGTTCCTCGGTCTCGGCTACCTCCTGTTGTGGTGGTTCGAGGACCGCCATTTGCAGCGCCACGAAACCGGCGCTGACGCCGACGTAAATGTTGGCAAGAGCTAAGCCGAAGACTGGTACGACGGCAGACGACGTTCATGTCGCCACCGCCGGTCAGCGACACCCAGCTGATCGCTCGCGTCGTTGTCAGCGACGATCGCCACGCGTTCAGCGAGCTGGTGCGCCGCCACCAGTCCGCGGTTCGCGCGACGCTGCGCAAGCTGGCCGGCGGCAACGCGGCGCTGGCGGATGATCTGGCACAGGAGGCGTTCTTGTTGGCGTATCGAAACTTGAAATCGTTTCGGCAGGATGCGAAATTCTCGACCTGGATGTATCGCATCGCCTACAACGTGTTTCTGGCCGACGCGCGGAAGATGAAGGAGCTGCCGATGCCCGAGGACATGGATGTGGACGCGCTCTCACCCTCGGGCGCGGCGGAAAGGGACCTTCCCGCCCGCCGGGCGGCGCTCAAGATCGACCTCGAGCGCGCCATGAGCGTTCTGTCGGATGCCGAAAGGGCCGCCATCGTGCAGTGCTATCATAACGACCTGTCGCACGAGGAAGCCGCCGAAGTGCTCGGATGTCCGGTCGGCACCGTCAAGACCCACGTGTTGCGGGCGAAACAAAAAATGAAGGCGCGACTTGGCGCCTGGGACCCGGAGCCATGACCTCATCTGTCACCCCACAACCTGAAATCGACGCTGGCGACGATTGGCTGGACGCCATGTTGCGCGAAGCAGGACGCGAACATCGCGCGGATTACATTGCCGACGACGGTTTCAGCCAGCGCGTCATGGCGCAGCTGCCCGAACCGGCAACGGCGCCCGCGTGGCGGCGTCCGGCGGTCGTTTTGCTGTGGGTGCTGGGCGCCGGCGCGCTCATGTTTTCGTTGCCGGGATTGTTCGAGCAGGTGTTTCGTGGGGCAGTCGCGGTGCTCGCGGGGCATCGCCTCGGCCTCGCCGACGTCGCGTTGGCGCTTCTCCTGTTTTCCGGAGCCGCCGCGGGCACGTTGGTCTACGCCGCCCGCAGTGAATAGCTCCCGATACCAGTAACCAGCGACAAACAAACGGCCACCCGCTCAGGCGGCCGCTTGCTCCTCACCTGCGACGCGGTGCTAATCTTTTAGTGAGAAATTGACTTCCACTTCAGCGACGTACTTTTCGCCGTCTGGAATGAATTTCCACCGCATTAACGTGTTGATGACTTCACGGTCGAATACCCGAGGTGGCTGCGCCGACTTGATCTTGACCTCGGTGACGTTGCCTTTTTCATCGACGTCCAGCAGGCACACAACCTTGCCACCCTGAACGCCGGCGCGGATGGCCTCGCGCGGATATTCGGGTTTGATGATCTCTACCGGGACGAGACCTTTACGCACGGCCGGCTTAGGCGCCGGCGGAGCCACCACGGGCGGCGCAATGACAACGGGCTCGGTCGGCGCGGTCGTCGTCGGCGCGGCGATGACCGGCTCCGCCTGCTGCGTCGGAACCGGAATGTCGGGCGGCGGAACGTAGGGCTGTACGATCGGCTGCGACTTAGGCGGTTCGATGATCTTCCTCGGCGGCGGCGGAGGGGGAGGAGGCGGCGGCGCCTTGATCTCTTCGATGATGGTGGCGGTAAGCGGTTTTTTGATCACTTCGACCGCCTTGCGCGCGAGCCCCGTCACCAGCGCATAAATGACGATTGCGTGGATGAGAACCACGAACGTGATCCCGATCAGGTGCCTGGCCGGGTCTCTCTGCTGCCGTGCGAAATCCATGTCGTTTTGACTCCAGTCGCCCGCCGGCGTTCGCCGCTAAGCTACTCCTCGATGAACTGCTCGCTGCCGACGATGCCGATCTTGGTCAGCCCGAGTCGCTGTGCCGATGCCATGACCCCGGCGACGACCGCGTACTTGGCGTTCTTGTCCGGCCGAAGATGCAGCTCGGGCTGGACGGCTTGGGCGGAAGCTGCCTTGAGGTTTTCCTCGAGCGCTGCCCGATCGGGCACCGGTAGACCATTCCAGTACACCACGCTGGACGGGTCAATGTCGATCTTGACGACCTCGGGAAGCACCAGCGGCGGCGGCGGATTGCCGATAGGCATGTTGAGATTGACCGAGTGCAGCTGGATCGGAATGGTGATGATGAGCATGACCAGCAACACCAGCATCACGTCGATCAGCGGCGTTGTGTTGATATCCATCATCACGTCTGGATCGCTGGTTGCCGTGCCGGAACCTACATTCATTGCCATGAGGCGTTCCTCAAGAAATATTCCGCGACGTCAAAGCGCTTCGCGGATCGGCGGCTCGGTGATGAAGGCGACCTTGGCGATCCCGGCCCTCTGAACGGCATAGATGATCCGGCCGACGGAATCGTAGTTCGCACCGCCATCGCCTCGTATCTGCACCTCGGGCTGCGGGGTGAGGACGGCGACCTTTTTCAATCGGTCGATCAGCGCCGCGGTGCTCGTCATCCGCAGATCGTTCCAGAAGATACGGCCCGCCGCATCGACCGAAATCACGATGTTCTCCGGCTTGGTTTCGCGAATCTCGTTTCGCTCCTTGGGCAAGGTGACCGGAATCGACGTCGTCACGACCGGAATGGTGATCAGAAAAATGATCAGCAATACCAGCATGACGTCGACCAGCGGCGTGGTGTTGATCGCCGAGACGATTTCGTCCTCTTCGCCGCCGGACGTGCCGACGCTCATGGACATGATTAAGCCCTTGCCGGAGTTTTCGGGGCGCTGAGGAGCACAGCATGGAGGTCGGCGGCGAAGCCGCGGACCATATCCATGGCCGCCTTGTTGCGGCGGACGAGCCAGTTGTAGCCGAGCACGGCCGGGACGGCTACGGCCAGGCCGAATGCGGTCATGATCAGCGCCTCACCCACGGGCCCTGCGACTTTGTCGATCGACGCCTGGCCCGCGATGCCGATTGCGGTCAGGGCATGATAGATCCCCCAGACGGTACCGAACAAACCCACGAACGGAGCGGTCGAGCCGACGGTGGCAAGAAAGGCAAGGCCGTCCTGAGTGCGGCTTTGCACATTGTCGATCGCGCGCTGAATCGACATCGAGATCCAGGTGTTGAGGTCGACGTTGCCCAGCAAGCCGATATGTTTGCTAGTCGCCTCGAGTCCGGATTCGGCGATGAATCGATAGGGACTGCCTTCCTTCAGTTTTTCCGCGCCCTGCCGCACCGTCGGCGCGTTCCAGAATGACTTATCGGCAGCCCGCGCCTGCGCGCCCATCCGGAACTGCTCATAGACCTTGGTGATGATGATGTACCAACTGCCCATCGACATAATCGCCAGGATCGCCAGCGTGACCTTAGCGACGATGTCGCCGCCCTTCCACAGCGCTTCCAGACCGTACGGGTTGTCGACGATTTCGGTCGCGCGTGTTCCGCCGGTAGCTTGGGCAGGCGCCGCTGCGGGCGTAGGAGCCGGAGCCGTCGACGCGGGTTCCGGAGGCGTCGCGGCTGGGGCGGCGGCTGGCGCAGCGGGCTGCGCTTGCGCCTGAGCCATTTGTGGAAGGACCGCTGAGGCCGCGGCAATGAGCAGGACCGCGGCCGAGACGGCCAAACGGAGCATCTTCATATTGTCTCCAGGCGAATGGTTATTGGTTATTCAGTGGAAGGCCCAAAACGCGTTGGCCCCGCGGGATGGCGGGGCCAAGCTTTCGTCAGAAAGTGGCTGAATTGTACACAAGACCATCAAAAAAAGTCCATCGAAAGAGGGTTGTGACCACCGCTAGGATCACCGGCGCGCGGTTGAGACCTGAACCGCCACTTGTCCATTACATCTGGTCCGAGCGAGCGGCGCCGGCGGGCATCCTCGCCGGGTGCTTCCCACGAATGCGGCGGTGCGCTTCGTCGTGCGCACGGCACGCTGATCCCCCCGATTTTGCCGTTTCGTCGCATGTGTCTTGAGGACGTCATCCCCGGTGCCTACGATGCATCCTGACAGCAGCGAAGGACCGACAGCCGAGGCTGGAAGCTTCAGAAAAAACGTGAATCCGAAATCGATGCACGCCGCGTCCAAGGACAGAGCAGCAAGCAAGCGAACCAGGAGAAGGAAAATGAACCGCTACCAGATCTCGAGCCCCCGTAAGGTCTTCGCCATTGCCGCGGTGGCCATGACTGCGATCACGATCGCTCTATCAGTGGTCATGCCGGCGAAGATGCAGTCCGACACCCGAGACCTGCGGGCACTGGCGACCTCCAAAGCCGTGACGCCTGCACCGGTTGCAGTCGCAGCCAGTCGGTTGCAAGTCTACGTCTTCGGAGTGCGAGAGCCGGAGCTCTTATCCACGCACGTTCGCAGCACTCCACCGAAACGCAAGCAAGAAAGTTAACCGCAAACGATCTCGGTGCACTCGTCCGTTTCCCCTTAAGCGTGCGAGTGCGGGGGGGCCGGGCCCGGTACGCTGGGCTGCGGCCCTTCGTCTTTTGCTGCGGCGCGCTGAACCGGATTCGAACATGATCACCGCACCACCCGCGGGGCCTTTGGCCCGCTTGCGCCTGCTATCGGATCAGCGGAATGTTCGCGGCGATATCATAAGCCTGGACAGCGCGGATCTTGCTTTCCAGCTGCAGATAGCGCGCCGCCTTCTTCGGCGGCAGGATCCGTGTCGGCACGCCTCTCATCAAACGATTCTGCAGCGATCGCCGCGACTTGACCTCCGCCTCGTCGGCGGCCATCAACTCGGTTGCCAGGTTTCTGGCATAGAGGTCCGAAGGAGGCTTGTCCATTCCGATCAACGTGGTCACGACGACGTTTCGCCGCCGGTTGGCCACATCGACATCGCGCTGATAGGCGTCATAAAGCGGCCAGAATTTCTTGGCCTCCGCGTCGGTGAGCTGCAGCGTTGACGCAACGAACGCCTTCCTGTCGGTACGGACTGCGTTGCGCAGCGCTTGCATGTCGGTGACATCGGCTGTGTTGCCTTCAGCGATCGCCATCGGCGCCGCAAGCAGCGACCAAGCGTACACCGTGGCTATGAGATATTTTTTCATCATTGTTCCTGATTTCGGATGACGAGGCGGTTGCTCGGACTCTGATTCCAGCGCGTCTTTTAGCACATTTGACCGCCGCAAGGTTTGCTCAGTATTCTATCCTCCCACGCCTAGCGCGTGAGGGGCAATAGTGTTCGTCTCCGCGCTGTCTCCGCGCGCGTGACCGCTGCTGGTGCCGGCGCGAGCAAGTGTCAATCCTTGACCGAGGCCGATTGACTTGGCTTTTCAAACTGAAATCGCAATGAAAAAAACTGGCCGTAACAATCCGTGCCCTTGTGGCAGCGGCAAGAGATACAAGAATTGCTGTATCCAGTCCGAGGGCGTTCAGGCTGTTGGTGAGCGCGGGGCGCAGTCGATCCCCGCCACAATCCAGACGGCGATGAAGCACCTGCAGTCGGGGCGCTTGCCGCAAGCCGAAGCTTGCTGTCGGCAAGCCCTGCAAATTGCTCCGAATCATCCCGATGCCTTGCACCTATTGGGATTGATCGCATATCAAGTAGGGAAAAACGAGATTGCCGTTGAACTCATTAACAGGGCGACCAACATAAAATCGTCCAATTCGGACTATCACCTCGACCTCGGCAACGCGCTGCAGGCTCAAGGCAAACTGGAGGAAGCCGTAGCGTCCTACCACAAAGCGCTTTGGATCGAGCCGGATTTAGCAGAGGCCCACAACAACCTGGGAACGGTACGCCAGCGGCAGGGCAACCTGGACGAGGCGGTCGCCAGCTATCGTAAGGCGCTCGCATTCAAACCAGAATCTTCTGACCTGCACTACAACCTTGGGAACGCGCTCAAGGACCAAGGCAAGCTGGACGAAGCGATCGGCTCCTATCACAAGGCACTCTCGTTCGAACCGGATCGTGTCGTGGCGCACAACAACGTGGGAACGGTGCTCCAGCAGCGGGGCAAACTGGAGGAGGCGCTCGCCCGCTACGCCAAGGCGCTCGCGTTCAAGCCGGATTACGCGGAGGCACACTACAACATGGGTCTCGTGCTCCAGGTTCAAGGCAAACTGGATGCAGCGATTGCTTGTTACGACAAGGCAATCAGGTTCAAGCCGGATTATCCCGACGCATACAACGATCTCGGGAATGCGCTCGCGAGCCAAGGCAAGCTGGACAAGGCCATCGCCAGCTACGGCAAGGCGCTCTCGCTCAGGCCGGATTTTGCGGAGGCCCTCAACAACCTCGGCAATGCGCTCAATGAGCGCGGGCTGGTCAATGTGGCGCTGGACAGTCTCCGGCGCGCGCTCGAACTGAAGGAAGCGGGCGAATTCAAGACCAGTTTTGTTCGGTGCGTCAGGAACATCGATGTCGTTCAGGTCGATGCGGATCTTCGACGCCTCGTAACCCGCGCGCTGTCCGAGCCCTGGGCCAGGCCAGGTGACCTGGTGGACGTGAGCATCAGGCTCATTATGCTGGACCGAACCATCAGGGAATGCGTCGAGCGCGCGACGAGTGCGTGGCCGACCCGCCTGGCCGGCCAAGAGTTGTTTGGGCCTGCCGGCCTCGCCGCCCTGTGCGCCGATCTGTTGCTTCGCTCCCTGCTGGAAAACGCCCATGTGTGTACGATGCCACTGGAGCGGTTTCTCACCATGGTCCGGCACGCCATGCTCGACGCCGCCGCGGAGGCGGCCATCGGCGCTGATGCGGAGGACAAGACCCTCGCCTTCTATTGCGCGGTAGCACGACAATGCTTTGTCAATGAATTCGTCTTTTCCTACACCGATGAGGAATTCGACCGTGCGCGGGCGCTGCGCGAGAGGCTTGTTGCCGACCTGCAGGCCGGAAAGGCCGTTCCCCCGTTGTGGCCGGTGGCTGTTGCCGCTTACTTTCCGCTGCTGGCTCTGCCCTGCGCCGACACTATGCAGGATCGATCTTGGCCCGAATCGGTTCGCGCCCTGCTCGTGCAGCAGATCGCGGAACCCTTGGAAGAGCAGCGTTACCGCGACGGCATCCGTAGGCTGACCACGGTGGCAGATGGCGTGTCGCGCCGGGTACGGCAACAGTACGAGGAAAATCCCTATCCACGGTGGATCAAATTGCCGCGCGCGGAAAAAGCTCCTTCCCTCGAAAGATATCTACGTCACCAATTTCCCTTCGCGTCGTTTCGCCCCATCCCCAAGGGCGGCGCCGTCGATATCTTGATCGCAGGATGCGGTACCGGTCAGGAATCGATTGAAACAGCGCAGCAATTCCCTGACGCTCAGGTGCTTGCGGTCGACTTGAGCCTATCGAGTCTTAGCTATGCCAAAAGAAAGACGAATGAGCGCGGCCTGAAGAATGTCGAGTATGCACAGGCCGACATCACGCAGCTCGGGTCGCTCGGCCGCATGTTCGACATCATCGTCTCGGTCGGCGTGCTGCACCATCTGGCCGACCCGATGGCCGGATTGCGCGAGCTCGTCGCGCTGCTTCGCCCGGGCGGATTGATGCTTTTGGGCCTGTATAGCGAACGCGCGCGGCAATCGGTCGTCGCCGCAAGAAGGTTCATTGCGGAACGGGGATATGCCTCGACCGCAGCGGATATTCGCCGCTGCCGCCAGGATCTCATGGCGTTCGAAAGCGGCGAATTGTTCAAGCAACTGACGTCATTCAGAGATTTTTATGCGACCAGTGAATGTCGCGATTTGCTATTTCACGTTCAGGAGGATCGCCTTACGCTGCCCCAAATCAAGGCCATGCTGCGCGACCTTGATCTGGATTTCATCGGATTCCTGCTGGAACCCCAGCTCGTCCGCAGGTACAAGGAGTGCTTCCCGGAAGACATACCTCTGACCAACCTGGACTACTGGAACGACTTCGAGACCCGGTTTCCCCAGACGTTTATTGGCTCGTATGTGTTCTGGGTGCAGAAGGCTAGCGGGAGCCCATGACCTTCGAGGTCAATTGGGGGCCGGCAGAATCTTTCATTTTGATACATCCGGTTTGGAACCCGCGGTCCTTGTCCTGGCTCAAACGCAAGAGCGATCGATTCTGGACATCGAGCACCCTGCGGTGGCCGGTGCCCGCCGTTCGCGCCCTTGCCAGAGGACCGCTGGGTAGCGAGTGCCGAAACAGCGGTGTCACAATGGTGGGGCAAGCATCCTCGGTCCGAACGGAGTAGCCTTCCCGATGCGCTGCTCGCGCTCATGAGGTGGAAGGGGCCCATGGGGGTTTCGGTCCGGATGGCGTCCCTTAAAACGCAGGTGTGCGGCGTACTGTTTGATGGAATGTTACCCGGTCGGGTACTGTTTTGCTTGAGTGAGTACTGATCACATGAAAGGACCCAAGACATGGCCAAAACTTTGATTCATGTTGCCGTCGCCGCCGCCACGTTGCTGGTTGCAGGCTGCCAAACCTGGGGTCCCGCTTGGAGCGAGGTCTCCAACCAACGCTACTACGACACGACCACGCTGTACCTGCGGCCGGCGATCATCGAGCGCATCGACGATCAGGCGGCCTTCGCGTCATTCCCGATCAAGGTCGAACCCGGAAAGCACGTGATCCTGGTGCAGGGCCCATACAGGCAGCCGGGTGGCGGCTATCTCAAGGCGATCACGGTCGAGATGGAGCCGTGCAAGCGTTACTACATCTATACTCAGTTCGTCAACAACACCACCCCGGACTTCGAGCCGGTGGTGGGCTACGTCGAGGACCTCACTGGGTGTGGTGCGCGGGTGGCGGCAAAGTAAGCGCAAGCCGTGCCGCTGGCGTCGAGCGATCGGCACACGCATCTGCGGCACGCTTGAGGCGAAGTGCTAGGAGAAGCGAGTTTCGCTCCCCGTGCCGCAAGGCCTGAAGCCGCGAACCAAGACACGTCATCGCGACCCTTGACGTGTCGAGCCATTTGCGCTGAGGCACCCGAAGACAGGGCGGGTGCGGGTTGCGGTGCCGCGGGTTGGCCAGCGCCAGCCGTCCGAAGCAAAGCCCGGCGTCAGGGCGGCGAAACGCCCCGAAATGCGACTCCCGCAGTGCAAAAAACAAGGGGCCCGAAAGCCCCTGTGAAGATGTCGAGTCGCGTTTATTTCATGCCAAACAGGTCGTTGAACACGTACTTGATCGAGCCATAAATGAACCGCTGGCGCGGGTCCCAATACGACGGGTCGTAGCCGGACTGGAAGGCGAGGTTGAAATTGCTGACCGGCGGCTTCGTGTCTATCAGATTCTTGATGCCCAGGGTCAACGTCGTGTTCTTGAATCCGGTGTAGACGCCTTGCACGTCCCAAAGGGACACGCTGCTCACTTCGCGTGCGTTGCCGTCCGGACCCGGTGTGTAATCGAGGTAACCGCTCTGGTAGGTGTTGGCGATTGTTGCTGACCACGGACCGTATTCCCAAGTAAGCGGGGCGTAGCTCTTCCAGCGCGGGATGACGCCAATGGTGCCCGACAGTGTTCCGGTAAACTGGTTACCTATTGCGCTCGTGTAGCTGCCGTCGGGGTTATGCGTGTCGTACCGGGTGTAGTACGTTCCCGTGATCTCGAACTTCACACGGCCCCAGTCAGTCCTCGGGGAGATGGCCCGTAGATCGACATCGTAGCCCTGGATCCTTATCTTGCCGAAATTGGTGTTGCGCTGGTCAATGGAAGTGATCGGGCAGGGCTGTCCGCCCACGCAGTTCGCCTGGCGCGTCACCAGGGAGGCGTACGTGGCGGCAGTGTCCGGGTTCAGGATCACGTTGAGCGGCACGCCACTGCTGACCAGATTCGACAGAAGGAGCTGGAAGTAGTCGACGCCAAGCGAAACGCCCGGGACAGGCTCGTAGATCCCGCCGACCTGCCATTGGCTCGATAATTGAGGCCGCAGGTTCGGGTTCCCGCCCAGAAGATCGGGGAACTGCGTGTTGCAGTCGGGGTTGTTTCCGGCGCTCGGCGCTTGTGGGTTGGGGCAGCGCAACGGGTCGGAACTGCCCGCTGGGGTAATGTTCTGAATCTGCGGTGTGAACAACTGGAACAACGTCGGTGCCAGGAAGCCGGTGCCGTAGGACGAACGCAGCAAGAGCGAACTGTAGGGTTGCCAGCGCAAGCTAACCTTCGGATTGGTGGTGCTGCCGAAGTCGCTATAGTGGTCGTAGCGGACCTGGACGTTACCTTCGAGGTTCTTCACGATCGGGATGTTCACTTCGGCGAACAGCGCGTATTGATTCCGCGAAACGTCAATGTTCTCGGCGGCGCCACCGAAGCCCGAAACGTCACCCGCCTGCAGTGCTGGAGCAAAGCTCTGCGTCAGCGAGGTGTGGATGGTCTGGCCGCCCACCGCGAGCGCCAGAGGCCCCGCAGGTAGCTCGTAGATGTTGCTCGACGCCTTGAGGTCGACCCCGTATGACTTTAGCTTTGCCGAGGCCGCCTCGCCAGTGAAATTCGTCGCCTGAACTGCGGCGATCTGATCGGCCGGAAGGTTAGTGCTGAGCACGTTGATCGTGCCGCTGTTCAGCAGCGACAGGATCTTGGTATACAGCGGAAAGCCGTTGTTTAACCGATCCGAAAGCGTATTCTGGCCGTAGTTGAAGGATCCGTCGAAGTCCCAGTTCCACTGCGAGCCCTTGAGCCCTGCAACAACCTGGTACGCCTCGGAGACGTCCTCCTGGTCGCGAAAGCCGCATGGATAGCAGCGCCAGCGCACGTTGAGCGGCAGGCCGTTGACGCCGGCAGCGGTCGCCGCCGCAGTCGGGTAGAACGGACTGGTCGGCGGCAGCAGGATGGTCGCCGCGCCGGTCGGCGAAATAATCGTGCTGATCTGGTCGGACAGCGGCACCGGCTGGATGACGTAATCGTTATCCGAATGCGCGTACAACCCGGTCAGGTAGGCCTGCCAGTCATTGTTGATCTGGTAGCGCGCGCCGCCGAAGAAGTTGTACGTCTTGGTGTCGGGTAGGATCTCGACGCCTGGGACCGCGTTGGGGTCAAAGCGGCAACGGGTGCCGATGGCGACGGACGGCGCGCAGTTCGGGAACGTGAGGTTGCCGATGCCACCGGTCGAGATAAAGCCCGGGAACGTCTGGCCTGACGTCGTGTTCAGACCGATATCGGGTCTGAAGGAAGTGTTAGCGAAGCCTCGGTCGACGGCGAACAGGGGTTTGTTTTCCTGATAGTTGAACGAGGCGAAGACGTTGTACTTGTCCTTGGCTAGGCTACCGAAACCGAGATTGGCCTGTATTTGTTGTTGGCTGCCATGGTTGCCGGGGCCACTGGTCGGCGAGCCGTAAGACAACGTTGCATCGGCCCCCTGGTAGTCCTGACGCATGATGAAGTTGATCACGCCGCCGATTGCATCGCTACCGTAGATAGCGGACGCGCCGTCCTTCAGTACTTCGACGCGCTCGATCGCCGCGAACGGGATAAACGCGAGGTTGGTTCCTTCCGTGCCGGAAACCCCGCCGGAAAACCCCCCGAGCCGCTTGCCGTTAACGAGCACCAGCGTGCCGATACCGCCCAAGCCGCGCAGCGAGGCCGTCTGATTGCTATACGAAGTGACCCCGATGACGTTGCTGATCTGGACCGCTCCCGAACTGTTGTTGGCCGAGACCAGGTTCAGGATCTCCACAACGTTTGTCGCGCCGCTCTTATCGATGTCGTCGCGGGTGATAACCGTAACCGGCAACGCGCCTTCGCCCTCGACGCGCTTGATACTGGAACCGGTCACATCGACCTTGACCTGCGCCGCCGCCGTGCCCGCGTACAACATGGTGACCGCGCCGCCCGCGCCGAGCGCGCATGCGAGCGCGACAGCGACTTTCTTGCGTTGAAATCTCATGTTTGTAACCCCCAGTGGAAGTGCGACGGAAACGGAAACTTATGGCCTTTTGCGGCCCACAGTGGGAACGTTACAGCAGCACGAATTGGGCCCGCAACAAAATGTTGCGGTTGTTACACTCCCGGATACCGCACTGTTGCAAATCCGCCAACGATGGTTGTTGGCGAGCGCTAAACCGCTCTCTCCCAATTCGCGACCAGCGTCGCAGGAGGTGCCGATTGAAGGGCTCGGATAGGGTCGATGAACGGGGGAAGCCAAACACCGGCGAGCTTCGTTTGGCGCCCGCAACACGTGCCGATGTTGCGGCGATTCTGGCGATGATTCATGGGCTTGCTCAGTTCGAGCGGCTCAGCCATTTGTGCATCACAAACGAAAACGACATCGAACGCGCGCTGTTCGGAGACCGAGCTCTGGTCGAGGTTGTTTTGGCCTGGGAGGGCGATGCAGCGGCTGGCTTTGCGCTGTTTTTCCATAACTTTTCGACCTTTTTAGGCCGCCGCGGTCTTTATCTTGAGGATTTGTTCGTTTGGCCGGAGTATCGCCGCCGCGGTTACGGGCGCGCCCTTCTGGTCCATCTTGCGCGGCTCGCGGTCGAGCGCGATTGCGGGCGCTTCGAATGGACCGTGCTGGACTGGAACGCGCCGGCGATCGGGTTCTATCAGCAACTCGGCGCGCAAATACTGCCCGAATGGCGGATTACACGCGTCACCGGTGTCGCCCTCGCGTCGCTTGCCGCGCAGCCCTTGCTGCCGACTGAGGGCTAGCACACCACCGCAGGCCCGTGCATTCGGAATGAGGACAGCGAAAGGTCTGACCAGCAACGCGGCGTCAATCGAGAAATACGCCGTCGTTCCCCATGAGGGGCAAGCAAACGCAAACCAAACGCTTGCGAGTTCGCGGCGGCGCGCGAAGCGTTAATTCTTCGCGGCATCGTTCTCGGCCTTGAGCTCGGCGGAGAACTTGTTGAATTCGTCGATCGCTCCATTGGCCGCCGCGATGGCCGCATTCGACATGGCCTTGGTCTCGTCGACATACTTCTTGATGCACTCGCCGTAGGCAGTATATTCCTTGTTAAAGACGGAAATCCTGTTGGGCGACGCGATAGGAGGCCTCCCCGGGAATTCCGGCTTGACGCAGTTATGCGGGGGGATGGCGGGCATGGTCACAGGCGCGGCTTGAGCGCGGGCACCGGCGGCAGTGACGGAAAGCGAAGCAGCCAACGACGTGACGAGAAACAGGCGGGAGATCATGACGGGCCTCGCGAGCGTAAGGCAAGGACGCATTTTATGCCGGCACTGCCGCAGCGGGAAGATGCGCCAATCGCGAGAAGAAACCGCTGCCCACCATGCCCACGCTGAGTAAAGGGCGTCCTTCGATTTGACGCAGTTGTCCCGCAGCGCAGTCCCTACCGGCGAGAGCACGCTTTCAGCCCGCCACAGCATCCACGCGAAACGACTCGCGTGCGCCACTGCGCGTTTGCTCTGCCATGCGCATATAGGCATGCTCGAGCGCTCGCGTTGTCGCTCCCGTGTCGAACAACGCGCTGTCGCGACCGGTGGCGGCGAGGTGCCGCCGGTAGCGCGCAAGCGCGCCTGCATCGGTCGCGAGCTCGATCGCCTGCGCTATGTATCCGCGTACATCGGGCGCGATCAATTCGGGCAATCCGACCGCAGTCAGCAGACTTGCGGCGACCCTGCCTGCGAACGAATCACCGAGCCAGGTCAGCACCGGGCAGCCGGCCCAGAGCGCATCGCTCGCCGTCGTATGCGCGTTGTATGGCCAGGTGTCGATAAAAAGATCGGCGTGCCGGTACAAGCCGACATACTCCGCATGTGGTCGACGGGCTGCAAAAACCAGGCGCGAGGCATCAATGTCGCGTGCGACGGCTTCCCGCCTGAGATTGGTTTCGACCAATCGACTAACCGTCGGATCATTACTCCCAAGCAACCACAGCACGCTGCTCGGCA
>DATMNH010000023.1:0-18406 GCA_035568975.1 Casimicrobiaceae bacterium
TGGTCGGTAAGAGCGCGTCCGGACGCTCGCGCTCGATGATCTTGGCGACCATGGTCCAGGTGATCGGCTCGATGTAGGTCGCGTCGGCCATCTCCGGATCGGTCATGATCGTCGCCGGATTGGAGTTGACCAGGATGACCCGGTAGCCTTCCTCGCGCAGCGCCTTGCATGCCTGCGCGCCCGAGTAGTCGAACTCGCACGCCTGCCCGATGATGATCGGGCCGGCGCCGATGATCAGGATCGATTCGATGTCGGTGCGTCTGGGCATGGCATCAGCGCTTGAAGTTGCGCTCCCAGACACGCGCGACGATCGGATCCTGCTCGGCCAGCGTGAGCGCGGATGCGACTTGGCGACAATGCTCGTCGACCCACGCACGCCCCGGCTCCCAGCGCGACAGCATCGCGGCATACACGTCGAGCGCGGTCATTTCGCGGCCCAAAAGATACGGCGCCGGTTTCAGCGCCTGCTCGAGCAGGGTCCAGTACGCTTTGAGACGCTCGACGGCGCCATCCTTGAGCTCGGCGCTCGCGACCTTGCTCTTCACCCATCGCTCGGGAAAATCGACGACGCTGATCGCCGGATACATGTTGCCGGCGATGAACACGATCCAGCGCAGCGCGAGCGCCCGGCGCGGGTCGCCGGCCGCCGGCAGGATGCGCGCGGCCGGGTAGCTCTCGTCGAGCATGACGATGATCGCCGCGCTCTCGGTCATGACGGTGCCGTCGGCAAGCTTGAGCGTCGGCACCTGCGTCAGCGGGTTGACCGCTTTCAAAGCCTCGGTCGTGGCCGGCTCCCTGGACTTCACCTCGTGATACGCGAATGGGACCCCGGCGCGCTCGAGCAGCGCCTCGACCACTGCCGAGCCGCAGCCGCGGCAACCGTAGAGCTCGATGGTGCTCACGTGCCCTCCTTTATCGCGGGCCGCTCCATCATGGCCACGAAGCGATCGAACAAGTAGGCGAGATCGTGTGGACCGGGGCTCGCCTCCGGGTGCCCCTGGAAGCTGAACGCCGGCTTGTCGGTGAGCGCGATTCCCTGCAGGCTGCCGTCGAACAGCGACACGTGCGTCACGCGCACATTGGCGGCAAGCGTCGACATGTCGACCGCGAATCCGTGGTTCTGACTGGTAATCAAGACCTGCCCGGTGTCCTTGTCGAGCACCGGATGGTTCGCGCCGTGATGGCCGAACTTCATCTTCACGGTCCTGGCGCCCGTGGCGAGGCCGAGCAGCTGATGCCCGAGGCAGATGCCGAAGGTCGGCGTCCCCGCCGCGAGGAAAGCTCGGATGGCATCGATCGCGTACGCGCACGGCTCGGGATCGCCGGGGCCGTTGGACAGAAACACGCCGTCCGGTTTCAGCGCCAGCGCCTCGCGCGCAGACGTCTGTGCCGGCACCACGGTCAGGCGGCATCCCCGCTCCGCGAGCATGCGCAGGATGTTGTGCTTGATGCCGAAATCGTAGGCGACGACATGAAATCGCGCCGCTTGCTGCGCGCGATAGCCCTCTCCCAGCGCCCAGGTGCTCCCGGTCCAGTCATACGGCGCGATGCAGCTCACGACCTTGGCCAGGTCGAGCCCGGCCATCGGCGGGGCCGCGCGCGCGAGCTCGACGGCTTTTTTGTCGTCGACCGCGCCAGTCCCGGTCATCAGGCAGCCGTTCTGGGCACCTTTTTCGCGCAGCATCCGCGTCAGTTGGCGGGTGTCGATGTCGGCGATGCCGGCGACTCCCGCATCGGAGAGATACGAAGACAGATCGAGCATCTTGCGCCAGCTCGCCGCAACGCACGGCAGATCGCGGATGACCAATCCCGCGGCAAAGATACGCTTCGACTCGACGTCTTCGGGATTGACGCCGGTGTTGCCGACGTGCGGATAGGTCAGTGTGACGATCTGCCCGGCGTAGGAGGGGTCGGTGAGGATTTCCTGATAGCCGGTCATCGCGGTGTTGAACACCACCTCACCGGCACTCGCTGATTCCGCGCCAATCGCCCGGCCGCGGAACACTGTCCCGTCAGCGAGCGCGAGGATCGCGGGGACGTGGGCGGCAGACACGGCGTATTTCCTCGAAGCGAGCGGTAGATATGCGAAGCGGGGAGGCCAGTCTTGGCTTCCCCGCTATCGGAAGCGGCAAATTATACCGCAGGCGCGGGCTTGCCGCTATTGCGAAACCGCGTAACGCCGGGATCCCTAGCACGACAACTCGGCAGTACGCAGACTCGTAAGCCTCGTTAATACGCCACGCTGAAGCCTCCGTCGACGAACAGGATGTGGCCGGTCACATAGTCCGCGGCGCCCGACGCAAGAAAGACCGCGGCTCCGGCAATTTCGGGCGGCTCGCCCCAGCGTCCCGCGGGCGTGCGGCGGGCAACCCAGGCGGAAAATTCCGCGTCCGCAAGCAGCGGCGCGTTCATCTCGGTCCTGAAAAATCCCGGCGCGATGCCGTTGACCTGCACGTTGTGAGGCGCAAGCTCGACCGCGAGCGCGCGGGTGAGCATCTGCAACCCACCCTTGCTCGCTGCATAGGGAACGATGTTCGGACGGCCGATTTCGCTCGCCAGCGAGCAGATGTTGACGATCTTGCCGCGCCGGCGCGCCGTCATCCCGGGAATGACCGCTCGCGCGACAAAAAACGGCGCATCGAGATTGGCCGCCATCAGCTCGCGCCAGTGCGCGTCGCTGACATCGGCGAGCGGCTGACGGCGATTCATCGCGGCATTGTTGACGACGATGTCGAGCGGCCCGATGCGGCGCTCGATGTCCTCGATCGCGTCGTTGACCGCGGTGGCATCGGTCACGTCGAAAGCCAGGGCATGCGCCTTCATCCCGTCGCTCTCGAGCGACGCTTTCGCGGCGTCGAGCTTGTCGCGATTGCGTCCATTGAGAACGACATGAGCGCCGGCGCGCGCGAGTCCCTGCGCGATGGCGAATCCGAGACCGCCGCCGGCGCCGGTGACCAGCGCACGCCGGTCACTCAAATCGAACGGGTGCACGACCGGCATCGGTGCGGCGCTCAGCGCAGATCCCTCAACGCAAACCCAGGACGTCCTGCATGTCGTATATGCGAGGCTCCTTGGCAGCGCGCTTGAGCGCGACAAAGCGCGCCGCGCGCAAGGCCCCTTGCGCGAAGTTCACCCGCGATCCGGCCCGGTGAGTGAGCTCGATACGCTCCCCGTCACCCGCGAAAATGACCGTGTGATCGCCGACTACATCGCCTCCGCGCAAGCTTGCGAAGCCGATGGCGCGTTTCCGGCGCTCTCCGGTAACGCCTTCGCGTGCGTAGACGCCCACCGACTTGAGATCACGGTTCAGCGCCGTCGCGGCCGCCTCGCCGAGCCGGAGCGCGGTTCCTGAGGGCGCGTCGACCTTGTGCCGATGATGCATTTCGATGATCTCGACATCGTAATCGTCGCCCAGTCTTTGCGCCGCGACTTCGACCAGCTTGATGAGCACGTTGACGCCCATGCTCATGTTGGGGGCGAACACAATCGGTATAATACGAGCGAGCTCGCGCATCGTTTCCTTGTCGC
This sequence comes from Casimicrobiaceae bacterium, assembly GCA_035568975.1. Taxonomy (GTDB): domain Bacteria; phylum Pseudomonadota; class Gammaproteobacteria; order Burkholderiales; family Casimicrobiaceae; genus PALSA-1003. The sequence goes on from DATMNH010000023.1 coordinate 3,529, forward strand.
TTGACGAGAGCCCGGTGGTGCCCACCACGGCGCCGACTTTGGCTGCGGCGCATGCGGTCAGATTGGCAAGCGTTCCCTCGGGCCGGGTAAAGTCGATCAGCACGTCTGCGTCGCGAACGCCGGCGGCGGCGTCGGCGGTGATTGCCACACCTGTCGCGCGGCCGGAGCGTTCGCCGACGTCGCGGCCGAGCAATGCGCTGGCGGGGATTTCCAGCGCGCCGGTAAGCCTCAAGTCGTGTGCTGCAAGTACGGCGTCGATGAGCGTCTGGCCCATGCGCCCGCCGCTGCCTGCGATCGCCACGCGTATCGGCGCCGGACCAGCCGCTACTGCCACCAACCCAGCTTTCTCAGGAGCTGCTGCAGCCAGCTTTCCTCGCCAGTCTTGGGAGCGGTCGACAGAGACTTGTCCAGCACCGCGTCGCCTCCGCCTGAGCGGGCGACTTCCGCGGGCGGCGGCGGCATCTCGTCGCCTTCCCAGCGCGCCACCTTGTCGTCGACGAAATACACCGTGAACTGCCGATGCTCGAGGGTCCGGCCGAGGCGATTGAACTCGTAGGGATAGTCCCAGCGATTGGCGTGAAACGCGTCCGTGAGCATCGGCGTGCCAAGGAAGGCTCGCACCTGCTGCCGTGTCTGGCCGACCTTCAGCCGGTCGACCTGGTCCGACGTAATGTAGTTGCCCTGATTGATGTCGAGCTTGTAAACGCCCAGTCTCGGGACCCAGGAGCAACCGGCCGCCATCAGCGCGATGGCGGTGGCGCAGAACAGTGCGCGCATTTGTGGGCTTCCGATGCGAAAAACGACTGGAAACTATATCATAGCAAGGCGCTCTCCCGCGACCCTTGGCTACCCTTCACAAGCACTCCGCCGCCTCCGAAACGAAGCATGTCCACTCAGCACGACCTCAAGAACGCCGGTCTCAAAGCGACGCTGCCGCGGCTCAAGATCATCAACCTGTTCGAGCAGAGCAAGGTCAGGCATCTAACCGCGGAAGACGTCTATAAGCAATTGCTCGCCGAAGGCCTGGACGTGGGATTGGCGACGGTGTATCGCGTGCTGACGCAATTCGAGCAGGCGGGCTTGCTGGTGCGGCATCACTTCGAATCAGGCAAGTCCGTGTTCGAGCTCAATCAGGGCGGTCACCACGATCACCTCGTGTGCTTGCAATGCGGGCGCGTCGAGGAATTCTTCGATGCCGAGATCGAGAAGCGCCAGACCAGGATTGCACGCGAGCGCGGGTTCGAGATCAGCGAGCACGCGCTTTACCTTTACGCCGAATGCACGCGAGTGAAGTGTCCGCATCGCAAGCCGGGCGGACATGATTAGCGCGAGCGATCCTGCGGGTCACGATTGCACCAGGCGCGCTTCGGCCTCCGCGAGCGAAGCCATCCGCGAGCATCCGCGCTTCAAAGCCATGCCTCGGCGGCAGCTCGCTAGTGGTGCTCGCGCCGGTTGAAGTCCGCAAAGCGGAACCCAACCAGCCACAACGCCACGAAATACGCCAGCGCACCGGCGACGATCACCAGCGACAGTCGCCAGACCTTGACCCACAGGCCTGCCGTTACCCAAAAAGCATCGGCTTCCGACACCCACCACAACACGCCGCCCAGCACGGCCAGCGCGATGGCGACACGTCCGAGAAAAAGCGCCCAGCCGGGTTGCGGCGCATAGATGCCGCGGCGGCGCATGGTCACGAACAGCAGCGTCGCATTCAGGCACGCACCGAGCGACGTGGCCAGCGTAAGACCGGCGTGGCCTATCTGAAACATCATCGCCACAGCCAGAATCTGGGTGACCAGCACGGTCAGGAACGCGATCTTCACCGGTGTCTTCATGTCCTGCCGCGCATAGAAACCCGGCGCTAGAATTTTGACGGCGATGAGGCCGATGAGTCCGACGCTGTAGCCCAGAAGCGCATCGCGCGTCTGCCACACGTCGTTGAGCGTAAAGCGTCCGTACTGATACAGCGTCGAGATCAGCGGCACGGCAAGCAGCGCCAGGGCAAGCGCCGCCGGAAGCGCGAGCAGAAATGTCAGCCGCAGGCCCCAATCGAGAAGCGCGCGATACTGCTCCTCGTTCGCGTCGTGGTGATGCTGGACGAGGGTGGGCAGCAGCACCGTCCCCAGCGCGACGCCGAGCATCGCGCTGGGGAATTCCATCAGCCGGTCGGCATAAGTGATCCAGGAGATCCGTCCATCGCCAAGATACGCGGCAAGCTGAGTATTGAGCAGCGTGGATATCTGCGCCGCGGAGACACCGAGCACGGCGGGACCCATGGCACGCAGAACCCGGCGCACGCCCTCGTCGCGCCAGTCGAAGCGGGGCCGCGGCAGCATGGTCAGACGCGCGAGTGGCACGAGCTGAAGCGTGAGCTGCGCCACGCCGCCGACCGCCACGCCCCAGGCCAGTGCTACGATCGGCGGATCGACGTGGGGAGCAACGAAGATCGTGGCGCCGATAATCGAGACGTTGAGCAGCACCGGCGTGAAGGCCGGGATCGCGAAGCGCCGGTGAACATTCAACACGCCGCCCGCGAGCGACACCAGCGATATGAAAAGAATGTACGGGAACATGATCCGGATGAGCTCTGCGGTCAGCTCGACCTTCCCCGGCGTCCTGGCGAAGCCGCCGGCGAGAACATAGACCAGCCAAGGCGCCGCGAAGATGCCGAGCACCGACAAGGCAAGCAGCAACACCGCCAGCAGCGTCGCGACACGGCCGACGAGATCGCGCGTAGCGTCGTCGCCGCGCGAGCGCTTGTATTCGGCGAGAATCGGCACGAATGCCTGCGAGAACGCGCCTTCGGCGAACAGCCGCCGCAGAATATTGGGCAGCCGGAATGCGGCTTCGAAAGCGTCCATCTGCAAGCCGGCGCCGAAACCGACGGCTTTCAGGCTTTCGCGAACGAGGCCCGTGATCCTCGAGAGCAGCGTCAATGCGCTGACGGTGGACAGCGCCTTGAGCAGATTCATCGCAAAACGCGGATCCGCGTCACCGAGGCGCGCATGCGCGTGTCCGACACGCGCATGCGCGTTTCACGAGCCGCGCGGATCGGGTTCAGAGTGGGTTGCACTAACGAAGGGAGCGGCCGGCAGCGGATCCGGCTTGCGCCAAATCCGGAAAGTCGCTATTATGCCCGGTCTTTTTCGGGTGCTCCACCGAACTCTCGGCCAAGCTGTGTTCTGGGTCCGACGGCGCGCAAAAAGACAATGCGCGCGCTGCAGTACGGCAGGTGCATTCGCCCAACACAGCAACACCGCAATCGAGGATTCACGAACATGGCAAACACCGCCCAAGCGCGGAAGCGTGCCCGGCAAGCGGAAGTGAGGCGTCAGCACAATGCGAGCCTCAAGTCATCGCTGCGCACGGCGCTGAAGAAAGTCAAGAAAGCAATCGCCGGCGGCGACAAAGTGGCCGCGACCAAGGAATTCAGGGCGCAGCAGTCGGTGATCGACCGCATCGCCGACAAGAAGATCGTGCACAAGAACACGGCCTCGCGAAACAAGACGCGACTCGCGCAAGCGATCAAGGCGCTGCCGTAGAGCGGTCGTCATTCGTGACGAAAAAAGCGCCGCGCGGCGCTTTTTTTTCGGCCTTCGCGGCAACGATAAAGACACTGGATTCCCGCTTTCGCGGGAATGACGATGTTAAGGGATGCGGTGTCAGGCACCGTTGTCCCACCCCAAAGACGGCGTTACGAGAGTCCGTGAAAGCGCATGCTAAAATCCTGTTTCTTCAGCGATTACAGGTTTGGTTGCCGTCGTGAGCGCAGCCGTGGCTCCCAAGCATTTTCTGCAGCTCCGGGATTTCAGCCGTGACGAGCTCGCCTACCTGTTCGAACGTACGCGCTGGATCAAGGACCGTTTCAAGCGCTACGAAATCTATCAGCCGCTGCGCGATCGTACGCTGGCGATGGTGTTCGAGAAGGCGTCGACGCGAACGCGCGTCTCGTTCGAAGCCGGTATGAACCAGCTGGGCGGCATCGCCATCAATTTGAACCGCGGCGATACTCAGCTCGGCCGCGGCGAGCCGATCGAGGACGTCGCGCGGGTAATTTCGCGGATGGTCGACGTGGTGATGATCCGCACGTTCGAGCAGACCATCATCGAGCGCTTCGCGGCGAATTCGCGAGTGCCGGTGATCAATGGGCTTACCAACGAATACCATCCCTGCCAGATTCTGGCGGACGTCTACACCTACATCGAGCATCGCGGCTCGATCCGGGGCAAGACCGTGGCCTGGATCGGCGACTCGAACAACGTCTGCAATACGTGGCTGCAGGCGGCGCTGCTGTTCGATTTCAACGTCCACGTCTCCACCCCTCCGGGTTACGAAGTGGAGCCCGAGCGTGCCGGCATTTTCGACACCAGCCGGCTCCAATCTTTCACCGATCCGATGCAAGCGTGCCGCGGAGCGGATCTGGTCACCACCGACGTGTGGACCAGCATGGGATTCGAAGCGGAGAACGCCGAGCGGCAGCGAGACTTCGCGCGCTGGGAAGTCGACCAAGAGATGATGGCTAAAGCGAATCCCGACGCCCTGTTCATGCATTGTCTGCCCGCGCACCGCGGCGAAGAAGTGGCAGCCGCGGTGATCGACGGCCCGCAAAGCGTGGTTTGGGACGAGGCGGAGAACCGGCTGCATGCGCAAAAGGCGCTGCTCGAGTATCTCGTTTGCGGCCGCGTGAGCAGCTAGTGGTGGGTTGCCGGGAGCTGAAATGATCGATCATTCCGGAGTCTCCGTTTCCGACGTGGCAAGAAGCAAGGCGTTCTATCGCGCGGCCCTGGCACCGCTCGGTTACACGCTGCTGATGGAGTGGGAACAGGGCGCTGGCTTCGGCGTTTCGCCCAAGCCGGATTTTTGGATCGGTCAGGGCAAGCCGAATGTGCCGCCCATACACATTGCTTTCCGCGCCGAATCTCGAGCGGTGGTCGACGCTTTTTATCGGGCGGCGATGGCTGCGGGCGGCAGCGACAACGGTGCACCCGGGCCGCGTCCGCACTACCATGTCAATTACTACGGCGCCTTTGTGCTGGACCCCGACGGCCACAATATCGAAGCGGTCTGCCACACGCCGGGATAAGCGAGGGAACCCGATGTCAAGCAGGACCTGGCTCTCGCTTATGGTGTTCGCGGCGTCATCGATCGCCCCGCTGTTCGCCGGCGCGCAGAGCTGGCCGGACAAGCCGATCAAGTTCATCGTCGCGGCGCCAGCAGGCAGTTCCCTTGACGTGCTCGCGCGCATGATAGGCGAGCGCTTGAAAGACAGACTCGGACAGCCCGTCGTGGTCGACGATCGGCCCGCCGCCGGCGGCACCGTCGCGACCGACTTTACTGCCAAGTCCTCGCCGGACGGCTACACCATGGTGATTTCGTTCAACGGACCTCTGGCCTTCGGCCCGCATCTGTACGCGAAGCTGCCCTACGACCCGCAAAAAGATCTGAGCACGGTGATCATCACTTCGAGCCAACCGAACGTGCTCGCAGTCAATGCATCGCTGCCGATCCGATCGGTCAAGGAGCTTATCGACTACGCCAAGGCAAATCCGGGAAAGCTCAACTACGCGTCGGTGGGCAACGGCAGCTCGTCGCATCTGACGATGGAACTGCTGAAGCTGACCGCCGGTGTCGATATCGTCCACGTGCCGTTCAACGGCTCCCCGCCGGCGGTCACGGCGACGATTCAGGGCGAGACACAGATGATATTCGCCGTCATGCAGCCGCTGCAGGCGCAGATCCAGGCCGGCAGGTTGCGAGCGTTGGCTGTCTCGACGGCCAAGCGATTTCCCCTGCTGCCGGAGCTGCCAACCGTCGCCGAGGCGGGCTACCCTGGCTTCGAGGCGCTGGCATGGAACGGCATCCTGGTCGCGGCGGGTACTCCTCGCCCGATCGTGCAGCGCCTAAATACCGAAATCAACGCGATTCTCAAGGATCCATCGGTGAAAAGTGCGCTCAATGCCCAGGGCTTCGAGCTGGTCGGCGGGACTCCCGAGGATCTGGCGGCACTGATCAAGAGCGAATCCGACAAGTGGGCGCCGGTCATCCGCAAGACCGGCGCGCGGATCGATTGACCGCTATGCCAGGCGCAATCAACAAGGCGGTGCTCGCCTACTCCGGCGGCCTCGATACGTCGGTGATCCTCAAGTGGCTGCAGGATACTTATCGGTGCGAGGTGGTGACCTTCACCGCCGATATCGGCCAGGGTGAGGAGCTCGAACCGGCGCGCGCAAAGGCCGAAGCGGCGGGCGTCACGCAAATCTATGTCGACGACCTGCGAGAGGAATTCGTCCGCGATTTCGTTTATCCGATGTTTCGCGCCAACGCGATCTACGAAGGCGAATATCTTCTGGGAACATCGATCGCGCGACCGCTGATCGCCAAGCGGCAGATCGAGATCGCGCGCGAAACCAAGGCCGACGCGGTAGCGCACGGCGCGACCGGCAAGGGCAATGACCAGGTCCGCTTCGAGCTTGCCTACTATGCCCTGGAGCCCGACATCCGGGTGATCGCACCGTGGCGCGAATGGAACCTCAGCTCGCGCGAAAAGCTGCTCGAATACGCCGCGAAGCACGGCATTGCCATCGAGATGAAGCACAAGGCCGGCGGCAGCCCTTATTCGATGGACGCCAACCTGCTGCACATCAGCTACGAGGGCCGGGCGCTGGAAGATCCCGCACTCGAGCCCGAGGACGATATGTGGCGGTGGACGGCCTCGCCCGAAACGGCCCCCGACGCGCCGGAATATCTCGAGCTCGAATATGCGCGCGGCGACATCGTCGCGCTCAATGGCAAGGCCATGACTCCGGCGCAGACGCTGACCGAGCTCAACCGTATCGGCGGCAAGCACGGCGTCGGCCGCCTCGATCTGGTCGAGAATCGCTATGTCGGCATGAAGTCGCGCGGCTGCTACGAAACCCCGGGCGGCACGATCATGCTGAAGTCGCACCGGGCGATCGAATCGATCTGCCTCGACCGCGAGGTCGCACACCTCAAGGACGATCTGATGCCGCGCTACGCGAGCCTGATCTACAACGGCTACTGGTGGTCGCCCGAGCGCACGATGCTGCAGACGATGATCGACGCGTCTCAGGTCCGCGTCAACGGCTGGGTGCGCGTCAAGCTCTACAAGGGCAATGTCGTCATCGTCGGCCGCGATTCGAAGTCAGATTCGCTGTTCGACCCGACGGTCGCGACATTCGAGGAAGATCGCGGCGCCTACGACCAGAAGGACGCGACCGGCTTCATCAAGCTCAATGCTCTTCGCATGCGTATCGAGACAACGCTCGCGCGCAAGCGGAAAAAATAAGTCCTCATCTCACGTCGCAAGGTCGCCGCCATGCCGTCATTCGATATCATCTCCGAGGTGAATCAGGTCGAGGTCCGCAATGCCATCGAGCAGGCGAACAAGGAGATCTCTACCCGCTTCGATTTCAAGGGCTCCGATGCACGGGTCGAGCACAAGGAGAAGGAGCTGACCCTTTTTGCCGACGACGAGTTCAAGCTCAGGCAGGTCACCGACGTCGTGCTGGGCAAGCTCACGAAGCGCGGTATCGACGTTCGATCGCTCAAGTTCGAGACGATCGAGAAAATGAGCCATGACAAGGTCAAGCAGAAGGTCACGATCCGCGTTGGCGTCGAGCAGGAGCTGTCCAAGAAGATCGTCAAGCTGCTCAAGGACAGCAAGCTCAAGGTGCAGGGCAGCATCCAGGGCGACGCGGTGCGGGTTTCGGGCGCGAAGCGGGACGAGCTGCAGCAAGCGATCGCGCTGGTGAAGAAAACAATCACCGATTTTCCGGTTCAATTCGGAAATTTCAGGGACTAAAAACCCAGCGGTCGCCCGGACTTGCTGCCAGAACGCATCACCTCGCTTCCCATCAGGCTGCGCCCGTTCACGCTGGACGATGCACCGCGCGTGCAACTCCTGGCCGGCGATCTGGCAGTCGCGGAGACCACCGCCTTGATTCCGCATCCGTATGCCAGCGGGATGGCGGAAAAATGGATCGGCACCCATCAAGGAGAGCGCGATCGCGGTATCGCCTTCGTGTACGCCATCACGCGGGCGGAAGATGGATTGCTGGTCGGCGCGATCGAGGCCCGGCCGGTCGCTGACGAGCACGAGAACCTTGGCTTCTGGATCGGCGCGCCGTATTGGGGGCAAGGCTTCGCGACTTCCGCGGCGCGAGCAATGGTCGCGTTGACCTTCAGTTATCTGGAATGCGATCAGATGACCGCATCACATCTGGTGCGCAATCCTGCGTCGGGGCGAGTCATGGAGAAATGCGGGCTGACGCCGGTGCAAACGGTCAGGCGCGAACACCGCGGGCGGCAGGAGCCCTTCTGCATTCGCGGCATCACGCGCGACGCGTGGGAGCGGTGGTCTGCGTCCGGTGACCGGTAAGTTCTCAGCGAGTTGGCACCCACGTCGTCCCCGCCCCCGATTCAAGCATTCGAGGGCAGGCTTCAGCGGGGACCCAGTGGCGTTCGTTCAAAAGACGCTGGATTCCCGCTTTCGCGGGAATGACGATCTCGGAATCTTAGTCGTTCGAAAGATCGGCAAGCAACGCGCGACGGGTCGGTTCCGGTACTTCCCTTAGCGTAAACGCGTAGGCCGGGTGATCTACGCCGATGGCAAGCGCGCTCCCGCGCTGTAATTGGTCCACCATGGATCGGGTCAATTCGAAGCGCACGAAGTGAACGGCGGACGTCTTTTGCTCGTTCTCGCGCTCCAGATCCTCGTCCGCGATCGCGTAGACGCGCGGCGAGGTTCCGACTTGCACCCACACCCGGTCTTCGACGCCTTTCAATCTCGAGAGCGCCTGCTTGCGTTCCTCGACGTCCTCGTACTCGACCAGCAGCGTCGCCTTCCAGTTATGGCCGTCCGGCACCAGCGGGTTGTAAGCGTCGAGCTCATCCTGAATCGCCTCTTCCTCGAACGTTTTTTCGACCCGCAGTATTTCCTGAATCTGGTAACGGATCGTCAGCTCGTCTTCGAACAAGAGCGTCAGGTGTTCGCCAAGATGCGCGGCCCGGGGTTTCTTGTGCGCCATGACCTTGGCGCGGAAGTCCTTGCGCGCTTTGGCGTAAGCCTCGAGCGTCATCAGGCTGTCGCGTGTAATGCGCGGCATGGTTAACGCGCTTCTAAGACGTCGCGCCGTCGGCCTGGGACAAGCCGTACGCGACCCGCAACAGCGTCAGCGGATGCGCTTTGCGCGCGTGCGACCGCGCTCGGCCCTGCTCGACGCCCTGCAGGATTGCGCGGCCGGCGATCGGGCAATCGGAACTGATGTAATCGGGCTCGTTCTGTCCCATTTGCCGGAATACCGGCCTGCCGATTTTCATCGATGTCTCGAAATGCTCGGTCTTGACGCCCCACGTGCCGTCATGTCCCGCGCATCGTTCCACGGTGTTGATCGACGTATCCGGAATCCACTCCAGCACTTCGCGCGTCTTCTGGCCGATGTTCTGCACCCGCGAATGACACGGTATGTGATAGCTGACCTTGCCGAGCGGCGTAGTGAAGTCCCTCTTCAGCAGCCCGTCCTTGTCCCGGGCAACCAGGTATTCGAACGGATCGAACATTGCCTCGGCCACGGCATTCACCCCGGCGTCGCCAGGGAAAATCAGCGGCAGCTCGCTCTTGAACATCAGCGTGCAGGACGGCACCGCGGTGAGAATCGCGAACCCCTCGGCGGCAAGCCGCGCCATCGCCGGAACATTCGCATTCTTGAGTCTTTCCACCGAATCCAGATCGCCCAGCTCGAGCTTCGGCATGCCGCAGCACGCTTCCTCCCGAACCAGCACGTGCGGAATTTCGTTGTGCTCCAGCACCCGAATCAGGTCGAGACCGATTTCCGGCTCGTTGTAGTTGATGTAGCAGGTGGAAAAGATCGCCACCTTGCCCGGCGTGCGCTCGCCGTCCCTGACCAGCCACGCTTTCGACGCCGGTGCGAGCCGGGTGAAGCGCTTGATCGCGTAGGGCGGCAACTGCCGCTCGGCGTGAACGCCGATGAGCTTCTGCATGGCGCGCCGGATCACCGGCGTCGTGTTCGCCTTGTTGACCATCCGCACCACCACCGGAATCGTCGCCAGCTTCCCAAGCCGGTCGGTGCTGGTTAGCATCCTGTCGCGAAAATTCGACTCGCCGAACCGGAACTTGATGGCCTTGGCACGCAGCATAGCGTGCGGAAAATCCACGTTCCAGGGATGCGGCGGAACATACGGGCACTTGGTCATGTAACAGATGTCGCAGAGATAGCATTGGTCGACGACCTTGCCGAAATCTTCCTTGGCCACACCGTCGATCTCGCCGCTCTTTCCCGCGTCGATCAGGTCGAACAGCGTCGGGAACGCGTTGCACAGGCTCACGCAGCGCCGGCAACCGTGGCAGATATTGAAGATCCGCTCCAGCTCGGCGTCCGCCGATGCCGGATCGTAGAAAGCCGGATTGCGCCAGTCGAGAGGATGGCGGGTAGGCGCTTCAAGGCTACCCTCGCGCATGGTCATTCCTGCTCAGACACGATTGGCAAATGATGTCGCGCGACGCAGTCGCCCCGTGTATTTCCGAGGATTGAGCGACGGGCGCAGCACGCCGCTCCAATCCCCGGAGTTATTACGTCAGGGCGGACCGGCGTCAGCAAAGGCCAACCCGCTCTTCGCCCTGACGTAATAACGGCTAATCTGAGAGTGCGTCCAACGCCTTCTGAAACCTGTTCGCGTGTGACCTCTCGGCCTTGGCCAGCGTCTCGAACCAGTCGGCGATCTCGTCGAAGCCCTCGCCGCGCGCCGCCTTGGCCATGCCCGGATACATGTCGGTGTACTCGTGCGTCTCGCCCGCGATCGCCGCTTTCAGATTGTCGCGACTCTTGCCGATCGGCAGATCGGTCGCCGGATCGCCGACCGCGACGAGATAATCCAGATGGCCATGCGCATGGCCGGTTTCGCCTTCGGCCGTCGAGCGGAACACCGCCGCGACGTCATTTTGTCCTTCCACATCGGCCTTGCTGGCGAAATACAGATAGCGCCGGTTCGCCTGCGATTCGCCCGCGAACGCGGCCTTGAGATTGTCGTGCGTCTTGGTGCCCTTTAGTTCCATTGCCGTCTCCTCATTGCATACCCCGCAGGCGGGGAAAATTGCCGCTGAAAACTACGCGCTTTGCGAATGTACGCGGGCGGAAGTCATGAGTCCAATTAATTGAATCAATATCGGCGATATTGCCGCTCAATCGACTAGCTATTGTAAAAATTCCCATGTATGAGCCTTCCTGACGCCGCGCTGGATCAGCTTTTCCGAACCGCACGAACCTACCGTGCATGGCGCAATCAACCCGTTTCCGACGAGACGCTTCAAGCGATCTACGAACTGGTGAAATGGGGCCCGACGTCGTCGAAGTGCTCGCCCGCCCAAACCATGGCTGCACCGGCCACGGTGATCGTTGCGTACGACCTGGAGTTCTACACCAGGATGGCGGTGCCTTATCGAGTGAATTACTCGTGTAGCCGAATTCAATAGGCTGGCACTGGGAGAGATTCAGTCAATGCGTTCGTACGCCGGCAGCGTCAGGAATTCCACGAACGTATCGTTGTTGACCAGATCGGCGAAGATTTTCGCGGCGTCGTCGTATTTTCCTTCGCCGTAGGCCGGCCCCAGAAGCTCCCGGATCTTCCGTATTTCCTCCGGTATCATCGCCGCGACCATGTCCTTGGTCACTTTGCGGCCATCATCGAGCACGCCCTTGGGCGAGCGGATCCACTGCCACACCTGCGAGCGTGAAATCTCCGCCGTCGCGGCATCCTCCATCAGATTGAAGATCGGCACCGCGCCCTGCCCGGCAAGCCACGCGCCGACGTACTGAATGGCGACATTGACGTTGAGGCGCAAGCCCTTCTCGGTGATCGGCGCTTCCGGCTCGAAGTGCAGCAGATCGGCGGCGGTGACGTTCACATCCTCGCGCTTCTTGCTCGCGATCTGGTTCGGCGTCGGCATCAGCCGATCGAACGCTTCTTTCGCAAGCTGGACCATGCCCGGGTGCGCGACCCAGGTACCGTCGTGGCCGATCGTCGCCTCGCGCTCCTTGTCGATCTTGACCTTGGCGAACGCTTCGGCATTTGCCTTTTCGTCGTTCTTCACCGGGATCTGCGCCGCCATGCCGCCCATCGCATGAATATTGCGTCGATGACAGGTCTTGATGCAAAGCTCCGCGTACGAGCGCATGAAATGCGTCGTCATGGTCACCAGCGCGCGGTCGGCGAGGCAAAAGTCGCGGCGGTTACGGAACTTCTTGATGCAGGAGAAAATGTAGTCCCAGCGGCCGCAGTTGAGCCCCGCGGAATGTTCGCGCAATTCGTACAGGATCTCGTCCATCTCGAATGCGGCAAGAATCGTCTCGATCAGCACCGTTGCCTTGATCGTCCCGCGCTCGATTTTGAGCTCGTCCTCGGCTGCGGCGAAGACGTCGTTCCAAAGCCGCGCTTCGAGATGGCTCTCGATCTTGGGCAGATAAAAATAGGGTCCGCTGCCGCGTGCGATCAACGCCTTTGCGTTGTGAAAAAAATATAAGGCGAAATCGAAGATAGAGCCGGAAATCGGTCGGCCGTCGATCGTGACGTGCTTTTCGGGGAGGTGCCAGCCCCGCGGCCGCACGAAGAGCGTCGCGGTTTTTTCCTGGAGTCGGTATGCCTTGCCCTCCGGTGTGACGTAATCGATCTTGCGGCGGATCGCGTCGCGCAGGTTGAGCTGCCCCTGGATATTGTTGTCCCAGCTCGGCGTGTTCGCGTCCTCGAAGTCGGCCATGAAGACGTTGGCGCCCGAATTGAGCGCGTTGATGATCATCTTGCGATCGACCGGGCCGGTGATCTCCACCCGGCGATCCTGGAGGTCGTCGGGGAAGCCTGCGCAGACCCAAGACCCCTCGCGGATATTTCGCGTCTCATCTAGAAAGTCAGGGAGCTCTCCGGCTTCGAATGCCCTCTGGCGGGCCGCGCGTCTAGCGAGCAGCTCCTCGCGGCGGCTGCCGAATTTGCGTTGAAGCCCAGCGGCAAAGGCGACAGCGTCCGGTGAGAGGATTTCAGCGTAATCGGGGGCAATGCGGCCGGTGATTTTGATTCCCGGGCCGTAGCTGAGGTCGCTCATGTCGTTCCTCGCGGTTGAACACTGCCGCATCGCCATGGTGCGGAGCAGTGCTGTCAAGCGTACGCGCCCGTGGAGCGCGGGGCGGGCCATGTTGCAGTGCGGAAATGATAGCAGACGGCAGGGCCGCCGTCAGCCTCGGCCTGGCCTGCTACACCCACCCTTCGCCGGGGCGCCCCGGCAACCGCTCGAGGGTAATGTTCCAGGAAAGCGTGATCCGCGGCCGTTGGCCCCGATAAGGATTGACGCTGTGCAGGTAGTCGCTGGCAAAAATCACCATGGTGCCCGGCGTCATGGCCGGCATCAGGTGCTGCGTCACGCGGCCAGGCTCGTGCGGGCAGCAGGCATCGATGCGTGGGTCGGCAAAGCAGAGCTTGGCGGCAAGCTCGTCATCGGGGTCGCCGTCGCCGGGATCGACCATGTAGACCAGGCTCGCGTTCGCCCGCAGATGGCTATGCGGCATGCAATAGTCCCCCGCGCGATAGATGCTGGCCCAGGAATCGTCCACGTACACCGGCCGGCGCGACAGCGTCTGATGGGCAAGCATGAGCGCCCGCGCGTGAACGAGCTCGCCCGCGGGTGAGCCCCAGCCCGGAATCTTGCGTACCTTGACGCCGCAGCCGCCGCGGAACTGCGGATCCCCGAAACGCGGGTCCTGCTCGGCGGCGAGTGCCGCGGCGATCAGTGTCGGATGATAGCTGTCGGCGTCGGCAAATGTTGTCACCGCCACCATCGACGCCGACAGCGGTGCGACGATTTGGTCGGCCGGCCACACCGTGAGATCGCTGTCACCGACGCGAACCGACGGAGGCAGCGACGCCTGGTCGCCTTCCGTCAGGCGCGCCGCGACTGTCTCGCCAGCCCCCATCAGGCTATGCCGCCAGTTGCGGGTTCAGCCGCTCCTGTTTGCTGTGCAGCTTGTTCAGCGCGTTGATGTAAGCCTTGGCCGAGGCGACCAGGATATCGGTATCGGCGCCCAGGCCGTTGACGATGCGGCCGTCGCGCTCCAGGCGCACGGTGACCTCGCCCTGCGCGTCGGTGCCGGTGGTGATCGCGTTGACCGAGTACAGCAGCATCTTAGCGCCCGAGTGCGCCAGCTGCTCGATCGCCTTGAAGGTCGCATCGATCGGTCCGTCGCCACGCGTTTGCGCGGTAAGCTCCGTTTCGCCGGCGCCCATGGTGATCTTGGCGTGCGGAATCTCTCCCGTTTCGGACACGACCTTCAACGTTCTCAGTTTGTAATGTTCGCGTTCCGGCGTCACCTGCTCGTCGGAAACCAGTGCGTGCAGATCCTCGTCGAAGATCTCACCTTTTTTGTCGGCGAGCTCCTTGAACCGCGCGAACGCGTGATTGAGCGTTTCTTCGGTGCCGAGCTCGATGCCTAGCTCGGTCAGGCGATTCTTGAATGCGTTGCGGCCCGAGAGCTTGCCCAGCACAAGCTTGTTCGCTCCCCAGCCCACATCTTCGGCGCGCATGATTTCGTAAGTCTCCCGGTGCTTCAGCACGCCGTCCTGGTGGATGCCGGATTCATGCGCAAAGGCGTTGGCGCCGACGATGGCCTTGTTCGGCTGCACCGGGAAGCCGGTAATGCTCGAGACAAGCTTGGACGCCGCGACGATCTGCGTCGTGTCGATGCGGGTGGTGCAGGGGAAGACGTCCTTGCGCGTCTTGACCGCCATCACGATTTCCTCCAGCGACGCGTTGCCGGCGCGTTCGCCCAGGCCATTGATCGTGCATTCGACCTGACGCGCG
>DATMNH010000024.1:0-2487 GCA_035568975.1 Casimicrobiaceae bacterium
CAGTGGACTCGCGGATCTCGCCGCACTCCGGTGGCTCGAGCAACATGCGAAGGATAACACGGTTGTCTATCGCGCCAGCAGCATGTTGCTTTTGCTAGCCGCGGTTCGCGAAGGCCTCGGCCTCGCGTGTCTTCCCTGCTACTTGTGCGAGCGCGACATAACGCTGGTCCGGGCATTTGATGTGCCGGCGGAACATTGCGCGGAACTTTGGGTCCTTCGCCACGCCCATAGTCGCGACAACGCGCGTATACGGGTGTTTGCCGACTTTCTCGCAACTGAGCTGCGGAAAAGCATATTGCCAGAGTGAGGCAATGGTTGTCGAACGGCATTTCCCGACAACGTCCCGGGCTCGACCGGCGATGGAGATCTCCCGGTTCCCGTGCAAAAGGCTTCTGCGCATGCCAGGGTCTACGACGACGCGGGGTCGGCATGTGTCTTGCGATATCGACACCGGCCGTGTTGCCTTCTGTAGGACGGAAAACATCAGCACCCCGAACTTGTCTTACGCCGCTCAATACCTCGCTTCCGCCCTCCCCTGTGAACGGTTCACGTCTGCCCTCGCGGGCAACCCGTGCATCACTCGGGGCCAGTGCGGTTCGCTACTCCTTCACTGTGACGGACTTCCACCGTCTGCCTTTTGCCGGTCTCCCGGCGCACCCGTCCACCACATCAAAATCGAGGCGATTGAATTTCGCGACCAGATCATTCAGCGTGGGGCACCATGGCGACGCGACCTGAGACCTTGCTCATCACCGACTGCGAGACGGTCGTCCTCGAGCTCGGGCGTGATGGCAAATTCTCTGCGAAACCAAACGCCTGAGAGGAGAAAAAAGTGTTCCTCGAGGGCGAGGAACTGGTGATCCGGGTGGAGGGCGGCCCTTGGTTCATCACCAGGCATAGAGGAGGAACAGCGGTTCCTCCATCTGACTTCGAGGAAGAGGAAGATTTCGGACGCGTCAGCGCGGCCGTGACCGATGATCTCGTGTAACGCCGTTACGGGGCTGTTGCAGCGGACCCGTTGCGACGTCATTGGAGGCGGAAATCTTGTCGCGGATGCGCTCGGAGGTCACTTCCCGCTCGAATTGGGCGAATGACAACAGCACATTCAAGGTCAGCCGTCCCATCGAGGTGGTGGTGTTGAAGTGCTGGGTGACCGAGACGAATGAGACATTGTGCTGGTCGAAGAGCTCGACCAGCTTGGCAAAATCCGCCAATGAACGGGTCAGGCGATCGACCTTGTAGACCACGATGACGTCGATCTTGCCGGCCTGCACGTCCTGCAGGAGCCGCTGTAGGGCGGGCCGGTCGGTGTTGCCACCCGAGAAGCCACCGTCATCGTATTTGGCCCTCAGCATTGTCCAGCCGGCGTGCGCTTGGCTGCGGACATAGGCTTGCGAAGCATCATGCTGGGCATCGAGCGAGTTGAAATCCTGCTCTAACCCTTGCTGGGTGGAAACGCGCGTATAGATCGCGCAGCGAACCGATTTCGGTGGGCTAGCCCTCATTGCGAGGAACCTTTCGACGGCTTGTCGCGTAGGCCAAAGAACCGGGGTCCGTTCCAGCGGGTACCGGTGATGGCGAGAGCAACCTGCGAGAGGCTGGGATAGGTGTTGCCGTCCCAGGCGAAGCCCCCCGGAAGCACCGCCACCCGCTGCATTTGACCGTTCCACTCGCGGCTGAGGATGGTGCCGGGCCGTAACTCGACGGTGCGCCGGCTCAAGTCTAGGGCCCTCTGGCCAGCCTTCTCGGGCGAGTCCGAGCGATCGAGCAGGCGGCGACTCTCGGTATCCAGCTCACCCCATCGATCGGTCTGCAGCCGGTACGCGAGGGTGCGGAAAAGCAGACGGCGAGAAAGGTGAGGCGGCGGTCGGCGGCCGAACGCAGTATGCCAACGGCTCCGCAGTTGCTGGACATCGAAATCGCGCAACTGCGCAATCTCGAGATCGAGCGCCGCACGATCAGGCAGCGCCGCACCGATTCTGACGCGCGGCATGGGAACTTCAGGCGGAGCGACGCCTGGATGGGCGAGATCCCTCGGCGGGGCGCCTGATCTGATAAACCCGTGTGCCGGCGATTTTCTTCGAGGTGAGGTTCAATTTGAGGCGTTTGCGAACCACGCCGGCAAGAAAGCCCCGCATCGAGTGCGGCTGCCAGCCGGTGGCGTTCATCATCGCCGCAATCGTCGCACCCGTCGGGGAATGCAGCATAGCGATCACGCGCGATTGCTTCGAGCCCGCGGCCGCTTCCTTCGTCTGCTGCGACGGCTTCGCAGCAGCCATGCTTGAGATTGCCGTTGCAGGTGAACGCTTCTTGGCGGATTTTGACATTGAGATCCTCCGTTCGGTAATGGCGGCGCTCCCGCCGCACCACCGAAACCCCGCTGGCGCTCAGCGCCCGGCGGGGCAGGATCTCACGGGCGCCTCCTTGGCACCCGGAATGACGACAAGTACCGCTCCAATCGGCTTCGATTGCCAGTCCTTTTTACGC
>DATMNH010000025.1:0-2382 GCA_035568975.1 Casimicrobiaceae bacterium
TCGCGGTCGCGAGCTGGGCTTCCAACTCGATCACGTTGGCCTCGGCCTGCTCCAGCGCGAACTTGTCTCCAGCGCCGGCGGCGACCAGTTCCCGATTCTGCTTCACTCGCAGCCGCGCGAGGTCGACCCTTGGCTGCAACGAGCTCACCTGCGCGCTGGCGGACTTCAGCTGCTCGCCCAGCACGCGGGCGCCCGCCGACGCGTCAGCAAGGTTTGCGCCAGCCTGTGCCAGCTTGGACTCGTCCACCGCAAGCTGGGCTTTGGCGATGTTGAGGTCGTTCTGGTATGGCGTCGGGTCGATGCGGAACAACAGCTCGCCCTTCTTGACCAGCCGGTTGGGCTCGACCGGCACCTCGATCACTCTCCCGCGCACTTGTGGAATGACCTGCACCACATACTTTATGACCCGCACGTCGTTGGACGACGGCGCCACCACGTTGAGCGTCAGGATCATCGCCGCGAGCGCGACGATCGGGATGATGACGACGGTGACCTGCGACGTCGTGTTCCACGGCAGCCACTTGAACTTGATGAAGATCAGCCAGACGAAGAACGCATAGATTCCGAGCAGCAGCAGGTCCATTACGCGGCTCCTGCTTTCGATGCGTCGACGGGCTCGATCCGCAGCGCGGTCAGATCAGCGTGCAGTGCTTTGAGAGGCGCGGGAAGCGACCCCTTCGCAGCCATGGCGTCGAGTTCGTGCTGAAGATGCACGATCTCGTCACGCAACAGCGCTCCAGCCTTCGCCTTTTCTCCAACCTCGACGTAATAGTCGTCGTGTTTGTCTGTGCCGTAGGCAAGCCGATAGCCGACCGGTTTGGTGTAGGCCCACAACCACGCCAGCGGCCAGAGCAAGCCGCCGAACGCCAGCGACAGCAGGCACAGTGTATGGATCGCATCCTTCTGCGGATGGTGCCGTTTTTCGGCGATCTTTTCCGGCATCACATGAACGAGCCAGAAAAGCACGATGACAGCGATCGGAACCACGCAGATCACAAACCAGGCGAGGACGCTCGCGGCGGTGTCGAGCGCCTCGCCGGAGAGGAAGGAGGCCGATGCAGGTGAGGCGCCAGCCAACAGCACGACGGTGCCAGCGAGCCGGGCTGCCGTGCCTCGCGCCTTAGGAATACTCAGACGAACCACCCTCCCTCCTCTGGAGACTAGCGACCGCAAAGCGGCTATTGCGCCGGCACTTCCTTCCAGCCGGGACCGGGGTCGAAGGTTGACATCTTGGCGCCGATGTCCGTCGAGCTCTTGCCGAGATCCTTCTCGAAGACATTGCCGTTGTTACTCACGATGAGCGTCATCACGCCGCTTTGCGCGTATTGCGCCGGGTACGCGACCATTGCGAAGCCGGCGATCATGCGCCCGTTGATCACGTAGTTGTACGCGCCGCCCTTCGCGTTCTTGCCCTGCTGGGTGAGTATGCGGAAGTGATAGCCGCGGTAGGGGTCGCCAGCCTCATGGCCCTTGATATACGCGGCGCTTTCGGCGACGAGCGGTCCGAAGGGACTTTCTTCCTCGCCCTTTGCCGCGTCGGCCGGCCAGTACAGGCCGTCGTGCTTGCCCGCAGTACTGCCGAGACGCCGCGCGTACTGCAGCACGCCGTCGCCGTTGCGATCCTTCGTCGCGTATTCCTTCTGCGCGTCGAGGTAGGCCCGCAGCACGAAGATCGCGTTGCGCTCGTTGGCGCCGATCCGGCGGTTGACGAGTTCATCCTCGCCCTGTTCGGTCGCGAAGCGCCAGCGCTCTCCGCTCTTCACCAGGGGAATCGGGAACGGCCATGCTTGGTCGCCGATCAGCAGGATGCGTCGATCGTTTCCGACATCGTCGAGCTTATGGAACGTCTGCATCGCGGCGACAGCTTTGGCGCGCGTCGCCGAGTTCGCGGCGCGATCCGGCGTGACAATCAGGTCCTTGTGCTGATCGCCGAAGATCGCGATCATCGCCGCGTCGTCGTCGGCCTTGAGCGCTGCGGTCAGCGCGTCGACTGCTTCGTCGGGCGTAGCAAATGTTTTTTGCTCGGCCGCCAAGACCGCAATTGGCATCGCGAGCACCAGCGCCAGCGCGAGCCGGCGGATCATGTCGAGTATGGAAATCGTGTGCATCGCGTTGCTCGCCTTGGTCTGTGCGTTCATGTGGGTCATGACTTGTCCCTCCTAGCGACGGCCGCCGCCGCCACGCCCGCCGCCACCACCGCCGCGCGCGCCACCACCACCGCCACCACGCGCACCACCGCCCCCGCTTGACATCGAGCTGCGGCTCGATGCACCGCGCGAGCTGTCGGCGCGCGCGGCGTTTCCGGATCCATAGCCGCCGAATGCGCCACCGCCTGCACTGCCGGCGCCACCTCCGCCACGTGTTGCGGCACCCGAGGCGCTG
>DATMNH010000026.1:0-3171 GCA_035568975.1 Casimicrobiaceae bacterium
GCGAATGGGCCGGCCCATGGCGTCCAATTTGCAAAGGAAGGGCTTCGCGACGCTGTCCTTCGACATCAATCCAGAACCGGTCGCAGCACTCATTAAACTTGGCGGGGAGGGAGCACGTTCCGCGGAGGAAGTGGCGCGTCGCTCGGACGTCATCTTTACGATGCTTCCGGCATCGCCGGAGGTGCGCAGCGTCGTGCTCGGCAGCGTCTTGCCCAACAGCAAGCCTGGGGCGCTGATCGTGGACATGAGCACCATCGACCTCGCTGACGACCGACGAAATCGCGGCTGCCGTGACGGCCGTCGGCTTGGCATTTGTCGATGCGCCGGTTGGTCGGTTGGCAACTCACGCCGACCGCGGCGAAAGCTTATTCATGGTCGGCGCCCGGCCGCTATTGCACAACGGTGTTGTCGATCACCGCACTAGGCGATGGCCGGCAAAGTAACGGTGAAGCAGCTTCCTCGCTCAGGGTTGTAGGCGACGTCCCCGGCGTGTCGTCGTGCGATCTGCCTGACCAGCGCTAAGCCGAGGCCGGTGCCCTTCGCGCCGTATTGTCCGGGGACCCGGTAGAAAGTCGAAAATAGCAGCTCACGCGCCTCTGCGACGATTACTGGTCCATGATCCGATACATTGAGTACAGCCTGACCGTTTTGGCGTCCGACGGTTACCTCAATGGGTGGCTTGCCATGCAGGCGGGCGTTTTCGACGAGGTTGCGAATCATTCGACGCATCAGCATCGGATCCCCACGTACCATCACAGGCATTCCTTCGACGCAACAGTCGTCGTACCGCGCGCATTCCTCGGCCGCGAGCGCGGCCAAGTCAATTTCCTCCCGAACATCCAGTTGCTCGGTCGCGTCGAGGCGGCTTGCGAGAAGTATTTCGTCCACGAGTTGGTCGAGCTCAGCGATATTTCTCTCAAGCTCCAGTTTGCGTTCGGGAGTCGCCTGAACGAACTCAAGACCGAGCCTTATGCGGGTTAGCGGCGTCCGCAACTCATGCGACGCATGGGCCAGCAGCATTTTGTGAGCGTCGACTAGGCTTTCGATGCGGGCCGCGGCCTGATTGAAGCTCTCGGCGAGTCGCGCGACCTCGTCGCGGCCCTCGACCTTGACGCGCGCGCGCAGATCGCCCGCTCCAAGCGATTCGACGCCACGTTGCAATCGCTCGAGCCGTCCCGTGAGCCGCCTGACGACGGGATGGGCTCCGAGGGCGACTACGAGGGCGATTACCCCGAGGAAGGCCGCGAGTACGCCCGCGCTGGGGCGGCGCCGGAGCGGAAGGCGTGCCACCAGCCACCGACCGTCCGGCAGAGGTATTGAAACAGCGGGCCCAGCCGGCGATCGCAGCCAGCCTCCGGTACGACTGCCGCGGCTGGGCGCTGGAAGCGGTCGACCGGCTGCGGCCAGTGGCTCGTTCCCGCGGCCATAGAGCGCTAAATCCGCGTCGAGCCGCTGGGCTAATCGGTCGATCGCCTGCTGTTGCACCGCGAGCGGCGCACTCGAGGCGGGAACAAGCTCGGCAACGACTTCGCCGGCAATCTCGAACGGCTGGCCGAAAGGTGGGACGCCCGCGACGAAGTGCCAAAGCAAGCCCGCCGTCAGCACGACGAGAACCAGACTTCCCACAATCGTAAGATATATTTGAAAGTAGAGCCGCTTCATCCGAACGTTCTATCGGTTTATACGGAATGCGAGCATGGCTCCTCAGTCCTGGGCTTTGGCGAACACGTAACCTGTGCCGCGGATCGTGATGACGCGCCGCGGTTTTTTTGGATCATCTTCGATCGCGGCGCGGATCCGGGAGACATGCACATCAATCGAGCGGTCGAAAGCCTCGATCGGCTCGCCCTTGACCGTGTCCATTAGGGCGTCACGCGACATGACCCGGCCGGCGTGCTCCGCCAGCGTCAGCAGCAGGGTAAATTGATAACCGGTGAGCGGACACAGCGCTCCATCGATGCGTGCCTCGCGGGCTCCGCGATCGATCTCGAGGCGGCCAAAACGCAGCACATCGGGGCTTGAACCGGTTCCTGGTCTACTTCTTGGTCCGGCAGGGCTGCGGCGCAGGATCGCACGCAGCCGAGCCAATAGTTCGCGCGGCTCGAACGGTTTGGGAAGGTAATCGTCCGCGCCCAGTTCGAGCCCGACGACGCGATCCATCGGATCGCCGCGCGCCGTCAGCATCAGGATCGGACTGTCGGACCGGGCGCGGATCAGCCGGCAAACTTCCAGGCCGTCGGTGTCCGGCAGCATCAGATCAAGGATGACGACATCCACCGGCTCCCGTTCGTGCAGCGCGAGCCCGCGCGTCCCGTTCTCGGCATGAATGACGTGGAAGCCCGCCTTGCCGAGGTACTCGCTGAGCATCCCAGCAAGACGGAAATCATCTTCGATCAAGAGGACGCGCTTGCCCAAGGATGCTGTCAACCCGTGTCCATCAACCGCGATGCCAGCGCGCCCACGGACCACTGAACGCGATCCAGTCTGCCACCTTCCGGCGCTGTTCGGGATTGAGCACGTCGACCGCATCGGTCAATGCCTGTGTGATGCGCTTGCTCGCCGTTTCCGCAAGCACGATCTGCTCCGCGCGCAACCGCTCGATTGCAGCATGATCGATGGTGGGAGCGGTCAAAAGCGTGACCGCCTGGGTCCGCGCAGCCTGCGCCTTCTCCCGCAGCGGCCGCAGATCGCCGATGGCGGCCTTGGCAATGTTCGCGATCTTGACCTGCTGGTCCGCTGTGGCGTCGAGCTCGATCGCCATATGCTTGGTCATGCGGTCGACGCGATCGTCGATCTGCGCAGGCGTGAGCGGACCGCCGAACATGCCGCCATCGCGCATTCCGAAGTGGTGCCAAGCGAAACCTTGGCCGAAGGCCGTAGACAGCATGTTGCCGGTGAGTCCGGCCACAAGCGCGACCGCAACGAGCGCGATCACGAGCATGCCTCTGCGACCGCTGCGGTTCGTCTGAGTCGGAACTTGGTCCGGGTTAGACAGCGGAGTGTTGTTGTGGTCAACCATCCTGAACTCCTAATCTTGGTCGCAGGCGGGATTGCCTGCGAGCAGCAAGTTAGGGGCTAGTGTTTTCTGGTTGGTGGCGCGCAGGTAAAGTTTTGTGAAGTTGGGAGAGCTTTTCATCGAAAACAGACGGGTGAGACACATGCCCCTGGGGT